>JAXLVT010000001.1:0-293327 GCA_046328925.1 Anaerolineales bacterium
ATCTAGGAAACCATGAAATGAGTGCTCTACTATATAAGCGCATCCAAATAAATACTCGTCTTGATAGTCAAGAAGTTCGTAAACGCCTAGAGAATGTTGTTCAGGCTGAACGTCCTTGGGGCGTTTTTCAGAGGGGCGAAAAACCTTACGAAGGTAAAATCGAAGGCTCATATTTCGAAATCTCACCGACTATTACTTATAGAAACCCAGGAAAGCCAATAATCAAAGGCAACATTCATACTGAAGTTAATGGTTCATCAATTCATATTTCAATGCGATTACCGCTTTTGAGCACATTACAAATAATTATCTTCATTTGTATTATAGGTTTATTCTCTCTTGTCATATATTTTGTAGAACCTGCTTCTACAAGCATCACAGACTCTCCGTTTTTTTTGTTTTTTGGAGCTTGTGTTTTTGTTTATGTAATAGTATTAGGAGGCTTTTCATTCGAAACAGATAAATCAAAAGAGTTTTTTCAAAAACTCTTTGAAACCAGTGAAATTAGAGAGCTATAACTCTTTAATCCAAAGACAGCGGGTAACAAAGCATGCCGCAGTCAAGCAGTTTTCTGGCTGGATGGATGAGTCAGGTCCATGCCCCAGCGCAGGTCAATGCAAACCGTTGGGCAGTTCATCTTAAAAGGCGAAAGAACAGTATATGCAAATTCAATTAATTCGAAGTGCGACATTACGATTTACCTACGCTCAAAAGAACTTTATCATTGATCCTTACTTTGCCCCCAAACATACAAGGCCATCTTTCACAGGAGCCTCGCCTAATCCGTTGATAGATCTGCCTTGTTCCCCTCTTGATGTGATCGCAGGCATTGAGATGACACTCGTCTCCCACTTGCATTCAGATCATTTTGATCCTGTCGCACAGGATTTGCTTCCCAAAGACCTGTCCATTCTCTGCCAGATAGAGGACAAATCCACCATCGAGTCGAAAGGATTTTATAATGTTATCCCCGTCATCAGTACAGTGAATTGGCAGGGGATCACAATCACCCGGACACCTTGCCAGCACGGCACGGGCGAGGTTCTGAAGGAGATGGGCAATGCTTCTGGCTTTGTTTTTCGTTCTGAGAACGAGCCAACCGTCTATTGGGCCGGAGATACCATCTGGTGCGAAGCAGTTGCGGACGTTATTCGGTTGACTCAACCCGATATCATCATTACCCATTCCTGTGGAGCCACGTGGGGCGATCGAGTTCTGATCGTAATGGATGCCGCGCAAACACTTGCAGTGCATCGTGCCGCTCCGAACAGTATAATCATTGCCACACATATGGATTCTCTCGATCACGCCACCGTCACACGAGATGACTTGCGTAAATATGCTGAAGTAAATGGTCTCAAACCCGAGAAGCTTCTCATCCCTTTGGATGGGGAGAGTATTACTTTTTGAGATTGGGCGCTGCATGACAAATTGTCCTACATGGAGGCAATCATGAGATCAAATTGGACAGCTGAAAACGTACCTGAGAGTTGATTTGTCGTAATGGTTATTTCAATGGGCTGGGAACCCCTCCAGCAACACTGCCTAACACCGCGTGCACTGGACAGGTGGGAGTCTGCGCGATTTACAATCATTTTCCTCACTTCGAGTTTATACTACTCCCAGGCAGAGTCTACGCCCGCCCCAGCGCAGGTAACGCAAACCGTTAGGGCTACCTCATTTTCCAACGGAGAGAGATTCCATGAGTCAAGAAAAATGGTCGGCAGTTGATGCCTACTTTGTCGAAAAACTTGTTCCGCCAGATGCGGCATTAGATGCGGCCCTTGCAGCAAGTGATGCTGCGGGCCTGCCTCAACATGCAGTGGCCCCCAATCAGGGGAAGCTGCTGAAACTGCTCATTCAGATGCAAAAAGCCAAGAGAGTTTTGGAGCTGGGTACGTTGGGTGGCTATAGCACGATTTGGTTGGCACAAGCAGTAGGAAACGGCGGCACCGTCGTAACGCTCGAAGCCAACCCTGAGTACGCAAGCGTTGCCAAAAGCAACATTGAAAAAGCGGGGCTTTCTCATATCGTTGATATTCGCGTTGGTGCCGCAGCAGAAACCCTTGCTCTTCTCGTCAGTGAAGGCACTGAGCCATTTGACTTTATCTTTATCGATGCAGACAAACCCAATAACCCTGAATATTTGAACTGGTCCTTAAAACTGGCTCGCTCAGGCACGGTGATTGTTGGTGATAATGTTGTTCGCGACGGAGCCATTGTAGATGCCAATAGCACGGTGCCAAGCGTGGTTGGTGTAAGAAAATGCTTCGATTTAATGGCCGACAATCCTCGCTTGTCCGCAACAGCCATTCAAACAGTGGGCTCTAAAGGATACGATGGTTTTTCGATTGCAATTGTTGAATAAACGCCCTAACAATTCGGCGAAGCGGACGCCCCGCAAACTGGGTTCGTTCGCTTCGCTCACTGCCGTTTACCTCAAACGTTAGGTGGCTGGCATGATATAAGATGTTTCCAGTTCAAGGTAAAAGAGTATATGGATTTTTCCTTTGTTCAAATTACAGACCATCACTTAACTGAATCAGACACACTTTTTCTGGATGGATTTTCAACCAGACATGCTTTTCGCTCAGTATTAAGGCATATTGCCAACAACACTAGCATAAAAGCTGATTTTATTGTGTCTACTGGGGATATTGTGGAAAACCCAACAGAGTTTTCATATCAAGCATTTCTTCAGATGGTAAATGCCGTCAATGTATCTGCTGAAATGCCAGGTCCTGTATATATTTCAATCGAAGGACTTCAAGAGTATCCTGTATACCTGCTCCCTGGCAACCATGACGATAGAAGTCATTTTTTCAAATATCTGTATCCTAAAACTTTATCCGCTCGTTTAATGAATGCCATGTTTATACATAAAGGGATTCAATTTATTTGCCTTGATTTTGGTCTCGATTCCAAAGCGGTAGTTCATTTAGAAACACTGGATTTTCTTTCACACTCCCTAAAAACAAACCTGCCATCTGTTATCTTTATGCATCATCAACTCGTTGAAATAGGAAGTCGCTGGCTAGATGATTTCATAGCAGATGATTTACACAAGTTTTGGAATATCTTGGAAGGGCATAATGTCCTCGGAATTTTCTGCGGACATATCCACACAACGTATGAAAAAGTAATTAATAACATTCCTGTATTTGGTTTACGTTCTACAGCCTGCCCATTTGCTTTACAAGATGAACCATTAGTATGCCTCATGCCTCCGCACTATCGAGTAATTAATTTAAAAAACGGTATACTCTCAACACAAATCTTTGAAGTGCCACTTTAAGCCGTCAACAAAGCGCGCACCTGCCCCACCCACCTTCGGCACCCTTCCCAAATACGATATTTTAAATTGGGTTGGGATGTAAAATATACCTGTCGTATTTGGAGAGGGAGATCCCGTTGAGTTTTTCTGGTTGGACGGCTTCGCCGTCCCCACCCCAGAGCAGGTCAATGCAAACCGTTAGGCAGTACCAAAGAGAAGGGTTTTCATTTCGTGAAATTAAGTCAAACATATCATCAGAGCCGATTACGATGTAACCGAATTGGCTTTACCCTTCTTGAAGGGCCATATTGCATTATGCCACCAGTAAGGTTAGACAGATTCGGTTGGCTAGAACCTGTATTAAAGATTATTGAAAGACCATATGGATTTCAAAGAAGGGGTGTGAGTTGTTCAGTATTTGTTGATAATACAATTAATCGCGAAAGGGGTTTTTTTAAGTCCAATCGTTCGTTATGCAGAATGGGATAAAGCTTATGAGTATAAAATCAAACGGGTTAGAAAATGGCCAAAAGTTGAAATTAGGCATCATATCTTACACAAAGCAGAACAAAAAGAATTAAATAATCTTTTGTTAGCTTTAGATAAAAGCATTTCAAGGATAGAGTTTTTAATAGCAGGTTTAATAACTGACAGAAGTGATCCGCAGGGATATTATTATCCAAAGGAAAATATCGAAACACCACCCAGATCATTAAGAATTGAACGGTGGAATTTTTGTCAACGTATTGAGTTACACCTAGGTGAATATACAGGGCTTAATGAAAAAATAGATAGTACTGCCCGACCAATTATGTCGTTTATAAAAGATGTGTGTAAAATTGATAATGAAATAAATTATCGCGAATGCTATGAACAGAACTTAAAGGAGGAAGCTTTACGACGAAGAGAGTGGTTTTATAGGCCTCCTGCCGTAAAATGAAATACAAAATTCATTCCAAATACTGCCTAACAAACCGTGCACCTACCCCACCCACCTTCGGCACCCTCCCCAAATACGACATTTTCAGTTGGGTTGGGATGTAAAATATATCTGTCGTATTTGGAGAGGGATCTCCCGTTGAGTTTTTTGGCTGAACGGATGAGCCAGGTCCATGTGACGGCAGGTTAATACAAAGGCGTTGGCCTACTTACTCATCATAAATAATGCCTCTCACAATATCTCACCCAGCGGCTTCGGTCCCCCTCACAAGACTAGGTTTGGTGCTATCTGCCTTAGTGGTTGGCAGTATGACTCCTGATTTCCCTTATTTCATTCCTCTATTCTTACACTATAGTGGTTTCTCGCACTCCATTAGTGGCCTATTAGCCTTTTGTGTTCCTTTAGGGTTGGTAACTTTAGGAATATTTCACTTTTTTATTAAGTATCCTGCTTTCTCTTTACTCCCTATCAATCATCAAAATCGGTTATATGAAATTACTCGTGATTTTACGTTTTGGCCGTTTCGCCGTTTTCTGTTAATCATTATCTCAATATATTTGGGCGCATTTACTCATATCCTATGGGATTCTTTCACTCATGCACAAGGCTGGATAGTACAACAGTTTGTTTTCCTGAAGTTGCCTTTATTCGGTTTGCAGACTATCCCAATATACGAACTCCTACAATATGGTAGCACTCTACTTGGTGGAATTTTTCTGCTTTATTGGTATTCCAATTGGTATAAATACGCCAAACCATCCCCCGTCCCTAAAAATTTAACATCTACCAATTTTACAAAAATAACTTTATTGGCAACAATGAGTACCATCGCTTTGATAACAGCAGCCTCCGATGGACTTGACAACATGTTTATGATTCAAGCTTCATTTTATCGGCGAATACTCAATGGCCATTTATTTGTAGTGAGTGTTTCAACATTTATATTAGAAATCATGGTATTTAGTGCATATTGGCATTTCCGCCACAAAAAAGATAATGCCATATAATTATTTCAATGTCGAAGTAGGCCAACACCAATTGAGTTGGGCCTCTTTTTTCAGTTGGACATCTTAGTACTTGCTCCCTTCAAGTACACGTCTTCTAAATATGAATACAAACCATATTCTCTTAATCCACGAACTATTCGCTACAGCAGAAGAACAAAACCTCCCTCTCTGGCTTGAAAGTGGTTGGGCAAT
This sequence comes from Anaerolineales bacterium, assembly GCA_046328925.1. Taxonomy (GTDB): domain Bacteria; phylum Chloroflexota; class Anaerolineae; order Anaerolineales; family Villigracilaceae; genus Villigracilis. Next base: position 5,414 of record JAXLVT010000001.1, read on the forward strand.
AGATGCCCGACTCCATAAAATAACACGAGAGCACGAAGACATTGACTTGGCATTTCCAATTGAACAACAGGATCAATTTACAGCTATCTTACAGGCTTTTGGATGTGGCAAAATTGACAAGACCGATTATGGTTTTCTCGTTTATGTCCGTGATGTGCTATTAGATTGCGAGCCTTGTATCAAAAATGGAAATGATTACGAGCTCGCAGGTGTTCCTATGAACTCCTGCCCGTGGGAAAAGCAAGGAAGTATCCATGGCGTTGCGGTCCGCTGTACCAGTTGGGAAGCAATACTATGGGAATACTTTACCTATCTTGATGAAGTCCCTCAGGCCTCATGGCGCCCAAAGGACTTTGAAAGTTATGCTATAGTACAGAAATCACTTGGTGAGGTTAAAGTCGAACATCTTCGTTTCGCATTTGAGTCTGCCAAGCCAGATAACAGGTGACTGCAATGAGCAATAAAGAAAAAAATATTCCATATAGTTGGCATCTACTTCTCGTCGTTGCATTGTTTCTATTTCTTTATGGGATTGCTGTATATGATTACATTATGACAGTCGGTCATAATCAAGGGTATTTTGAATATCTTCGTTACAATCAAGCCGTTATCGATTATTTTACAAATTATCCTTTCGTTCTGCTTATCCTTTGGACTATCAATGTCTTTGGCGGCATAGTTACGCTGGCATTAATGCTGATGAGAAAAGAGCTTGCATTTTATTTTTCAGTGATTACCTTTGTTTCTATGTTTCTGCTAGATATCTTTACATTTTTCTTTCGCAATCGGTGGAATGTAATTGGAGCAAAAGCCTCTGCGATTGACATTCTCATGCTGATGTTGACATTCGCTCTTTGTATTTACAATTATTTTCTTTTTAAGAAATCACTTTTGGCATTGCATTCGAGACTATTTTTTATCAACCTATGATATAAACCGAAGCATGACACAACAAGGCTTCTTAATTATTTCTGATATTACTGGCTATTCGAAGTATGTTCACGAGTCCGAGCTGGAACATGCGCGCGACAGCCTGACCGCCCTGTTGAATCTATTAATCAAGCACACACAATCTCCGCTGGTATTATCCAAACTGGAAGGGGATGCTGTGTTTTCGTATGCGCCAGCGGGTGGATTTTTACAAGGACAAAGTCTGTTGGATATGATCGAAACCACGTATGCGTCCTTTCGCAAGGCGTTGGAACTGATGGTGCTCAATACCACCTGCCCATGCAATGCTTGTCGGAACCTGCCCAATCTCGATTTGAAGTTCTTCGTTCACTTTGGTTCTTTCATGACTCAGAAACTGGGAAGTTTCACCGAACTCGTGGGGAATGATGTCAATTTGGTGCATCGCTTGGCAAAAAATCAGATTAAGGAAAAGACAGGCTTCAAAGCCTACGCCGCATTTACACAATCTGTGATGGATGCGTTGGGACTTGAAGATTTTCAAAACAGCTTAACTCCGCATCGTGAGACCTTCGCGGACGTAGGCGAAGTACAAATGTATGCAGATGATATGCATCAGGTGTGGGAGCGCTTGAAGAGCAGAGTCCGAATCGAGGTCCAATCTGAAGAAGCGCTGCTCATTCGTGAGTACATGTTCCCCGTCCCCGCGTCTATTTTGTGGGAGTACATGACGAAGCCCGAATATCGCGCCATCATACTTGGCGTGCATAATGTGGAGCTTCGCAATCAGGCACGGGGACGCACAGCGGTTGATTCGGTCTACCTTTGCTATCACGGTAAGATGGAATCTCAGCAGTGTATCTTAGACTGGCAACCCTATGAGGGATATACGATAAATAGTACAACGCCTCTCGGTGTGAACTTTAATATGACATACAATTTGGAGCCCACTAAGGATGGGACTCGTTTGATCAATTTGTATGGAAAGGCGCGTGGATCGCGAATCATGTGCGTGATAAGCGACCTGCTCCAGAAGATTATGTTTGCCCCTCAAACTGACAAAAATGTGGAACTACTGATTCAACGCATCCAACAAGACCTTGCTGATGGGACTGCGTTCGTCTCCCCGCTCATTGAAGTTGACCAAGTTCAAGTCGCTTCTCTCGCCGCTCAAGCACTGACCCACAACCAATAGCTTCAACAAGCCCTCTTTTTAAGTACCTACCGTAGCACTGCTCGTAGTTAGTATGACACAATCATCTTTAAAGGTAAAAAAGGAATACACATGAAACAATTTCCTTATCGAGCCATTTTGAGTGCCATTCTAGTCTTTTTATTAACCACCGTATGTAACCTGCCAAGTACTCGTCCTATTTCAGCAACGCCTACAAATGTTGTTCTCGTTACTGCAACTCCAGACGGATATCTCATTCCACCCACCACCAAGGTATTAGATAGCAATGTGCAATCTGCATTGGAAAGTTTTTCTCCCGAAGGTGTCATTGTTTTTAGCCATACTACTCCTGCATTAGAAAATCTTGCTCAAGGAGATGTGCTGGTTTCTGACGCAGTCCCTGCCGCACCATATGGATTATTACGTAAAGTGCAAAGCATACAAAAAACAGCAGAGGGGAAAGTGATCGTTGAGACGGTGGATGCGGAATTGATCGAAGCGGTACATGAAGGGCAAGTTTCATTTATAAAAGAATTAACACCAGAAGATATAAAAACTACCTGGGTCTACCCAGGTGTGACTTTCAATGCACCCGTAACAACCTCTCAAACCGTGCCAGGGTTGGCTATGCCTATCGAAGAGACTCATCTCAAGACCTTCTCCTATAACATTGATACCGACTTTGGCACAAATGGGAAAATAAAAGTTGTAGGCAATGCAAGCCTTGAGCCCAAACTTGAGGCAGATGTAAATATTTCTTGCAATGATAAGGTGTTTGGGGTTTGTGCCGAGATTCCTGATCTTAATTTCATGACCCGAATCGCTATTCTTGAAAATGTTTCACTGGCAGTAAAAGGTGATTCGACCAGTTTTAATAAGCGAGTGGAGATTGCAAGACATGAATTTACTCCGTTAACCTTTTGGATCGGTCCTGTTCCTGTTGTGTTCACACCCATCTTGAGCATTTACTTACAAGGGGATGGGGTATTGACATCAAAGCTTGAATATGCCATTGGGCAAAAGCTGACACTTGCCGCAGGTTTCAGTTACAACTCGGATACTGGTTTTAAAGATTTAAGTGAAGCCTCATTCGATTTCGTAAAACCTACACCCACTTTTACGAAACAGATCGAATTGCGCGGGGTGATCGGTGGAGAATTCGAATTGTTGTTATATGGAGCAATTGGACCTTTTGCGAGCCTAGAAGCAGGACCTTATTTCAGGGCAAACCTGGCTGGGTTACCCTCTGCACCGGGTGTTTTGTGGAGAGCTGAAGGTTGTGTGTGGCTTTTTGTTGGGATTGATTCGCAGAAGGTAATCAAACTTAAGTATCAAAAGGAATTATATAAAAACTGTACAACTTTTGCAGAAGGCAAGAATCAACTTCCCAGTGTTTCAATTCAAAGCCCAAATCAAGGCACGCAGGTATATCAGGGAGAGCGGCTAAAGCTGCGGGCTACTGTATTTGACCCAGATGGAGGCAATCTCAATTGTCAGTGGACAAGCAATCAGTCGGGTGATCCGTTCCCCATTTCAGACTGTGAAAGAGCGAACGTGACTTTCAATAGTCCAGGTCCTCGTACATTAACGCTTAAAGCAACAGACAGCACGGGTCAAAGTGCAAACGCTTCGGTTTCATTTGAAGTTCTCCCCCCTCCGAATATCCTTGTTTCCATCAATAATCCTTTAGATGGAGGCACTGTTGGACCAGACGAGGTTGTTTCACTTAATGCTTCTGCCAGTGGCGGACAGGAACCCTATCATTTCAGTTGGACATTTTCATTTGCAACAGACCCAGCTGGTAATGGCGGGACTCAATATGACATTGGCAATGGGAATGACTTAAATTGGGCTCCTTCAAACTCAATTACATTTGGTGGCTGCGAGGTGAATGGTTTTGGTCGTTTAACAGTTAATATACAGGATGCAAATGGGTTTAGCAGCAGCCGCAGCATCATTCTTCTAATCACGCGCATTTGCTAACTTATCTGCACTCAACTAAAAATCAATTTTAGAGAAAACGACTATGACAATCAAAATCCGCCCTGGAACAAATGATGACTTATTTGGCGCTTTTGTGGCATTTCGACATGCCCTCTATCGACTCAACCAAAGTTTGGAATTGGCTTCTCCTGAATATAAGCCAAACCCTGAAAATCTCTCAGAACATTTCGAGATATTTCGAACATATACCGAACACCTCGCAGAAACTTCTGACCAATTCTGGGTGGCAGAAAATGAAGGAGAGATCATCGGTTTTTCTCGTTCGATCTTACGTGATGGGATACGACAATTATCAGAATTATTTGTGCATCCTGATAAGCAGTCGCAAGGAGTTGGAAAACTTTTGCTTGAGTCAGCATTTCCTTCCAAGGGTGCAAACAACCGAGTTATTATCGCATCTCCAGACGTGCGTGCTGTTACCAGATATTTAAAATCGGGAGTAAAAATCCGTTTCACAATCTATGACTGGGGACGCAAGCCAGAGATTGTTCCATTTGAAACGGATTTATTAATTGAGCCATTCAATATTTCACCTGAAAATTTAACAATTCTCAACTCAATTGATCGAATCGTTTTAGGATATACGCGAGAAGTAGACCATATTTGGTTAAGTAAGAATCGACACGGTTATTTTTATCGCCGCAACGGAAGTGTTGTAGGCTACAGTTACATTAGCAACCGAGTCGGACCCATTGCAATGCTCCATAATAACGACTTTCATGCAGCGCTGGCACATGTGGAAAGCGAAATGACCAAATATATTGATGATGTGTTCAATGAATTCTTCATCACAATCCCTATGATTAACACAGCCGCTGTTGAATATGTACTAAAGCGTGGTTGCCAAACAACTCCATTTGTAGAGCATTTCATGAGCGATAAACCATTGGGCCAATATGAAAACTATATTTTCATGGATCCGCCATTCATCACATAAATTATTCCATACAAAAACTCACCCAATGCTGTATATAGTGGACCTCTTCTGTCCATCGGACAGCTTACCACCCGCTACACTTCGGGTACACGTCCCTAAAGAGAAAGACTCCGCATTGGTAGCTTCTGCTTCCGAACAGAGTCCAAGTCAATGCAAATAATGGCAAACAGGAGCTAAACATGATAGACAGAAATATAGCCGAACATTATGTGTGGGGACAAAACTGTGATGGTTGGCATTTAATGAAATCATCTGAAGTCAGCATTATTCAAGAACGCATGCCACCAAATACTTTTGAAACACGGCATTTTCATCATCAATCGCGCCAGTTCTTTTATATCTTATCAGGCGAAGCGACCATGGAAATGAATGGTGAACTTCAACACCTTCAAGGCAATCAAGGAATCGAAATTCCACCACAGACGCCCCATCAAATGATGAATCAATCGAATGACGTCGTAGAATTCATCGTTGTATCATGCCCTCCTAGTCACGGGGATAGAATTAATATGTAGGCCTCTACACGATACTTGTAAGAAAAACTTCTCTTCAAGAATTAAATTTCCACATCTCCAATAAGGCACTATGAAAAAATCCATCTTAACCTTGCTCGTAATAATTCTTTCCGCTTGTAACACCTCCCCAAGTTCCAGCACGCCTCAACCGACTATTTCTATTGATTCTCCAGCCACAAGTACATCCGTCCCAGCATCGCAAACTGTTTACAACAATCAAAAGTATGGATATTCATTAACGTATCCCGATATTTATCAGATTACTGTTGTAAGCGATGAATATATAGAAATCGGAAGCAAAATTACAGTTGAAGTAGGAACTATAGACCCAACAGCACCACGCGGAGATGGAGCATTAATTGAAAGTACTTCAGCGGTTCAGGTTTCAAATTATCCTGCCACCCTGCTGACAGGGTATATCGGTTCTGTCGGTGGAAACATTCCACAACAATTTAACAAAATTGTCGTGGAACGAAACGGTGAATATTTTATGGTCACTCTTTATGCACTGGGTCTACATGTTACCGATGGAGATATTACACAAATTGCACAACTCCAGCCAGATGATGTTTCTGTATTCAACAACATTGTGGCATCCATGCAGATTCCATAACTTAACCAATCATCCACCCACCAGTCTATGACTTTGTTGAAAGAATTAATCCAAATATAAACAATTTATTGAGCATATGACCACTCCCCTTCATCAGTTACCCACCGAGTTCACTTCTGAGCGCCTGTTATTGCGGCGCTATCGTCTCAGCGACAGCGCCATGTATTATCAAATGTTGCACGACAACTCAAATCATCTTTACGAATTCATGCCATCGTTTTTGTCCAATGCACGTGGAGAAGAAGAGATCAAAGCATGGTTTGAAAAGCAAGATGCAGAATGGAATGCTCGCAATCTATTCATCTTCGGAGCCTGGGATCAGGTCACGGGTATGTACATCGGGGAAAGTTATCTTGCAAATCCTCATTGGAATGTGCCCCGTATTGAAGTGGGCTACTTCCTCGTCAAGGAAGCAACAGGAAAAGGGTATGCCACAGAAGCGGCTAAGTCTGTAATCCAATATGCCTTTGAAGAACTGAAAGTCTTGCGCGTTGACTTGCAATGCATCGCAGAAAATACAGCCAGCATGCACGTGGCCAAACGTTGCGGCTTCACTCAAGAAGGATGCTTCCGTCAGCATCATCGAAAAAAGGATGGCACGCTTGTAGATGTGCTTTGGTATGGTCTACTTCGTTCTGAATGGACATATCCTGACTCTAAAAGCACTCGCATCGCTTCTTAATCTCAAACAGGTTTCTATTTCGACAAATATCCTACGCTGATAAAAAAGCGCAAGAGACAAATCGTAAATTATCAGAATAATACGAATCGTTTTTTATCTCCTAAAAAAGAATCCAAATATGCTTAATTCAAACTTTGTAATCATTGGCACACTCATTGGCACGACTGGAGCCTTGGCCTATTTATGGGACACCCTGAAAGGAAAGGTCAAACCCAACCGTGTCTCCTTTTTATTATGGTCGATTGCCCCGATGATCGCCTTCGCCGCCCAACTAAAACAAGGAGTGGGTTTGGAATCATTAATGACATTCAGCACTGGCTTTCTGCCTCTCTTAACTTTTATCGCCTCCTTCACCAACAAAAAAGCCGAATGGAAATTAACAAAGTTTGATATCCTATGTGGCTTTTTATCTGTGGTGGGGCTGGCCCTTTGGCTAATTACAAAGGTTGGGAATGTCGCAATCTTCTTTAGCATTCTAGCGGATGGTCTAGCCGCACTCCCCACCTTGGTGAAGGCGTACAAATACCCAGAAACAGAGATTGCCTGGCCTTGGCTGGCCACCTGCATCGGTGTCACCTTGACTCTCCTCACATTAAAAGAGTGGACATTCGCCAATAGCAGTTTTATCATCTACATCTTTCTAGTAGACCTGATGATTTTCCTTTTTGTACAATTCAAGGTAGGAAAAGATGTTTAAGGAAATTAAGTCACTCAATATAAAGGAGCCTCATGAATGAATTGAAACTCATTTTAGTTGACCCCAAACCTGCTCTATGTGATGCTTTTCGCGAAAAATTTAAGGCATTTCAAAATGTTGAAGTTGTCACAGGTATATTTGAGCAATTGCCTGCTTTTGATTGCATGGTCAGCGCCGCGAATTCCTTTGGGTTAATGGATGGTGGAGTTGACGCAGCAATTACTCGTTTTTTTGGCGATGAATTACAAGACAGAGTCCAAAAACGGATTATTGATGAATTTCTTGGTGAACAATCTGTTGGCACCTCTATCATTGTTGAAACAAATCATCCGAAACATCCGTTTATCGCACACACACCAACCATGCGAGTGCCCATGGATATTGCACACACTGATCACGTTTATCTGGCGATGTGGGCAATGCTCTTGGTTGTCAGGCAACACAATTTGAAATCTGAAAAACAAATCAAGATTGTGGCATGCCCTGGACTTGGTACGGCGACAGGTCAAGTCCCCTATCGCCAAGCCGCTCGTCAAATGGCTTTGGCATATGAAAACTTCCTAAATCCGCCAAGTTTTATCGACTGGCGCTTTGCAGACAAACGACAGGAAAAAATCCGTTACGGTGGAGATATGGGTTTTCGCCTTCCACCTGATATAGATTTTGATTAGCATAAATGCAAATTAAAAGTAAACTACAAAGAGAATCCGTATGGCTGATAAAAACCGAATCACTGTCGCTGATATTCTCATCTTCCTGCGAGAGCAATTATTAAATGCTCATGCCGAGAAAAATATAGATAACTTGAAAAGGCTGGCCTCTTATTTTGACGGTTTATCGGAAATTACCGCTAAAGTCAACGATTCAAAAATGCTAGAGATCCTTACTGATTTTGAGTATGTAGCAAACCATTTCATAATGGGGGTTGATTTCAAGGTAACCGCAGCACTTCCATCTATTGAAGCAATTCAAGAATTGGAATCTGCCTCTGGAAAAGCAGAAACTTAACCTACACAACTTTCTTCGTCATCTCGCCTTGACCAAACAGAATATATGTTCTAAAATCCCGTAACTTCAAAATATAAGCTAACAGATTTTCACCAGATTGAATTTAATTTAAAAATTACAAGCTACGGTTCACAATCCAAAGGAGTAATACCATGAGAAAAATTATTGTCCTTGAACATATCTCGCTTGACGGCGTTATCCAAGGCCCAGGCGGACCAGAAGAAGATACCAGCGGCGGCTTTACACATGGAGGCTGGATATCGATGCAGTCCGACGAGATTCTTGGAACCGCCTTGAGAAAGCAGATGAACTCACCTTTTGACTTGTTAGTAGGGCGCACAACCTTTGAAATTTGGGAACCATACTGGCCAAAGCATGCGGATGTATGGCCAAACGTCAACACCGCCACCAAGTACATTGCTTCAAACACCAGAACCTCCAGCGATTGGCAACCGTCCGTGTTTTTAGGCGGTGACATTGTAGAAAAAATTGCTAAAATCAAGAAGCAACCTGGGCCTGATTTGCACGTTTGGGGAAGCGGAAACCTTCTTCAAACCCTTATCAAGCATGATTTGGTAGATACCTTCTGGTTGATGATCTATCCAATTACTTTGGGGACGGGAAAGCGCCTGTTTGCCGATGGAACAATTCCAGCGGCGTTCAAAGTGACAGAAAGCAAAGTCAGCTCGAATGGCGTCATGATCGTGAATTATGAACGGGCAGGCACAATCTCAAAAGGAAGTTAATCCCATTGCCGCTTCACAACGCGCCGAGAGTTGAGTGCACATTTTCAAGCATGTTCTAGCTGAATAACGCTAATACACGAGGTATATATGAATCATTCTGATACACAAAATCAACGGATTGCAAAAATGACCTTCGCATCCGTCTATCCACTTTATATTACAAAAGTGGAAAAGAAAGGCAGAACCAAAGAAGAGTTGAATCAAGTCATTGAGTGGCTAACAGACTTCGATTACAAAAAACTTCAGGAACTCATCAAAGAAGATGTAACTTTTGAGCAATTCTTCCAGCATGCTTCACTCAACCCCAATGCAATCCTCATCACTGGAGTCATCTGCGGATGTCGTGTAGAGGAGATTCAAGATCCCTTAACACAAAAAGTCAGGTATTTGGATAAATTGGTGGATGAATTAGCCAAGGGCAAAAAGATGGAGAAAATTTTACGTAGCGCGTAAGTCATTACGACATGTCACGTATTCAATCTCTTGAGTAAGGGAACAGAAATGAAGGCTGAAAACATCATAGGTCCTGTTTCAATCGTTGAAAAACCAGAAAGATCATATGTAGGAATTCGCCTTAACACACCTTTCAACGGTATGTTTGCAGTCATCACCAAAACAATGAAGGAATTGCGAAAGTGGAGCAAGGAAAACTCTCTTTCTGAAGAAGGTCCGTACTTTGTACGGTATTATCATTGTGATATGCAAGATATTATGGAAGTTGAAGTGGGATTGATGACAAACTCCAAGCATGTTGGTCAAAGACACATTAAACCTGGTTCCCTTCCCAAAGGAAGGTACGCTACCATGGTCTACCGAGGAAATGGACTTCGCGGAAACCAGGCTCTGATGAAATGGGCAAAAGACAATGAGGTCAAGTTTGACCCGCTTGATGCAAAGGCCAAGGAATCTTATGTATGCAGGTACGAAGCCTATCTAACAGACTATCGTATCGAATCAAGAAAGCTTCTTTGGGATGTAGAATTATCAATAAAGGTTGCCTAGGGGAAAAATAAAATAATGAGACCTATTGAAATAAAGATTATCGGTCATATCCAAAAATCTTCGTCAGAAATTTGTGAAGAAGTTCTTGATACGGAACGTTGGTCAGAATTTAAAGGACATTCCATTTTGCCTGGGGTAAAAAGTGCGCACTTTGAGGTAAAAACTCCAGAGCTTGTAGGCTCAAGAATTAAGGTACACAATACAGACGGTTCATTTCACGTTGAAGAAATTATTGAATGGGATGTTACCAATCGAATTGCGTTAAGATTCCAAGAGTTCAACTCCCCCTTGCAAAATTTGGCAACTCACTTTGTTGAGACTTGGGAATTTCGAAAATTACCTGACGGAACTGAAGCATCGAGAATCATGACCATGTATCCCAAAGGATTGTTGGGATGGCTCATGTTAATTCCAATTTCCAAATTAATGAAAAAGGCGTTTGAAAAGAATTTCCGTCAAACAAACAATGCAAACAAATGACGTTGATGCTTCGCCCAAAGAATCGCTCGGAAAATATCAATTTCAGCTTGCAGTAAATGAGACAGTTTGGAATGTGTTTGAGAAAGGCTCAGGGAAGCCAATTGTATTTTTACACAATGGCGGCGGGACATTATGGAATTGGGCTTATCAACTTCAACACTTTTCCGAAAATTATCGCGTCATCGCTCTCGACTTGCCAGGGTTTGGGCGATCCTATCGGTCTTCTGAGCCACTCATCTTAGATGCATATGTACAAGGTTTGGCAGAGCTACTCAAAGTCTTGGAGTGCACCAAACCTATTTTGGTAGGGAATTGTATCGGTTCTTCAATTGCGCTTAAGTATGCCTTACATAAGCCCGAAGAAGTGACCGCCCTTGCACTATTCAATGTATGTGGTGGCATCCCCATGCTCAATCCACATTTACAGTATTGGGCAGCGTTACGTCCTAAAACGGTTTTAGGAAAATCCTTACACCAATCCATGATTGATGCCTTGAGTCACCCTGACCTACAATCCCTAAACACGCATTTGATTTATGCAAACCACACCCCTAACTTACACCCCACACTTGACCAATTCATCAAAGAGCAACGCCGTGACCCTCAGTTAAGAGCATCGCTGTACTGGCTAGCAATGGGATTGCATAGTTTTAATATATTCAGCAAACCTCTGCAAAAGCCCGCTCACTTTCCACCTGTAATGTTGGGTTGGGGAGCACAGAATCGCACCTTGGACGCGAAGTGGGCAAAAGTGATTGCAGATTGGCTTACCCCTGACCAATTTTGGCTGATTGAGAACACAGGTCACATGCCAATGTATGAACAGCCTAATTTGGTAAATGAGAAGCTTGAAGTATTTTTCAAACAAATCTAAATGCATTCCGTTTCTTGCTTGGAGAATGTCAGAAATTGTGGATGCTTTATACTAGGGTTTACTCACAAACAAAGGCATTGAAACCTTAGGAGATTCTCCCTCATGAATTCAACCATCTTAAGCATAGTATTAGGCATTGGCGGCATGTTTGGATGGGGAATCTACGATTTTCTAGGGGGTGTCTTCGCAAAACAGATTGGTTCGTTTAAATCTTTATTTTGGTCCCAATTGGCTGGTTTGGTTTCTATTTTTTTCCTTGCCAGCGTATTGAAATCAAGTGTGACCATCCCTGCTTTGGTCATTATCTTATCCATCGTCGCAGCAATCCTATATTCTGCTGGGTATCTATTTTTCTTTAAAGGTTTTGAGCTAGGCAATGTCTCGATTATTGCGGCAACCATGAATCTATGGGCAGTATTTACCATGTTGTTTGCCTTTTTATTTATGGGGCAACGACTTTCTGCCACACAAACTATAGGCGTTGTGATGATTATCCTTGGGGCTACCCTGGCATCTTTAAATTGGAGCGAAATCCGAAATCAAAGATTTCAACTCTCAGCAGGAGTCAAAGAAGCAGTTTTGGGAGCCTTTTTCTTCGGTATCTTTTGGAATGTAAGTGAGATTATTTCTGAAAAAGTTGGGTGGTTACTAACGACTCTGTTTATCAAATTTGGAATTATTGTCTTCTTATTAATTTTTGCGTTTCTAGTAAAACAAAAGCTTGGACTGGTAGAAATCTCTACAAAGACAAAATATATCATTTTACTAATGGGAATCATTGAAGCTGGCGCAGTGGCCTTTGTCAACTACGGATTAACAATCGGAGACGCTATACTAATTACCCCTATTGCCTCTGCCTTATCCATCGTGACCATAACACTGGCGATTGTTTTCTTGAAAGATAAAGTGACTACAATTCAAGGGCTTGGAATGATGACAGCGGTTGTCGGTATAATCGTAACAGCGTTCTAATTTTCCACTCGATTCTCTCAAGTATTTTGTAGAAACGAATTCTTAGACAATCGCAGACATCTCCTTAAAAGGTATTGATCGAATGCAAAACATACTTCTTATTGTCGGATCTCCAGCTTCAGGAAAGAGCACCATCTCACATGCGATTGCAGAACAAAGTAAAAAAGGAGTACACATCCCAGTTGACGACCTTCGGACCATGGTACAAGGTGGTGTCCTCCATCCAGGCCCAAACTGGCCTCCAGAATTGATTCATCAACTTAGCCTTGCGCGGCAAACCGCTATTGACATGGCGTTGCGCTATCAAGAAGCTGATTTTTTGGTCGCAATTGACGACTTTTGGGATTCGTTTTCTCAATTACAAGAATACAGGTCACTTATCAATCAGCCAAACGTTTTCCCCATTCTTCTAAAACCTGCCTTATCTGTCGTTCTAACTCGTAATCATGCCCGTAAACCACCCTCAGAGTTTCGAGATCATATGGATGATGGCATAAGAATGATTTATGAAGACTTAGATAAACAGGAAACTGCCTTACGACACCAAGGTTGGAAGATAGTAGATACATCAACTGACACAATAGAAGAATCAATTGCTCAAGTTTTTAAATTGCTTGAAACTTCTACAGGGTAAATTCATAACACTTGGCGAACGCGGCTATAGAAGTAGCAAGTATTTAATAAAATAAATTTACGGAAAATACTGGCTCAACAGTTCTTTTGCACGTTCCCCATCTGCCCCACTCACATCCCTATCACGGACGTAAATTAATTCATCATTGGCCGCAGAGCGATTTCCCTGCGCCAGATAATTCATTGCTAAATGAATATGTACTGAAAAAGCACGCGGCTCAAGCGTCAATGCATTTTTTAAAGTCTCTTCAGCTGTAGCGTATCGGCCTGATAAATAATACAAATATCCCAACGCATCCAAATTGACAACATCTTTTGGCGCAAGCTCCACCGCTTTTTGTGCTGCAGGTAAGCCAATTTCATCAATCGCCACTTCATGCTCGGCACATAACAAAGCCAACAACCGCCAATAGACGGGGTCATTCGGCGCAATCTCAGTCGCACGTTTATACGCTTCCAAACCAGCAGCTAAATCACCTTGCTTTACATAGGCATCCCCCATCCCCGCCTGCCATGTCGGATTATTCGGTTCTGCCCGCGCAGCCAAAGCATATTCTGCGGCCATGCGATCATAAAATCCAATCCGACTCCAATGTAATGCACGCAAGGCACGGATAATAGCTGACTGATCATCAATTGCAATCGCTTGATTCAAAGCATCGCTTCCATCTCCACCCGTTTGTTGTTGGGCTTCGCCAAGCCAGGCCCACGCCTCTGCATTTTCTGCGTTGGACTTAACGGCATGGTCAAATGCAACCAAGGCCAATTCCCATTCGTTGACCAAGCCCAAAGCACGACCACGAGTCACCAACTGTTGCGCCTCGTCTGCTTGTGTGCTAGCAACACCTAAAGCGGTGCGAAATGTTTGCATCGCAGGATCAAATTGAGGATCCAAAGAAGAAGCGGCTGTAAATTGATTCAATGCCTGCTCAGAGTCGAAGACTGTCAACAAGAGTCCCAAACGATAATGTGCAGGTGCATTGTTTTGGTCAAAAGAAAGTTGATTCTGTAAATCCGCTTGTTCAGCCTGCCAATCTTTTTGCGTGCGGTGCAACAAAGCAAGTCCCGAATATAATGAAGCAGAAGACGGATAATAAGTTAGCCCTTGTTGATAGGCTTGTAGACAAGATGGAAAATCATTCATCTTGAAATACGAATATCCCAGCACCACCCAGCCTTGTTCCGAATGTTGGCTGGCACGTTCAAGAAATTCAATGGCTGAAGTAAAATTGCCATTTGTTCCTGCCGCAATGCCTGCCTTTTCCCACAGGTCGGCCCGCCAAAAGAGAAAACGGGCTGCGCGAGCATAGGCATCAGAAGCCTGCTGATATCGGTTGTCGGCCATGGCCAAATCTGCCTGATGGGCCTGCGAATAACCTGTAATGAAAATGGGAGCAAGCAAAACGACAAGAAGGATTAAGATAATGGTAGGTACTAGCCATTTAGACTGAGACATGTGCTAATTATACGTGTCTTACTCCAATAATTTTGAACTGGCAGTATAATCACAGACGATGAATCCATTTACAAGCCAAATTCTTGCACAATTAACCGTTCAGCCGAACAATTTGACTTATTACACAGTCCTGGTCGTTTCAGTTGCCGGTGCGCTGTTATCTGCCTATATTAATTGGCGGGCAAGTGGATTTCCACAGGCGCAGCGAACCCTGGTCGGCTTGGGAGTTTTGCTCTTCACCTTGATTGTAATGTTCGTACTAAGCGGACTAGGCTGGCAAAACTTCTTTGACCCAAAAACTTTGTTACCGCCGATGGATCGTGCGTTTATCGTCCTCGTGATTATTTGGGTCACCTGGCTGTATGCCTTCCCTGAACCTAGCCGTGCAGCAGATGCCGCCGCCGTTTTATTCAGTTTGTTGGTAGTAACTGCCCTCGGGTTAAGCCTGCTCACCTGGCAAGACCAAATCACCCTTCTAAGTTACAACGCAACCAACGCTGATTTTTTCTGGCAAATAGGTTCTCTCCTGACAGCCATTACAGGGATTGTGATTCTTTTCCTGCGCAAACCCAACGGAATGTGGAATGGAATTTTTCTATTAGCCATTGGCTCGCTAGGCCATATCGGCCAACTTGCATTTCCTGTAGAGGGAAATTATTCAGGAATTGTGCGCTTTGCATATTTAGCCGTTTACCCAACTTTATTAACCCTGCCCTTGCGTTTCGCAGGCACTTCCGCAGCCGCTAGTTCAATCTCTACTCCGCGAATAACCCCTGTAAAACAGGATACAGGCAATACCAGCAACACCACCGAACGCAGACGCTATAGCACTGACCCCAAAACATTCCATGCCATGTTGGCTCTGGCCGCCGAATCAACGCCTGCAAAAGTAAGCCAAGCTGTGACCCGCGCCATTGCACAGACCATGCTTTCTGACCTGTGCTTCCTCATCTATTTAACTGATAACAATAACCAAATGGTGTTCTCTGGCGGTTATGACTTAATCCGCGAAGATACCTTGGAAGGTGGCGCACTCAATAAAAACGCCATTCCCATGTTGGCCAACTCAATTCAACGTGGCCGCCCGTTGCGCATGCCTTCGAGCAGTACCTCTGCTGACATTAAAGGGTTGAGCGAGATTCTTGGTTTAACCAACCCAGGGCATTTGCTAAACGTCCCTATTCTCACTCCCGATAAAGAACCGCTAGGTAGTATCCTTCTGCTTTCCCCCTATTCTGACCGTCCATGGACGGCAGAAGATCAAGCCTTCCTTGCAAACATCGCAGTATCGCTTGTACCAGTCATTAAGAAGAGCCAAAAGCTCACCAAACTGGAATTACAAAGCGACCAGGCTCGCATGCAAATTGGTGAGATGGAAGGGCGCATCCAGGCACTCACCCAGCAATTGGAAGCCGCTCAAGCAGAAGCCCAGAAAAACAGCAGCGCGGACTTTGCTTCCCTACGAGCCGCACAAGAAGAGTCACAGCGTATTATCGAGCAACTTCAAGCCGAGAATGGTGAATTACGCAGTGGGAAAAATCTTTCTCCATCCGCAAGTTCTGTACAAATGGAAAAAGATTTGAAAGCTACTTTGCAAGAAATGGCATACCTGCAAAATCAATTGGCAGATGCCAATATGAAAATCCATGAATTGGAAAAGGGTCACGTAGCAACCAAGAGCACCGAACAAGCTGAAGTGATTGCATCCATTTCACAAGAACTACGCCAACCTTTATCCTCCGTAGTCGGATATACCGATTTGCTCCTTGGTGAATCCGTTGGTATTCTAGGCGCCTTACAACGCAAGTTTGTGGAAAGAATTAAGCTCTCCACTGAACGTATTCATGGATTAATCGATGACATGATTCACATCACCACGCTGGAGACAGAGCTGAATGACCTCAAGCCTGAACCTGTGGACTTGAACATGGTGATTGATAATGTCATGTCCTATACAAGTAGCCAGGTGCGTGAGAAAAATATTTCCATGCATCTCGATTTACCCAAACAGATTTCTCCCATTCAAGCAGACCGTGAAGCCTTACAACAAATTTTGATTCATCTCTTGCAAAATGCAGGATCGGCGACTCCTTTCGAAGGCACGATCAGGCTCAAAGTCCAAACCCGAACCGAAGATGGTTTGGATTTCATCCTCATCCAAGTCACAGACTCAGGAAGTGGAATTCCATCCGAAGATTTGCCACGCGTATTCACACGCTTGTATCGTGCAGAGAATGTTCTCATCCAAGGTGTAGGCGATACAGGTGTGGGCCTCTCCATCGCAAAAACTTTGACCGAAGCGCATCACGGACGCATTTGGGTTGAGAGCGAACAAGGAGTTGGTTCTACCTTTAGCGTTTTACTACCCATCGCTGGCGCGACTCTGATTGAAAAGAAATCCAAAGCCAAAGGAAAGAACTAATGCAGGGATTGCGCGATTTTGGGAACGCGCTGGTGGTGGCCCTGATCTCAATCGGTTTGATGATCGGTGCATTATCCATTTCTCTGGTTGAATTTGTTCCAGAAGCAACACCCACTGCCACCAATAATCAACTCGCCTCCCCCATTCCTCTGACGGCAACTCCCACCCTTCCGCCAACGGAAACACCTACCTTTGCAATTGAATCTCCAACACCTAGCATTACCTCAACCTTCGAAGCAACTGCAACCTATCCTTCAAATTGTTTAATCCCTACAGGCTGGACCGCGATAACCGTCCAACCCGGGCAAACTTTGGATTCCATTGCCTTTACTTATCGCACCAATGCCGATACCTTAAAACAAGGAAATTGTTTACTTACAAACAATCTTGTTGCTGGCACGACATTATATGTCCCAGCAGTTGCGCCCAATACACCAGTGGCTTGTATTCCTGGCGCTGTTGGCTGGACCAAAAACTATGTTGTCCAACCTAAAGATACTTTGTATGCGATTGGAACCAATCACTATACAACTGTCGACACTATGAGAAGAGTCAATTGTCGCGTGGGAGATACCATTTTTGTGGGTGAAGTCTTATGGATCCCCAACGTTGCATCTCGAACTCCTTATCCATCGCCATTGCCTGGCACTACAGTCACACCTTACCCCACTGACCCACTGACTGAAACTGCGTTGCCATTTACCTTAACGCCATATCCTACAGATACTTTGGTACCAACAAACACGCCTGTTCCCACAAATACCAGCGTGCCCCCTTCAGCTACATTAACTCCATTTCCTAATTAAACTTAAGCGCCAATAGATGAACGGCACTTCAGCGCAAGAAAAACCATTGCCCAAACAACATGAAATCTTTTCTCCGTAATTTGCCTGTTCTCATTCTGGCTGGAATCTTATCTGCCTGCTCAACTCCACAATCAAGCATTCAACAAGCACCACAACCTTTTCTTTTAATTACATCGGCACCAAATCCATCTCCAACGCCAACCCCTTACCAACCTGCAATCACAACGCCAACACAAGAAGTTTTGTTTGCATTTGACAACAGCTCTTCATCACAAGCAAGCCTTCCTACGGGCACTCCTTCTCCGACACCTACACAACCTGCGCAAGTCACTGCAACCATTGATTTAAATCAACTCTTTCCAACTTCGGCAGCTCCACCTCCTGCGGAAATCCCTCTTGTAGCACCTACCACTCTGCCTATATTGACCACCAATGAAACCATCAATTTTCTTTTAATTGGTTCAGATAAACGACCAGGCTCTTCTTATAGAACAGATACTCTTGTCATTGCAGTGATCTGGCCCAAAGAAGGTCAGGTCTCGTTGATTTCAATTCCACGCGATTTGTGGATTTACATCCCAACCGTTGGAATGCAAAGAATCAACACTGCATATCAGAGCGGCGAACTTGAAGGGTACGCTGGTGGCGGCCCAGGATTACTCAAAGATACAATCTCCTATAATCTTGGCATTCGAATTGACCATACCGCCATGGTGGATTTCGATGGTTTCCGTCGCATCGTGGACACATTAGGCGGTGTAGACCTCCCAGTGTCATGTGCCTATACTGATTGGCGTTTAATCGACCCTTCTTACGACCCAGAAAATGATGCCAATTGGTGGCTATATACAGTTGGCCCCGGGCAAATTCATATGGACGGTGATCTTGCTCTTTGGTATGCCCGTTCTCGTATGAAATCCAGTGACTTTGATCGTGGCCGCAGACAACAGGAAGTATTGCGTTCCATTTTTCAGAAAGCATTACAAACTGGTACCTTTAGTAAAATCCCTCAACTGTACAATGATTTTTCGAGCACAATCATCACAGACTTGGGCCTGACTGATTTACTAAGCATGGCCCCTTATGCCACCAACTTTACCAACGCAAACATCCGCGGATATTACATCCGCCCACCCCTCGTCAGCCCGTGGACAACTCCGGGTGGTGCAGCAGTTCTCCTGCCAAATGATGAAGCGTTAAAACAAATGTTGGTAGAAGCTACTACCTTGTCACAAAGTGCCGTTGAACGCGTTTCCATCAAAGTCGAAGTTCAAAACGGAACCATGACGGATAGTTTGGATTCTTTAGCTTCCTCCCGCCTCAATTATGCAGGCTACCAAACCAATATTTCAACAGCTGAACGTCGCGATTACGGGAATTCTGTTTTAGTGGATTTCACACCCGGGCAGAATTCTGCTCAACAACAGGCGATCATTTCCACCCTTGGCCTGTATCAGGCCAATATCATTTCTCTCCCCAATGCCAATAGCCCCGTGCAATATCGCGTCATTTTAGGCGCGGAATATCAGCCTTGCTTCCAACCCCAAGACCTCTCTCACTAAATCACCAGTTGACAACTGACACAATACTCGCTAAACTATACGAAAAGACTACGCGATACTGTATTGAGTAAGGATGTTCTCCATGGATAAAAATTCGCCTTCCGCGCATATTAGTTCAAAAACTTTGCTTCCCGCCGCAATCAGCGCCTGGGAAATGTTTCTCATGGACCAAGGTCGTTCGTTGAACACAGTTAAAGCCTTTTTATCTGATGTTCGATTGTTAACCACCTACCTGCCCCCAGACCGTGCCATTGGCGCTGTGACCACAGAAGAACTCAATAAATTTTTTGAGTGGATGGAAAAAGAACGCGATATTCCTTGCAGTCCCAAAACCTTATCACGGCGCATCACCTCTGTAAAATCATTTTTCCGATGGCTTCATCAATACGGAACTATTAATCCAGACCCTGCTGAAAAAGTATTACAGCGCTCTGCGATTAGTCCGCTTCCGCAAGTGCTCACCGATAAAGAGTTTGAAGCTGCGCTTCTTGCCGCAGACCGTCATCGCCGTGATTCCAAGCCTGATGCTCGTCCATACACTTTGTTGTATTTACTCTTAACCACAGGCATCAAAAAAAGTGAATGTTTGGGGATCCATGTCAACCACATTGACCTGAACAGCAAGAACGGACCACATGTATTTATCCGTTATGCCAGCCCCGCCAATCGTTATAAAGAACGCAAGCTTGATATTGATGATGATTGGATTGCCTCTTACAATGAATATAGCTCACAATATGTCCCCAGCGAACAGCTTTTCCCTTGGTCACCACGTAGACTTGAATATCTCTTGGAAGATATTGGCGAAGAAGCTGGCTTAACCAAACATCTCTCCTTCGATATGTGTCGCTGGACATATGCCTTACGAGAGCATCAAGCTGGAGTCGAGTCAGATAAAATTCGTCAGAAACTCGGTGTTTCGAAAATCCAATGGCGAGAATTATTTATTAAGCTCAAACAACTAAATGGTGAAATCAAATAAAACAAAGTCCCGTCTTTTAGACGGGACTTTGTTTTATTCAATCACTCGTTCAGAAGGTGGAGAAATGGAAAAATAAACCACATTTCGCGTTGTATCAGTTAAGCGAAACGCATGCCCCGGTCGATGCCCGGGCACCCACACAATCGTATCGCCTGAGCACAATAAAGGCCAACGGTCGCGGGCACGCTGTGGCATTTTTTCGTTCACCATGAAATCTGAAAGTTTCTGAGCATGACCTTCCATGCCCAAGGGCTCAAAATAATCCCCTTGACGTCTGACTCGTAATTCAAGAGAGTATGGAAGAGTATCCGCATCCAACCACACTTGAAACTGGTCATCATTCTTTTCAGCTTGTTCTCTAGCGAGAGCAGGGATGCGCCAGCGCTCCGAAATTAATTTCCAACCACCAGAAAGTTCAACCTGCCCAGGAATCTCAACAGTCACTATTGGTCCACTTGGAACTTGAGGCCATAAGGTAAAAGGTAAGACCGCATCAGGAGTATAAATATGAATGCGATTGGACTCTCGAAACATCCGCAAACCTCCCTTAAGATCCACACGTGGTGCAGATGTGGCATCATTAATGAGTTTGGAGGCACGCTCCAGGGAGGAGAAAGTTACATCCAACCCAGGGCGAAGATATAGCATGGCTCGTTTGACCAGATTCCGTTGGAGTCCGATCGGATATCGCGAAAAAAGTAAAAAGTCAAAAGAGATGAACTCTTCATTCTGTTCTGTCAAACTATTGTGCCAGGCAGTTTCCAAAGTTTCTGCAAGGAATTCATAATCATGCCGTATGGATTGAGACATACGCACAATTGCTTCTCGAAACTTAGGGTTGTAACTTTCCAAAGTGGGCAAAAGCAAATGACGAATGCGATTGCGCTGGAAATTCATCGAGTCATTGGTGGAATCATAATGTGGGCGTAATCCATTGGCAGCACAATACAGTTCTGTTTCCTCACGCCATTTTTCCAATAACGGACGAACGATCGGAATATTTTTATCAAAAGTTTCAATGATTGAGCGAAAAGACATGCCGCGTAAACCGGTCATGCCGCTCCCCCGTAAAAAGTGCATCAACACAGTCTCTACCTGATCATCGGCGGTATGACCAACAGCCACAGCCTGTGCATTGCGTTCGCGAGCTACGTTAAACAAAAACTGATATCGCAAAATTCGCGCCGCTTCTTCTACAGAAAGCTTTTCTTGATCAGCGTAAGAACGAATATCGGCCCCATCAATAATAGAACCCAGCATTAAGCGGGCAGCTATTTTTTCTACCGCACGAGCATCTTCGCCAGATTCAGGGCGCAATTGATGATTGAAATGAGCAATGATGAGTTTATATCCAGCTTGTCTCAATGACTCCATTAAACACAAACTGTCGGGACCGCCAGAAACTCCGACAATAATCGGACGATCTTTGACGAGCCCACATTCCTCACGAAAAATAGCTTCGATATTATCCAGCATGAAGCAATTAAACCACAAAACCCAATATGTCAGACATCTTTCTTGGAATTATAGCTGGTACAGTTCCACCAATACCCCACCCGTAGACTCTGGATGAATGAAAGCATATTTTTTACCATCAGAAGCAGTACGAGGCTCTTCATTGATAAGTCGAATATTTTTGCTCTTAAGCTGAGTCATCATCCCAAGGATATCATCTACTTCAAGGCAAATATGATGCATTCCGGGGCCGCGTTTGGCAAGATATTTTGCAATCCCAGAATCATCTGAGGTTGGCATCACCAACTCCACTTCGGCACCAGCAAGCGGCAAAAAAGCTACCTGTGATTTTTCAGCAGGGACATCACGTAATTCGTGGAGTTCAATTCCTAAGGCGTCACGCCAAAAATGTAATGAGGCATCCATATTATCTACAACGACAGCTACGTGATTGATGGAGTTGATTTTAGGCATGGCTTTAGATTCCTTTATGAGGTGAGTTGAATTTAATTGTACTTGTTATTTCAAAGACTGAAGAATTTCTGGCAGGGCCAATTCCACCCATTCAGCATACATTTTTACAGAGGGATGTAAGCCATCTTCAGCAATCAAAGCAGAATCATTTTTTGCTTTACGTGAAATAGGGGTGATATCCAAATAGTGAGCCCCCACTTTTCCTGCTTCCTCACGATTTATAGAATTATATAAATCAATTTCCATAGCAATAGAAGTGGCATCTCTTTCAACAGCAAATGGGGTGACTCCCCAATCTGGAATAGAAAAGATAAAGACGCGTTTCACATCTCCACCTGCATATTCAATCGCTTGTCCCAATAAAAAGTGAAACTCTTTCCGATATTCATTTGAATCATAACCACGGTATTGATTATTAACACCAATCAACAGAGACACTAGATTATAGGGCGGTTTCAAACTGGTCTTCTGGATTCCATCCCAAAGTTCGCTGGTGGTCCACCCTGTACGCGCAATAATTGTGACATCGGTGGGATGACCTGATTTGGTCAATAAACTGCCTAGTTGATTGGGAAAATTTTCCTGTTCTACAACGCTTTCCCCAATGGTATAAGAATCCCCAAGAGCAAGATAACGAATTTGCATTGATACTCCAGTAATTCCAGGGATGTTTTTATACGACTGGTTCATCAGGATTGATGTATGAAAAACCATCGAGAATTATATCCAAAAAACAAAGAAGACAGCTACATAGCTGCCTTCTTTGCCAGGAGGGAAAATGCATTGAAAAAACTACAGAGAATTAACCTTCAGCCACAATGCAGGAATTTTGCCTAATTTACCCAAGGTGCTTAAGGATGCACGGCGGGAGAAAACATCATAATCATACTTTTCAATATCTTCTAAAATGCCTTGATAAAAAACCGAAGCGGCGCCAATTGCAAGTTGACCTTCGCGCTCCAGCATTTTCACACCCTGCCAGGATTCAGCATATAGCTGGCGAGTACGGTCAATTTGAAATTTCATAAATTGACGCCAGTTATCAGTCACTTGACCGGCTGCGATATCAGATTCATGAATTCCGTAGAAAACAAGCTCTTCGCGTGGAAGATAAACCCGCCCATTGCGGAAGTCCTCCCCCACATCGCGCAGAATATTTGTCATTTGGAGAGCAACACCAAGCTTAATGGCATATGGAATTGCGTCATGGTGATGATTGAAACCGACAATATACATACTCATCAAACCAACTGTGGAAGCGACTCCGTAACAATAAGTGGCAAGATCGTCGAAGGTTTGATAACGATTTTGGTATAGATCACGAGCCACGCCATCGATTAACTGTAAAGCGTAATGACGCGGGATATGGTATCGAGTGAGGGTATCTGCCCAAGCGGAGGCAATCAAGTCATCGGTCGAGGCAGAGGCGGTTTGAACTACTTCACGCCAGTAATCCAATTCAAAGTCGCGATCTTTCTTTGATTCGACTTCATCGACTACATCATCCACGGTACGGCAAAAAGCATACAAAGCCCGGGCGGCTGAGCGTTTTTCTTCTGGCAATAACCCAGAAGCAGCATAGAAAGACTTGCTGTGTGCTTTAGTAATCTCAGCGGCTTGCTGGTAGGCTTTTTGAAGTTTGGCATCCCCTGCCCAATACGAGAAAAATGGGCGAACGGTAGGGTGTGGAACGTGCCCGGCGAGGGCGAGTAGTTGACTTTCCCAATTGGCTTGTGCTTGCATGGTCACTCCTTGATTGGTCTGATTGTCAAATTTTACTGGAATTGTCGGTTTTGTCAAGGTTTTGCAAAGCAATTCTGGATAAAACCTTGACAAATAATAGACAAGGTTTAGAATAAGATTTATAAAGTTTAAAAGAATTTTCTAGTTGTTTGGACAAAAGGAGACCCATGAAACCAACTGCTGTTGTTATTGGTGCCGGAATTGGTGGAATTGCCACTGCCGCCCGCCTCGCGAAAAATGGATATGAAGTAACTGTAATTGAAAAGAATGATCAACCAGGTGGGCGCTGTAATCAGATTGTTCAGGACGGCCACCGCTTCGACATTGGCCCGACCCTGTTTCTCATGCCCGAAATTTGGGAAGAAACTTTTGCTGCTCTCGGCGAAAAAATGAGCGACCACCTCGACCTGCGCCGCATTGACCCAACCTACAAAGTCCGCTTTGATGATGGCTTGCAGTTGGAATTGACCTCCAACATTGGTGAAATGCAAACTCAGCTTGAAAAGGTTGAAAAGACCGCTTTCACAGGCTTTCTCAACTACATTGCCGAAGGCAGCAAGCATTACAAAATTTCAGTTGAAAAATTTGTAGGACGGAATTTCTATAATATCTTTGAATATTTCAGCCTCACCAACCTACCTTTGATTTTCCAGTTGAAGGCTTTGGACAAGCACTACAGAAATACCAGCCGTTACTTCAAGGATGAACGATTAAAAGCCGCATTTACATTCCAAAACATGTATCTTGGGTTGAGCCCGTATGATGCACCTGCCACCTACTCCCTACTTCAATATACTGAATTGGCCGAAGGGGTTTGGTACCCAATGGGAGGAATGTATGCAGGCATTCAAGCTTATGTGAAGGTTGCAGAAAAACTTGGCGTGAATTTTATTTACAACGCTCCAGCCAAACGCCTACATGTGGACAATAACAAAGTCGTCTCCGTGGAATTGGAAGATGGTCGTCAATTTAGCTCAGACATCTTCGTCGGCAATGCAGACCTTCCTTACATCTACGATCAACTTTTGCCCGACCGTGCTGAAGCGAAGAAGCTCGATGAAAAACTCTACACTTGTTCCACCATCATGTTCTATTGGGCTGTGGACAAGGAATACTCACAAATTGCGCATCACAACGTATTTTTAGGCGGCGACTACAAAGCCTCCTTCGACCAGATTTTCAACGAACACAAACTACCAGACCAACCCTCGTTCTACATTCACGCCCCCACCCGCACAGATAAATCTGCTGCCCCAGAGGGACAAGACACTCTTTATGTACTCGTACCCGTCGGTCACTTGGATGAAGCCAGCAAGCAAGATTGGGATGCCATGGTCAAGCGCGCCCGCGAAACCGTCTTCGCTCGCCTCGAAAAAGAAATGGGCATTACTGATCTCAAAGAACATATCAAGTTTGAAATCGTCCATACTCCCAAAATTTGGAAGGAGAAATTCAACCTTGTAAAAGGTGCAGCCTTCGGCCTCAGTCACAACTTCTGGCAGGTCGGCTTCTTACGCCCACAGAATCGCCACAAAAAGTACAAAAACCTATATTTTGCAGGCGCATCCACCCATCCTGGCACTGGCCTTCCTATCGTTTTACTATCAGCTCGTCTGACAACTGAAAGAATTCTCAAGGAAAGGGGTACAATACCTGTACAAAACATGAAAAAAGCTGTTGTAGCAGCCGCAGACTAACTCTTTCGGAGAAACGAATGTCCCTTAGCAAGAATCCCGCCTTCAACTTAAAAGCCGTTCTGCAAGAAACAGGCATTGCAGCAGATACCCTGCGCGCCTGGGAACGCAGATACGGCCTCCCCCTTCCTCAGCGCACTGCGGGCGGTCACCGTTTGTATTCTCAATATGATATCGAGACCATCAAATGGTTAATGGCCAGACAAGCTGAGGGACTTTCGATTTCACGCGCCGTGGATTTATGGAACGAACATAACGCTTCCGGCGTGGACCCTTTGGCTGGTTTTGCCCCATCAAATTTATCCAGCTCCTCTACAGGTACCCAAACCTATCTCGTTCCGAATACAAGCCTTGATGCGCTCCGTTCACACTGGCTAACAGCTTGTCTCAACTTCAACGAGTCAGAAGCCGAGCAAACTTTAAATCAAGCCTTTGCCATGTACCCAGTTGAATCCGTCTGCATGGAAGTTTTACAAAGAGGTCTCTCTGAACTTGGCTCACAATGGTATGAGAATAAAGCCACGGTTCAACAGGAGCACTTCGCATCTGCCCTTGCCATGCGACGGCTCGACACTCTCCTCAGCGCATCGCCAGCCCCAACCCGCAATGAGACCGTCATCGTTGGGTGCCCATCGAATGAATGGCACAGTTTCACCCCACTATTACTCGCCTTACTATTACGCCGTCGCGGATTAAGCGTTATTTACCTCGGTGCTAATGTCCCAGCTGACCAATTCAAAGAAACGGTTTCAGCTGTCCAAGCGAATTTAGTCATCCTTGTTGCGCAAACTTTAATCACCGCTGCTGCATTACAACTGACGGCTCAGGCGCTATCTGGATTACAAATTCCTGTTGGATATGGTGGTCGCATCTTCAACCTTCACCCTAATTTGGCAGAATATATTCCCGGTCATTATCTCGGCGCCACTCTTGATTCCAGCCTCGATACGGTCGATGAACTCCTCAAGGCAAAAGCTAAAACCAATTTATCCAGAAGCATCTCACAGCCCTATATGGATGCGCATCAGGCTTTTACCTCGAAACGAATCCACATCGAAAGCACTATCAAGGAATTGGTTCAACCATATGTAATTTATTCTGAAGGCATGGATACGGGCATCCACTTCCTCGGCGATAACATCGTAGCGGCTCTTCAATTAGGCGATATGGAAAACATCAACCAAGAAATGGAATGGGTAAAAGTTCTGCTTCAATCTCATGATAGGCCATCGCAAGAATTGAAATATTTTATGGAAACCTATTCACAAGCTGTGGACAAGCATATCAACGGCCGAGGCGAACCCATCAAGGCTTGGTTGAGAGCACAGTCGACATAAAATTACTCATGAAAAAAAACGATATTCTTTCCACTTTTTACCATAACCTTTTACCTTTATTTCAACCGCAAACTGAAGGATATTTACAAAATCTCAAACAAGAGGACTTACAGAACGCCAGTTTCCGTTACATTTTCTCTGTCGCTGGTATGACTGAAATTAGCCATATGATTGAAGATGCGGTCATTGAAACCCGTGGAATTTCAGATACACACGTCTCGTTTCAATATTTTTCAAGAATCACAGCGCAGATAGATCAATATAAAAAAGTGGCTGAGACCTCCAAAAGCTTGTGGCTTTATGGCATTCCAGATGCCCAACTTCCACAGTTGCCGCGGACCACAGGAATTGATACAAGTGGAACTCCTCTTGAAAAATATTGGTTCGTTGTAGCCTATGGACCAGGCATTTATGCAACTCTGTTGGCAGAGGAAATCGCACCTGAAAACGACCAGCGTTTATATGAAGGTTTCTATACCTTTGAGCCTGAAACTGCGTACCAGGTCATCGCCATACTTCATCAAATGTTTCCCGCACAAATTCCCGCGCCCATCACACCTATTCAACAGGGATAGTAAAACCTAAAGCTGCGGGATGATCGTGTAAATCAAAATGAATATTGCCACAGGCATTTCTTGAAGTGCTTGATTGATAGATTGTGTCTCAAAGGAATAAAAATGAAAATCGCAAAAATCATCTCCATCCTCGGCATGCTCGCCATGACCGCAGTGTTAATTTACGGCTTCACTGTCGGTGACTTCTTCGGCGAAGGTAGCAAATTATTTGCCATGCCGTGGGGCATCGTCTCACTCGTTGATTTATATACAGGCTTCACCCTCTTCTCTGCGTGGATTATCTACCGTGAAAAGTCCCTACCTATTGCCATCATATGGACAGTTGCCATGATGACTCTCGGTTTCTTCGCTGGCAGTCTTTATGCTTTCGTTGCTTTGCAATCCAGCAATGGTGATTGGCATAAATTCTGGCTCGGCAAACACGCGTAAAAAGTTAACGGCTCTGGTTGGGGCTAAGCCCCAACCAGAGCGATGCGGATGAAAAAATGAACCGACAAAAATGGCAAGAGCTACTAGATGAATTCCGCACAGTTTTTTCAGGGAACAATTCCTTTTTAGATGCGATTCTGCCGCCCATTATTTTTTTGCTGGCCAATGGGCTGATTGGTTTTCAGGCGGCAATGTGGAGTGCGCTGATTCTTTCGGTAGTCATTGCAGTCGCAAGAATCATTCGCAAACAATCTCTGCTCTATGCCTTGGCTGGAGTTGGTAGTGTAGGCATCGCAATCGGTATCGCCTGGTTCTTAGGGAAGTCAGAAGGATTCTTTCTGCCTGGCCTTATCAGCGGAAGTATGACTTTGCTCCTCGCGATTGTCAGCCTAATCATCCGCCGTCCGATGGTAGCGTGGACAAGCTTCATCGCCCGCCGCTGGCCATTGGAATGGTACTGGCATCCGCAAGTACGACCTGCTTACAGCGAAGTGACCTTTGCATGGGCTTTATTTTTCGGTGCGCGACTCTTTTTACAATTTTCGCTCTTTCAAACTGAGCGTGTGAATGTACTGGCTTTTACAAACTTTATCACTGGCTGGCCTGCAACAATTCTCTTATTGGTATTTAGTTATCTCTACGGAACCTGGCGGCTCGCGAAATTAAGCGGCCCCAGCGTGGAAGAATTCCGCAACCATGCCCCTGCCCCATGGCAAGGTCAACGACGCGGATTTTGATAGGAGAAAATATGATCGTTCAAGTTCTACAAATCATCGCAGCAGTGGCCACCCTCCTAACAGGCTTGGTGTCACTCCTCAAGCCAGAGTCTGTTACGGGGTTTACGGGCCTCCGTCCCGAAGGTGGACGCGGTATTACCGAAATCCGCACCATATTTGGTGGATTCTTCATCGCACTTGGCGCTGTGCCTTTGATTGTCAAATCGCCAGTGGCTTACCTGATGTTGGGCATTGCATATCTGGTGGTCGCACTAGTGCGCGGAATTTCCATGGTTGTTGATAAATCTGTCGTGCAATCGAACATTATTAGTCTTGTAGTTGAAATCATATTCGGTATTATTTTGGTGCTGCCACGATGAGCCGCGCCGAACTCAACAAACCCGCACCAAACTTTACGTTGACCGATTTCAACGGAGGGGAGGTCAGCTTAGCTAGTTTTCAAGAAAAAAAGAATGTCCTATTGGTTTTCAATCGCGGCTTCTTCTGACCTTATTGCCAAAAGCACATGGCGCAGTTGCGTCACGACTACGAAAAGTTTCAAGCAAAAGACACCGAAGTTCTGGTGATTGGACCTGAAAACGCAGACGCCTTTTCGGAGTATTGGAAAAAACATAAACTTCCTTTCATCGGCCTGCCAGATCCAAAACATTCTGTTCTCAAGCTGTACGGTCAGGAAGTAAGCCTATTCAAGTTCGGCCGTATGCCTGCACAGATTGCAATTGATAAAAAAGGAGTGGCTCGTTTTGTCCATTATGGACACGACATGACCGACATTCCATCAAACGAAGAAATTCTTGAACTCTTGACCATCATGAATGAAGGCACATATGCCAACCATTAAAGACAAGATTGTTGTCATTACAGGTTCATCGCGCGGATTTGGTTACGCCATTGCTGAATCCTTTTTGGAAGCAGGCGCAACAGTTGCCATTACTGGTAGAAGCCAAAAGGCAGTAGATGCCGCATGGGCTGGCCTCCAGCCCAAAGGTCGTGTGAGCGGATTTGTGATGGACGTCCGTGAAGAAGAACAAGTCTATAACTTAGTCGAGGATGTCATCAAGGAATTTGGCCGCATCGATATCTGGATTAACAACGCTGGGTATTCCAATGCGGCAGGCATGATGTTAGATATGAATCCACAGGATGCTCTGGATATATTTCTATCCAATGATCTCGGTGTCTTGCAATGTACACAAGCCATCATGAAGTACTTCATGCCACGCAAACAAGGCTTGCTCGTCAACATTTATGGGCAGGGAAGTTTCCTACGTCCCGCCTCCCCCACAGGACTCTATGGTGCATCGAAGGCATGGATTACATCCTTCACACGCACACTCGCAGTTGAACTAAAAGGGAGCGGCGTTCAACTTCTGGGCTTCAGCCCTGGCATGATGACTACCGACATGCTCACCAGTCCAAACGTGGTGGGAGAACGCGGTAAAGAAATGCTGAAGAATTTCAATTTTGTGTTGCGGTTTCTCAGTTGGCCAGCCAAACATGCTTCAGACAAACTGGTGAAAACCATCTCTGCAAATTGCAAAGAATTTTCTGAGGTTCAGTTGTTCAAACCTTGGACACCCTTATTCGGACTCATCAGAGTTGGCTGGGAGAACCTCACCAAAACAGGAAAGAATCCTGAAATTGATCTGCACTTTCAGGAAGCCTATCAATCAAAATATTTTAAAGGACCCTATGAACAATAAACGTCTCTTCTCCATTATCTTAGTTGTATTTATCGACCTGCTCGGCTTCAGCCTGATCCTTCCGTTGTTGCCTTATTACGCAAAGACCTTCAACGCAAATCAGACCACAACTGGAATCTTGATTGCTTCTTACGCTGTGATGCAATTGATTGGCGCCCCCATCCTTGGTCGACTCTCCGACCGCTTCGGACGCCGCCCGATTCTGCTCATCAGTGTCTTAGGAACTTTCCTCGGCTTTTTGTTGCTCGGCTTCGCCAATGCCTTGTGGATGTTATTCGTCAGCCGCATTATTGACGGACTTACAGGCGGTAACCTAAGCGTTGCCCAAGCCTACATCTCCGATGTGACCGATGAAAAATCCCGCTCCAAAGGACTCGGTATGATCGGTGCTGCCTTCGGTCTCGGCTTCATTATCGGCCCTGTCACTGGTGGATTACTCAGTCAGTGGGGTTATGCTGTCCCTGCTTTTGCCGCCACTGGAATTTCATTCCTCAACCTCATTTTGATCTACGCCTGGCTTCCTGAGTCATTGACTGAAGAGAAGCGCAGCCAGATGACCGAGAAACGTCCCGCTGTCACATTGAATGCATTGCTCGTCGCATTTCAACGCCCGTTCACTGGTTCCATTCTCATCACACGCTTTTTCTTTGGTCTTGCCTTCGCAATCTTTCAAACCATCTTCTCGTTATATGCGCTCGCAAAGTTCAACCTCACCGCGCGTGACACAGGTTTTGTATTAACCTACGTTGGTGTGCTCTCAGTCATCGTACAGGGATTCCTCGTTGGACGCCTTACTACTCGCTTCCGTGAAGATTTGCTCATCACTGCTTCTGTAATATTAATGGCCGTCTCCCTTCTCGGCTGGGCATTGGCGCCGTCCTTGATTTGGTTGTATATCATCATGACCCCCACAGCTCTTTCAGGTGGTTTGCTCAACACCTTGCTCTCCAGCACCTTGACCAAAGCCGTAGCCCCGCAGGAAATTGGCGGTATCCTCGGCCTTTCCGCCGCAGTGGAAAGTGCCACACGCATCATTGCTCCGCTTCTTGGTGGTGTACTGTTACAACAAATCGGCACTTGGGCACCTGGTGCATTTGGCACAGTGATCATGGTTGGTGTCAGCATCTTTGTTTTCATCACAATTTATAACCACCCCATTGTCGCCACATTCAAGTCAAACAAAACACCAGAACCCGTTCCTGCTTCAGATTAAGGTATTTGAAACATCAACCACAAAGATACGAAAGCATAAAGTTTCTTCTTAGCGACTTCGTGTCTTTGTGGTTATAGTATTTTTAGGAGTTGAATCATGTCCGACAACATCATGCGCTATGAATTGCCCCCCACAAGAATTACCCTGCTTGGCTATGTAGTACGCCGTATGCACAAAACCCAATGGCTGATGTCTGTCCCTGCATTGCTTGCTGAAAACAAAAGCAGTGACGCGTTGGCACAAGTCGCCATGTACGCTGTGACGTCTTCAACCTCCTTTGGACGCGCCTACTATCAACCACAGTTCAATTCCAAAGGGTCCGAAATTACCGAAGCAGACCCAATGACAGGTGCCGTGGTCACCGCAAAATTGGTGTCCACATCCCCCCATTATTTCATCACCTACACTGCGACCATGCCCAATGGGGACCTCTTTTCAGGAAGCGAAGAAATCACAGGGACCACCGTTGGCTTGCGCGGACTTGGCATGCCCGCTCCATCAAAATTTAATTTCAAATCTGGCGATTATTCTGTTGACCTCACTGGCCTGCTCACCAGTGAACTGGCTCTTTCCTTGATTGGGCGCACTCGCATCCGTGCGTATGGATTCTTAAACTTCAATGACAATGCAGGCAACGTAGGTAAATTAAAAGTAGATCGCAACAATAAAATTGACCTTGAAATCAACGATAAAAAATTCCAACCAACACAAACTTTCTCAGTGCAAGGGTAATGACCATGAAAATAAATCGTTTTGTGATTCTTACTTTTCTAACCTTGCTCACATTGATTCCAATTTCAAATGCATCTGCCCATCATCCCATTTGGGGCGATGAAGCCATTACAGCCATCGACAACTTAAATACATCTTTCGCCTTCTATCGCAACCTTCCAGCAGATACAGTTCATTTTTATACCTTCATGGGTAAAAAAGGACAAAACCTACATGCAGGCATCAACATCCCTGCAGTCAAAGGTCTTGAAAATTATTCTGTCTCGATGGCGCTCTTCGGTCCAACCCTTCCAGAAGTTGACCATGAACAACTTCCACCTGAACACCCTGAAGACCTTGGCGCAATCATCTTCCCATCCAAGGTCAGTGCAAACTTTTTTGAATCATTTACCCAAACGCTTTATTGGGGACGTCAAAGCATCGAAATGACTCTGCCTGCCGATGGAGAATACTACCTCGTCATCTGGCAGCCTGAAGGTATCGCTGGTAAATATGTAATGGATAGCGGCCGCGATGAAGTCTTTGGTTTCAGCGATATCTTTCGTTTCCCTATTTGGTGGATACAAGTCCACATCTTTTTTGGTCATGGCCCTTACTTACTTGCAGGTGCAGTCGTGATCCTTGGCCTCATTTCATACTCTTTCATGAAAAGACGGAAAACAAAATGACTTCAATCTGGTGGATTCGCCGTGACTTAAGGTTAACGGATAACCCAACGCTTCATTCCGCACTCAAAGCTGGTGATGTCATCCCAGTTTTTATCATCGACCCAGCATTTTCCTCTTCCTCTCCGCGCCGACAAAGTTTTCTTTACGAAGGTCTCTCGGCGCTGGATAAAGATTTACGTGCACGTGGCTCCTATCTTGTCGTTCGCAAAGGCAAACCCGTGGATGTTCTTCGCAAACTCTTTGATGAAACCAAAGCCGATGTCATTTTTGCCGAAGAAGACTTCACCCCTTACGCCCGTGAACGTGATTCATTAATTCATAAAATTCTGCCTCTGCAATTAATCAATGGGCAGACAGTTCATCATCCCAAAGCCGTTCTCAAAGCCGATGGAAGACCCTACACGGTATTCACACCCTATTCAAAAGTATGGAAAACACAGCTATCAAAAATAAAGTTATTGCCTGCACCTGAAAAAATTGATACACCCGTTGGGATTAAATCTGAAGCTATTCCTGAATTTCAAACCAATCCCCTCTTCCCTGCTGGTGAGCAGGAAGCATTGGTACGACTTGAAGAGTTTCTACACAAAAAAATTTATAGCTATGCCGATGACCGCAACCGCATGGATATGGACGGAACATCATCTCTCTCGCCTTATCTTCGTTTTGGAATGCTAGGGCTGAGACAAGCTGTCAGTGCGGCGAAGCAGGCCATGAGCGAAGGAAGAAGCGCAGAGGCCAAGCGCAATGCAGAAATCTGGCTCAATGAATTAATCTGGCGTGAGTTCTACATCCAAATCCTGTTTCATTTTCCACATGTCAGCAAAGGCGCGTTCAATACTTCGCTGGCAAACATTCCGTGGAGAAATCATCCATCTGAATTTGATGCGTGGAAAGAAGGACGTACGGGCATGCCGATTGTAGATGCGGCCATGCGCCAACTTAAATCAACAGGCTGGATGCACAATCGCGCACGCATGATCGTGGCATCTTTTCTGGTAAAAGATTTGCTGATCGACTGGCGCTGGGGTGAAGCATGGTTCATGGAAAACCTGCTCGATGGCGACCCTGCTGCAAACAATGGTGGCTGGCAATGGACGGCAGGCACTGGAACAGATGCTGCGCCATATTTTAGAATATTCAATCCCGTGCTACAAAGCGCAAAGTTTGACCCAAACGGAGATTACATCCGCAAATGGGTTCCTGAATTAAGCGAACTTAGCGCAAAAGAAATTCATGCACCGTGGGATTATGAAATCAAAGTTGCAGGGTATCCAGCCACCCCAATTGTAGATCGTGAAGTCGTAAAAGAAAGAACCCTGAAAGCATACAGTATTTCAAAGGCAACGATTCAAAAGTCATGACAAAACCACTTTCCCCCGAAACTGGCCGCGCCGCCATGAGCGCCCTGCTCAAAGAAAAATCTCCGCTGGGGCCATTGAAAGTAATGGCCGAACATGTAGGACGATTTTTTCAAATCCCAATTCCTGGGTTTCGACCATATGTGGTCTTCGGCCCAGAGGCAGCGCGCAAAGTATTGGTGACTGACCGCAATAAATTGCGCTGGCGCAACACAGACCCCGTCACCGATTTACTGCGACGTGGCGTATTGGTCACAGATGGAGACGAACACGAGCATTATCGCGGATTGATGGAAGCGCCTTTTCATCCTTCGCAGTTACACAACTACACACAAATGATGATTGTACAAACAGACCGAGTCATGTCTACATGGCAGGAAGGTCAAGTTGTGGATATGCTGGTGGAAGGTCGCAAGATTGCACTACTCATCATCATGCAAACCATGTTCAACAAAGATGCATGGAATGATATTCCTCATATTTGGAACCCGATTCTAAAAACAATTGAATATGTCTCGCCTGGGTTATGGATTCTCTGGCGCAAGATGCCACGCTTCGGTTTCGGAAAATCCTTGAAAGCAATTGACGATTATTTGTTCAAAATTATTGACGATCGACGACAGACGACAGACGATGGTCAATCGTCTACCGTCCATCGTCACAATGATCTCCTCCAGCACCTGATTGATGCAGGGTTGGATGACAACATCATTCGCGACCAAATGTTGACAATGCTGATTGCAGGTCACGATACATCCACCGCTCTATTGGCATGGACATTTGCTCTCTTGGGCCAGCATCCTGAAGTCCTTACTCAGGTGGTGCAGGAGGTGACTCAAACCGAAGGCAAATATCAACTACTAGATAATGTCATCAAGGAAAGCTTGCGGCTCTACCCACCCATCCACATTGGGAATCGTCGCGTAGCAGAAGATATGGAATTTGCAGAAGGCAAAATCCCTGCTGGCGAGCGCATGTTTTATTCCATTTATCTCACCCATCGTGACCCTGCCATTTGGGAAAACGCGGAAGACTTCTGCCCCGAACGTTTTTCACACGGAAGAAAGACCCCGCCCATGAGTTACATTCCATTTGGGGGCGGTCCGCGCGCGTGCATCGGGGCAGCATTCGGTCAAGCGGAAGCGCGAATTGTGATTGCTCATCTACTTCAAAACTATACCTTTGAATTTACAGGTCATGCCATTCAAACTCACATGGGCGCTACCCTCGAACCACGCCCTGGCGTGATGATGAAGATTCATAAACGAACTCAAATCCTTTCAAATAAAACTTCTTAACCCTAAAACCCTATGACTTACTTTGGCTTTCTCTTTCGTTTTCTCTTTATTCCCATCATTATCTTTCTTGCAATTACATGGTGGGATAACAAAAACAACAAACCAACCCTCGGCTTCCAAAATGGAAAAGCGGTGTGGATTGCGATTCTTGTCCATGTCATTTTGGCAGTGGTATACACCACACCTTGGGATAACTATCTCGTCGCAACAGGGGTATGGTATTACAACCCCAAATTGGTCACAGGCATTGTATTCGGCTACGTTCCGATTGAAGAATATACATTCTTTATTGTCGAGACCATTCTCTCTGGCTTATGGTGGTGGTTTCTAGCAAGAAGAATTTCAGAACCCCAAGAAATATTTCAGCCATCAAAACCTGTGCGTTTCATTGCTGCTGGTATTTTATTTATCGTGTGGGTGATTTTCACAATTCTCTTTTTCAGCGATAACCAACCCATCACCTATTTATCCATCACGCTTTTTTGGGCATTGCCTGCCATCTTCCCGCAACTATTATATGGCGCGGATATTCTCTGGCATCATCGCAAACTTGTTTTTCTCGCCATCCTGATTCCAGGCACCTACCTCTCCCTTGCCGATATCGTCGCACTGAAAGACACAACCTGGTCTATTTCACCGTCACAAACCACAGGCATTAACTTTTTCGGCATTCTTCCACTAGAAGAAGTGGTTTTCTTCTTTATTACAAACATTCTCATCGCCTTCGGCATCACATTGTTATTATCCAATATTGGACAACAACGCTTCAATGATTGGAAATCAAAAAACTATAAAGGTCTCCCATGAATCTTAAACCATTTGAAAAACAGCAATTCTTGAACATCGAAACCCTCCGCAAAAATGGACAAGCGATTAAAACTCCCGTTTGGTTTGTACAGGATGGAGAAACGCTTCGTGTCTGGACCCAGGCAGGATCGGGCAAAGCCAAACGGATTCGCAACAACAGCAGTGTCCGCGTTGCACCTTGCACAGCATCTGGTGAACTGCTCAGTGAATGGCAGGATGCCCACGCTCAAACCGATGAATCTCCTGAAGCCATCAAATATGTGACTAAACTTATGCAAAAGAAATATGGAGTCATGTTCAACGTGTTTGGGTTCGTTGGCAGAATGCGCGGTGGGTCAAAATACACTGCGATCAAAATCCAAGCATAAGTATAAAAGAAGAAGCCGCAGAAAATCTACGGCTTCTTCTTTTATCAACCAGAAATATTTACCAAATCATGAACCCATTTTCGAGATCGAAATCGCCAAGCACTGGCAAAGGCTTTGGTAAATTCCTCAAGAGACACAGCCAAATAGACATAATACACAGGAAAATGAAACACAAAAGCGCTGATATAGGCAGCAGGCACACCGATTAACCAAATGGAGCATATTTCCATCAAGAGCGCAAAGCGAGTATCTCCACCTGCCCGTAATGCGCCGATAAATGTAGAAAAATTGAACATGCGAATCCATAAGGTACATGCCATCATCAACATCAACATTTGAACATTATGAACACCACTCGGTGACAGGTCATATAGCTTAACTACAACTCCCCGTAAAAGCAAAACAATCAAACCAACCAGCCACGCCGCCGAAACACTGAGAATGACCACGCGCCGAACCACTTCGTAGGCTTCATCTTTCTTGCCTGCACCAATCCGATTCCCCACCATCACCGCACAGGCATTGCCAAGCCCCATGAAAACCACAAAGCCTAGCTCTTCCATCGTCGCATTGACATTAATGGCTGCAATCGAGTCTGTGCCGATGTGGGCATAGATGGCATTATAGGTAGTGATACCTACAGACCAAAATAATTCATTCGCCATAGCAGGCAAAGCTGTCCGCAAGACACGTGTAAAAAATGACATATCAAATGAAAATAAAGTAGTCAGGCTAGTAGCAAGAGGAGTCTTTGTAAAGTAGACAAGCCCAATAAGCAGAATCAACTCCAAGGTCCAGCCAGAAGCGGTGCCAATTGCGGCGCCTCGAACTCCAAGAGCGGGAAATCCTGCATATCCAAAAATCAACATATAGCCCAAAATTGTTTTAAAAATCAAGGCTGTGGTGGTGGCAATCACCGTCAAGCGGACAAGTTGAATACTGCGCAACACTGCAATGTATGAAGTTGCAATTGCAACAGGAATATAGGTGAAGCCAACGATTCGAAGATATTGGGTGCCAATTTTTATTACTTCTGCATCTTTGGTATAAAACCCAAGGACAGTTTGCGGAATAAAAATGGCAGCAAGAGAAAAGAGTAAAGCAAATAGTGAAGTGGCAATAATGCTCATTCCCAGCACTTTGCGTATCGGTTCAATTTCTTGTTTTCCCCAAAACTGCGCAGTAAAAATTGCCATACCGCTGGTAGTACCAAATAGCAGGAGAATCAAAACAAAGAAAACCTGATTGGACAAACCCAATGCAGCAATAGAGGCCTCTCCTAACTGTCCCACCATAATGACATCAATCATGTTGAGTGAGGCATTAATCAATTGTTGAAATGAAATGGGAAGAGCAATCCAAAGCATTTCCTTGAGAAAATCACGGTCACGCAAAAAAGAAAGGGACATGAAAGGGGATTCCTAAAAATGACTAGATAAAAAAGTCGCTGAACGCGGTCTATCTACGTTCAACGACTAAAATTCACGGAATAAGAGACTATTCTTCCGGGGCTTCTCTTACAATATATAACGGTCTGCCTTTGGCCTCATCGTACAAACGGCCGACATATTCACCGAGGATACCGAGGGAAATCAATTGCACTCCGCCAAGGAATAATACCGCAATCAAAGTAGTAGCCTGGCCAAAAAATGCCTGTGACCCAGTAACACGCATATAGGCCACAACAGGAATGGCAATAATCGAAATCCCTGCGGCGACAAACCCAAAGTATGTAGCAACTTGCAAAGGGAAGTAGGAAAAGCCTGTAATGGCATTCAGCGCAAGGCGTAGCATTTTGCTCAAAGGGTATTTGGTAACGCCCGCCACACGTGCTGCACGTTTATAGGTCACACCGATTTGCTTAAATCCCACCCAAGCAGACATGCCGCGTGGGAAGCGGTGGCGCTCTTTCATTTGCTTAAGCACATTCACCACTTTGCGGTCCATGAGACGGAAGTCACCTGTATCGACGGGGATTTTGACATCGGTAATGCGATAAATCAGGCGATAGAAAAGTGAAGCCGTCCACAACTTAAACCAGGATTCGCCTTCACGTTCTCCACGAACCGCATAGACTACTTCGTAACCTTCCTTCCACTTTTTTGCAAGTTCGAGAATTACTTCAGGAGGATCTTGCAAATCTGCATCAATGATCACTATGGCATCACCGCGGGCATAATCCCAACCTGCTGTGATGGCTACTTGATGTCCAAAGTTACGGGCAAAGATCACAGGCCGAACCGTTTTATCTTTTTCAGCCAATTGACGAATTCCGTCAGTTGAACCATCGGTTGAGCCATCGTCCACCAAAATCAACTCCCATGATTCACCTGATGTGTCCATCACTTCTTTAACACGACGATACAGCTCGGGAAGATTATCAATCTCATTATAAATAGGGGCAATAATAGAGTAGGTAATTTTCATGAAACTTTTTTCTGCTTTTCTTTGGTATTAATTTTAATCCGTTTTACAGCTCGCATCTTTTCTTCAGGAACAACAAATTGCTTCTCACCATCATCTGCAAAAGGCGGCAACCCTAACACGCGTCGACGTAGATATTCCATGATAACAGTAATCGAAGCCAACAGAGGCACGATCAACAAAGCTCCCATAATTCCTTCAAGAATGGTGGCGACCATGATAGCAATAAAGATTAAGGCTTCGTTCATGTGCAAACTGCGACCCATAATGATTGGGCGGACGAAGAAATTCTTTAAATTAATCAGAATGAGATAAGTCACGAACACAATTCCAGCCACAATCAGATTATTGATATTGGGCACATCATGCAAATGAATCCAGGTGGAGCCTTCCAACAAAGCAACACCAACCGCCAACGCTGCTGCCAGAAACGGGCCTACATCTGGAATTAAAGTGAACAAACCTGCCAGCACACCAAGTACCAAGGCACCAGGGATTCCAATCACGAGCCATGCAATGGTGAATACCACTCCTACAAATAACATCAACACAATCTGTCCGCGTAAATAAGCCATCCAGACATTGCGAAGGCGTTTATATAATTCCTGCATTTCGTCTTGATAGGGTTCAGGCGCAAGTTGAATCAGCCATTCCCGCATTCGTGGCCATTCAGTCATAAACAAATGCACACTGACAATAATCACCAATAACCACAATACGCTAACAGAAGTATTCTCCAACAAAGCCAATGCTTCTTCAGGTAAAGGGGTCAACAATGTGTCTTGAATGTTTGCAAGGCTTTGTCCAAACTGCTCAAAATGAAAAACGGCTCCGCCGAAATGAACAGGATAAGAAAGAGTGCTGCTCACCTCACGAGATAGGGCAAGCAAATCCTGTGCAACAATTTTGATTTCATCAAAAAATATGGGAGTTAGTGTAGCAGGCAAACCAATCAATACAACTAATGCCGAAAAATAAACAATATTCACCGCTGCTTTGCGCGATAGCTTTGTCACTCTCATCAACACGGTCACTGCTGGAGTAATTAGATACGCAATAAACGCAGCAATAATCAAAGCTTTCATTGCTTCATGGGCGTAAAAAATAAAAGCGATGAGTGCAATAAAAATGATGATTCCTGTCAAATATCGAAAGGATAAACTCCAGGTATGATTCTTTTCTTTCATAATAATTTTTTCACGGCCTCCAAGGTTGGTTCAATGATCGGAGCAGCATGAACTGCCTGCATCGCGGCCTTGACATCTTTTAATCCACTGCCCGTATTCATTACGAGGACAGGGTCATCGCTTCGGACTACCCCATTGCTGACTGCTTTTACCAAACCTGCATAGGCTGCCGCCCCAGCAGGCTCGGCGAAGACACCCATCTTCCCGAGTTCTGGAATCGCTTCAAGAATTTCAGAATCTGAAACAGTGATATAAGTCCCATTTGTTTCCTTCGCAGCACGGACCGCTCGTACGCCATCCCGCGGAAGATCTACTGAAATACTATCTGCCAAGGTTGTAGCGGAAACAGGCGTAATGATTTCTGTGTTTGCATTGAAGGCATTTGCAATCGCAGCGGACCCTTCTGCTTGCACGCCGATAATACGTGGCATGTTGGGAATCCAACCCAGTTTGACTAAATCTTTAAAACCCTTGTGAATTCCAGAAATAATATTGCCATCTCCTACCGAGACAAACACTGTCAGCGGAGGATGGTTGTCGAGTGGGCTGTCCTTCTGATGCCAGTCGCGATGCGCTTCAATCCACCATTCCCAAATTTCAAAAGCTGCGGTTTTCTTTCCTTCTACAGTGAAAGGGTTGTATCCTGTGTTGCGACAATACCAACCGAACTCATCTGCCGCCTTGACCGTCAAATCAAAGGCGTCGTCATAGGTGCCATCGACCAAAATCACTTGTGCCCCGAAAACCAGCAATTGCGACACCTTGGCTGGCGGAGCAGACTTCGGCGCGAAGATAATGGCCTTCTGCCCAATGGCCGCAGACATACATGCCAAGGCCGCACCTGCATTGCCCGTGGAGGCAGTGACGATGATTTCAGATTTCAATTCCTGTGCACGCGCCACCACAATGGCAGAGGCACGGTCTTTGAAAGAAGCAGATGGATTACGGGACTCATCTTTGAGCCAGAGATGATCTAATCCCAATTTCTCTGCCAGGCGCGGAAGTTTAAACACGGGCGTCCAGCCTGCGAGATGCAAGGGGGTCGCTTCGCCCTTCGGCTCGCTGACGGGGAGCAACGGCTCATACCGCCAAAGGGAAAAATCATCGCGGCTGGTGATATCTTCATAGTGATATTTCTTCTTGAGGGCTTTGTAATCGAGTTCGACATCCAGATTGCCCCCATCTTTAGGGCAAGTATAGGTAACCTGACCAGGCAGGTATTCTGCACTACAGATTGAACAGCGATAACCAGTGAATTTGGACATGGGACCCTTTTCTCTGCTTGATTTTACCCGATATGAGATGGGCTACAGGAAGC
Organism: Anaerolineales bacterium; assembly: GCA_046328925.1. GTDB lineage: Bacteria > Chloroflexota > Anaerolineae > Anaerolineales > Villigracilaceae > Villigracilis. The sequence goes on from JAXLVT010000001.1 coordinate 47,411, forward strand.
ACACAGAGACAGAAGCTATGTCCTCAAGCGCCAATGGAAAAGGTATAATTCAAAATTAAAAAGGAAAATAGATAACAATATGAAAAACAGTTCAACTTTACAATGGGTTTTACGGATTACTGGAATAATCCAATTGATTCTCGGGGGCATCGTTTGGGCGGTTGAAGCGGATTCTCTCATCATGCCGCACATGCTGGTCGGGACCATTTTCACGATTGCCTTATTCATTTTGACCTATCAGGCATATCGTGCAGGTGTTGTGCGCTGGCTGGTAGCTCTCGCCGCTGTTTGGGCACTAGTCCTTCCCATTTGGGGCGCAGCCCAGGAACATATCTTCCCTGAAAACTATTTCTGGCTTTCACAAATTCTGCATGTGTTGTGCGGCGTTGGCGCCATTGGACTTGGGGAAATGATGGCCGTGAAAATGCGCAAAAGCAAATAATATCTTCGGTTCTGATGGTTGTAATCAGAATATATCAATTTTAGAATCAAAATAAAAGTCTCCAAGTTTTTGAAAAACTTGGAGACTTTTATTTTAACTATTCTATTCTGTTACACAACAATTAACAATAACATCTAAATTTGGAGCCAGATATGAAATGTTATACTTCTTTGAGCCATTCATTATGGGAAAATACACAAGGTGAAAATGAAAATTTCAAAGTGGTTTTTGCTATTAATTATAATATTCGTACTGATAAGTTGTTCGAGTCCACAGCCTCAAACTGCAGAAGCAATTCTCACACCTTCCGTCTCCATATCAACAGAAACAGTACCATTCTTAGATTTTGATCATCCACGTCTGCACGAAATTGCAGGGAATAATCCGCTAGTTATAGATGAAATAATACGAAATCGACCTCAAGATAGTCAAGGCGTGACATATGTTGGCATCATTGTCGAAACTGGCGACCCAATTTTCAAAAAGAAAATGCTGTTATTTCAAATCAACAAATCCAAATCTGAACTTCTTTACGAATCAGACGCTTATTATTATTTGACTTTCAATATAATAGCTGAAGATCCTCTTTGGTTAATTGACAATAGCAATTTTCATTACTACAAAAGCATAATGGGAGGGATAAGTCAATTTGCTTCAAATTATTTAGAAGTACCATTTGTGGCAAGCAATGGGGGAAACTGCTACGACTGCAGTGGTTTGAGGGTCATTGGAATATTGGAAAATGGCTTAGTAAAAGACATCACGCCCGATACTTACTTTACTCCAAAAACCTATATTGATATTAATAACAACCTTCAGTTTAAAATCATTGCCACTCGCTATTACGAAAGTGATTACGGCGCTTGTGCCCGCGCTGCATCCCCTTTTGCTTTTCGTCTCTTTGCATGGAAGGATTCAGCTTATGTTGATGTATCAGAAGATGAAAAAGAATTTTATGATCAAAAAATTTCAGAACTAACAACTAATCTACAAACAAATTACAACAAGCCACTAGCCTCATGTACTGTAATGCCTACACTAGCAAATATATTTTTCAATTATGAATCCAGCGGACGTGTAGATGAAGGATGGGAACAAATCAATTCTCTTGGCGATTTAAGCCACTGGGATATTAAGAGCACTCCCCCTGAAGAAATAAAAACTTATCATGAAGTCTTCGATGAACTTGAGCAAAGAAAAAACGTAGATCAAACAACGCCTACTTCATAATAATAAAAACTCCGAGGCCTTTATGGCCTCGGAGTTTTTATTATTTACTTTCTCTTTCCCAAATTTCCCTTGCAATCAACTCCTGATCCACAGGTGTTTTGAACACTCTCACACCCACCGCGTTATAGATTGCATTCGTGATCGCGGGCGTGGTTGGGATACTGCATATCTCCCCCACTCCTTTCGCGCCATATGGACCTGTAGAAACAGGATGCTCCACAATGATGGAAGTAATCTCAGGAGTGAGCATAATCCCTGGGACGCGATAGCGCGCCAGATGATCTGTGACCACGTTGCCGTTATCCATGATGAATTCTTCGGTGAGAGCATTGCCGAGACCCATCATCACGCCGCCTTCGATCTGTCCCTGCAAGCCAAGCGGATTGACCGCCATACCCACATCGTTGGCAGAGATGACTTTCAGAACGCGCACTTCGCCTGTCAGCTTGTTGACTTCCACTTCAGCAGCTTGCACACCGAAGGAGAATGCGAAGTGCATATCGCCGCCAGTGCCGAGAGGTTGGGTCTTCGGCGCTTCATACGTGTAGCGGACCTTGGGCTGCTTCCCAATGGATATCATTTCCTTGTAAATTTCCGAGTACGACATCGAATGTCCGTTGACATGAATAATGCCATCTTCGAAACGAATCTGTTCGGGGCGCACATCATATTTCTCGGCCATTGCCGCAGTGATTTCGTCGCGTAACGTTTTCGCGGCATAGCGAGATGCATTGCCCGTGACAAAGGTTTGGCGTGATGCAGTAGTTGGGCCACCATTCGGAGTTAAGTCTGTGTCCATAACAAGCACGCGCACTTTCGCAGGAGAGACAGACATTTCTTCTGCGACGATAGTACGCATGACGGTGACGAGTCCCTGCCCCATTTCGGCGGAGGAACTGCGCACTTGGAATGTTCCATCCTCGTAAAGTTCTACATCCGCGCCAGAGATATCGGGTGCGCCGCCGCCAAGGCCTGTGTTCTTGTAAGCCGCGGCAAAACCCCAAGCGCGTACCAGATTCGGTTGAGCAGAATCAACCATCGGCCTGAATGGATGCGGATTCGTTTTTCGCATCTCAGCATTCACGCGGTCAATACATTCCGTCAAGCCAACCGACTCGCGCAATTCCTGTCCTGTGTTGGTGATGCTGCCAACATGCAGTGAATTCATGCGGCGTAATTCAACAGGTTCGATGGCTAGTTTTTCAGCGAGCATGTCCATCATGGACTCAACGGCAAACGCGGATTGAGTCACGCCGAAACCGCGGAACGCGCCCGCGGGCGGATTGTTGGTGTACATGGCATAGCAATCGGCGCGGACATTGGGGATATCGTACGGGCCAGCGGAGTGCGTGGTGGCGCGTGTCATCACCTTTTCGCCGAGCGAAGCGTACGCACCCGTATCACCATAGAGTTCGGTTTCCGCCGCAACAAGCCGCCCGTCTTTTTTCGCGCCGATCTTCACGCGAATCTGCGTGGCATGTCGCTTCGGATGCACAAGCAAACTTTCATGACGGTCAAATAATAATTTCACAGGGCGTTGCGTGGCATCCGCAAGCATGGCAACATGAATCTGTCCCATGATGTCTTCCTTGCCGCCAAAACCGCCACCCATCAACTGGCCAACCACACGCACACGTTCTTCGGGCCAACCCATCGCGCGCGCAACCTGCGTTTTATCTTGATACGGAATTTGCGAACCGACATAAATTTCCATGCGACCATCGGGCAGCGGCACGCCGATACTGCATTCGGGTTCGATGAAAGCATGGTCTGTGGTCGGTGTATGAAAAGTATGTTCAAGAATCACATCAGACTCGGCGAAGCCTTTTTCCATATCGCCTTTGCGAATCTTGATGTGCTTGAGCAGGTTTCCTTTTTCATGAAGTTGTGGGACGCCATCCTGACGCGCCTGCACTGGATTCGTGATGACGGGCTGGAGGTCAAACTCCGCTTCAATCAACGCGGACGCCTGCTCGGCGATCTCTTGAGTTTCTGCTGCCACGATGGCAATTGCATCGCCTACGTAGCGCACGCGTTCGCCGATCCCAACCAACACAGGCCAATCGTAGATGACAAGTCCGTGAGTCTTCTCGCCTTTGATGTCTTCAGCGGTCAAAACCGAAACAACGCCTTTCAACGCTTTCGCTTTGGAAATATCCAACTTCGTCAAGAAGCCATGCGGAATCATCGCCCGTTTGGCTTTTGCATATAACATGCCATCGAAAACAAGGTCATCGGTGTAAATGGCAGTACCAATAACTTTATCCACGCCATCGTGACGGGTATGCGTATGCCCAACCGATTTATGTTCATGAATTGAATCTGGAACGTTTGGCTTCCTGACAGGCTCCCCCGTCTGCAAGGATTCTGCGGCGGCAATAATGGCATTTTCAATGGTCGGGTATCCCGCACAACGGCAGAGTGTATCTTTCAACGCAAAGCGGATGTCATTGCTATTGGGATTTGGATTGCGTTTGAGCAAAGCATACGCCGTCATAATCTGCCCAGGGATGCAGAACCCACATTGGACGGCGCCGTGTTCAACGAAAGCTTCCTGCAACGGATGCAACTTCATTTCGTCATGCACACGCTCTGCCAAGCCCTCAATCGTGACAATGGTCTTTCCATCCGCGCGCGCCGCAGGATAGACACAGGACATGATCGGCTCGCCATCTACAAGGACAGTACATGCGCCGCACTCAGCTTCTTCACAACCGATCTTCGTGCCCGTGAGGCGAAGTCTCTGGCGAAGCAAGGTGGAAAGAGTCTCACCAGCAATCGCCTCGACGGAATGTTGTTTGCCATTAACTGTAAGGGAGATTTGATTTGTCATGATTTTTATTTCCTAAAGTCCTCGGTGGTCGAGTAGTTCCGAGCGAATGCGAGGAACATATCGAGACCACCAACGTCAAGTCTACTTTTCATTGCTGGTTTCGATATGTTCGCAAAGTGCGCTCACTACTCAACCAGCGGAGTTCACATGAAACCCTATTCTGCTCTCAACCAAGCGGTATTCAACACATCCCTAAACAACCCATCCACAATGTGCTGACGATAATCCGCGCTGGCGCGACGGGCACTGGTGCGGAATTGTGCCTGTGCCAAAAGAGATTCGAGTGCATTGTTTAGAGATTCAGAGTCGAAGGTTTTTCCGCGCAAAGCATTTTCCGCTTCCGTCGCACGGAAGGGTGTCCCGCCGCCTGGGCCAACGGCAATACGAATGTCTTTGACTTGATTTCCGTTACGTTCAAGCCAAACTGCGCAATTCAAGATGGGCAATGCCACTCCCTGCGGACGCATAATGCGCTTGAAGCAGGAGGCTTGATTTTTTTTCTGCAAAGGCAAGTAGAAACCGACTAATAATTCTTCCCCGTGTTTGAGCGATGATTTTCCAGGGCCAAGGAATAATTCTTTGAATGGAACGCGACGCGGCGCTGATGGGCTGGCAATTTCGGCTTGCGCATCCAAGGCGAGAAGGGCAATCGTCCCATCCGCTGCGGGGAGGGCGTGGGCAACATTCCCGCCGAGCGTAGCAATGTTGCGGACTTGCGGACCAGCGATCAAATTCCCAGCTTCGACCAATGCCTGGGCATGTTGAGCAGTGAGCGGGTCCAGTACGACGCGGTTAATCGGGATGCCTGCGCCGACGAAAAGCGAGTCATCTCGAATCTCAAGCGCACGCAGTTCTTTAATTTCAGTAATATCAATTAAGGTATGAACGGGAGAGTGTCGGCCTTGTTCAAGGTCGAGTAAAAGATCCGTGCCGCCTGCAATCGGTGCAAGCGGCTTCGGCGCAGACGCAAAGGCCTGCATGGCTTCTGAAAGATTTTGAGGGCGAAGATATTGTTGCCAAAGGTTCATAGGTGGTTTGACCTCTTTTCTTATTACGGTAGTGCTTTTCGATGAGTTGCTATACTCAACGCCGCTGAATTGGTATTCAACGACCACCGAACCGATGGAATATTTTATTTACAAACCGCGTGCTCCACGAACATATGGATTTCCTAACGCAGCAGGAGCACCCAAACGTTTCCGCATGGCTTCGCGTGAGCCAATCACCAATACAATAATGGTAAAGGCATAAGGAATCATCTGTAAGAAGTAACCCCAGTAAGGATTATAGTAAAAAGGATTGGCCAACCCCAAAATCACTGTGGGGCCTTGAATATCAAGAATTAAGCGGCGCAAAGCGCCGAACGCATAAGAACCAATCACGGCACGGAACGGATCCCATTGCGCAAAAATCACCAGGCCTACTGCAATCCATCCCTGTCCGCCGGTGGTCAGTTCACTAAACCAACCAGGAGAAACAGCAAGACTGATTGTAGCACCAGCCAACCCAGCCATAACACCACCGACAAACACATAAAGATATCTGGTTAAATACACATTGATGCCAAGGGCATCTGCCGCCGATGGATACTCCCCCACAGCACGTAAATGTAACCCAGGACGAGTCCGATTGATGAAATACCACGCCAGCGGCGCAAGGATATATCCAATGTAGACCATTACACTTTGACTCGTAAAGAAGATGGGACCAATGATTGGAATTTGAGAAATCAGTGGAATGCTAAAACTTGGAAGCAAAGAAACCGCGCCAGCCTTGCTCAAGCCCTCGCCTAATACCAAGCTGATGCCTGTTCCTAGAAAAGTGAGAGCGAGGCCGCTGACCACTTGATCTGCTTGCAGCGCAATGGAAATATAAGCATGAATCTGGCTTAACAATCCTGAAACCAACATGGCGACCAAAACACCCAGCCATGGATTTCCTGTGCTAATGGCGACACTAAACCCACTCATGGCGCCCAACAGCATCATTCCTTCTACACCTAAATTCATCACCCCTGAACGTTCTGCAAAAATTTCGCCAAGCGTGGCAAAGAGCAAAACTGTGCCCGTACCAATCCCCGCCTGGAGGATAATAATGGGATTCATGGTTACTCCTCCTCGCGCACAAGTCGAACTCGATAGCGCAATAGAAAATCACTGGCAATCAAGGAAACAAGAATAATTCCTTGAATCATTTTAGGAACGCCAGAAGGTTGAATTTCACGACCAGCCAAAATCAATGCGCCGAATAGAATGGAAACAAAAATAGCCGCAATTGGATTCAACTTGGATAGCCATGCAACGATAATACCGGTAAAGCCATATCCAGAAGCAATCGGGGATGTTTGCAAACGATGCACCACCCCGGTAACTTCACTCATTCCACCAAGGCCAGCAACAGCCCCGGAAAGCATCATGACCAATATTGTATTGCGAGTGATATTAATACCTGCATATTGCGCGGCCTGTGGGTTATCTCCAATGAGCCTAATCTCATAGCCCCAACGGCTACGATAGAGAATAAACCATAATACGACTGCGGCAAGTACACCAAGCACCAAACCACCATGCGTGGTCAAGCCGCGAAGAATTGGAAATTGTTCAGCATAATCAGATAAACGGGGAAGCCATGAATTCTCTGGGAATTTGGTGGTCATTTGGAAACCACCTTCTGACCATACTGCAAAAATCCAAAAATTAATCCATGCCACAGAAATGTAATTCAACATCAATGAACTGATGATTTCGTTTACTTTGAATTTTGCTTTCAAAAATCCTGGGATAAATCCCCACAAGGCGCCAGCCGCCATTCCAGCAAGAGCCATGACAGGGATAAAAATCCAACTTGGAGTTTCTGCTGGCAAAATGGGTGTCAACACAACGGCACCTGCACCAAACGCACCCATAATAAATTGACCTTCTGCACCAATATTCCATTGTTTCATGCGGAATGCCACAGAACAAGCCAATGCGGTTAACAAAATCGGTGTGGCTTTTACAATGGTGTCAGACAAAACGCCAACATCCCCAAATGAAGCTTTGGCAATATGGGCATAAGATTTAATCGCATCACCGCCAGCCAACTCAATGACAATCCCTCCCAATATTAAAGCAAAAACAACAGCACCGAAAGAAATCAACGGTGAAAGCCACTTGGGCGGAACTTCCAATCTGGGTTCATAGGTCAGCCGAAAGGTCCGCTTGCGAGGCGCTTGAGTGGTAGTCGTCATGAATGCGCTCCTGCAGTGATTTGTTCAAGAGGTGTTCCTGTCATCATGAGGCCAATCATGTCAATGGTCTCCTGCGGAGGGTCTCCACTTTCTACTTTAATTTCACCCATAATCTTGCCTTCATAAATAACCAGAATGCGATCACTCAGTGAAAACAATTCCTCAAGTTCTTCAGATACCAATAACAAAGCAGAACCCGCTTCACGCTGGGCCAACAGCAAACGGTGGACGCCTTCAATCGCGCCTACATCCAAGCCGCGAGTTGGTTGCACAGCAACCAGCAGGGACGGCTGCCCTGAAATTTCGCGAGCTAAAATCACGCGTTGCAGATTTCCGCCAGAAAGCAAGCGCACAGGAGTTTCAACAGTAGGTACGACAATGTCGTAAATTTCTTTCAAGTTTTGCGCAAACTTGGTTGCTTGCAACATGTCAATCATGCCATTTTTTGAAATTGGCGGTTGACGATAGTGTTTCATAATGACATTATCAGTAACACTTAAATTAGGCGCACTACCTACATGAGTTCTATCTTCAGGAACATATGCCATACCACGTTGAATGGAGAATAACGCTGGGTGATTGCTAACCACTTCACCATTCAAAACCACTTCCCCTTTGGTAGCTCTTCTTAATCCAGAAATGACTTGTGAAAGTTCGCGTTGGCCATTTCCAGCCACACCGGCAACACCAACAATTTCACCGTGACGGACGTTAAGTGACAATCCACGAAGGGCATGAAATCCCTTGTCATTTTCAGCGTAAACATCTTTTACTTCCAAAACAATTTCGCCAGGTTCCTGAGGTTTCTTATCTACATGGAAGACCACATCACGTCCCACCATTTGGCGTGCAAGTTCCTGTTTGGTTGTTTTTGCAGATAAACCAGAAGCTGTTACTCTTCCACGTCGCAAAACTGTAATACGGTCTGCGATGGATGTAATTTCATGTAACTTATGGCTGATAAAAATAATGGACTTGCCTTTACTAACCATGGAGCGCAGGGTTTCAAATAACCCATCAATCTCTTGAGGAGCCAATACAGCGGTCGGCTCATCCATAACCAATACGTTAGCCCCTCGATAAAGCATTTTCAAAATTTCAACACGCTGTTGTTCCCCTACCGATAGTTGCCAAACCTTTGCGCGTGGGTCTACCTTCATTCCAAAACGTTCACCAACTTCAGCAACTTTTTGATCATATTCCGATAAATTCATAAAAAACTTGGGATCATCTAACCCAAGCAAAATATTCTCAGTTACAGTTTGTGATGGCACCAACATAAAATGTTGATGAACCATACCAATCCCCGCTTGAATAGCATCACGTGGGGAAGAAAAAACAGCTGGCTTCCCCATGACGGAGATCGTTCCAGAGTCCGCACGGTATAGGCCAGCCAAGATGCTCATCAAAGTACTTTTACCAGCTCCGTTTTCCCCCAATAAAGCATGAATCTCGCCTTGTCTTAATTGAAAATCAACATGATCGTTGGCAAGTACGCCAGGGAAACGCTTGGTCACACCACGCATTTCGATCATGAGTGGAAGTTCGTTTGGTGCAGTTTGATTGGAAGGTACGTCCACTGGTCTGCTCCTGCATAATATCAAGGTTGCAAAGGCGGGAAAACAAGAATAACGCCTTCTCCACCCCTTCGTATCTTAAGTATTTCTATGGAAAACAATAATACACAAAAGGGACTAGATACCAAAAGGCATCCAGTCCCTTTTTTAGATCATCTTATTTCAAGCTTGGTAGCTCGGCAGTGATACCGTCAGCCCACCAGTACATACCGGTCTTGCATGGTACGTCGCCACCGGCGAAGCAGTCAATATCAATTTGTTCCATCTTCTGGCCATCAGCAAGAACAACGTTGCCCTTGTTATCTTTGATGGGTCCAGCGAATACATCAAAGCGAGTGAACTTACCAGCAAGCATTGCAGCAAGAGTATCTTTCACCTTCTGCAAGTCGGCAGCGGGCAATTCAGCTGCACCTTTGGTTGGGGTCTGTCCATCCATAAAGCCGAAGAGACCAAGAGAACCAGAGTCAGCATCAAAGTATTCGAAACCGGGTTTGTAGGTCTTCGCAATGACACCACTGGCGATATTTGCGTAGATTGGGCCCCAGTTCCAATAAATAGTTGTGAGACAGCGTTCTACTTTGCAGGAACCAATATAGTCGTAGGTAATACCCCACTTGCCTTTTTCCTGAGCTACGTCTGCAACAGCAGGAGTGTCAGCACCGGTGAGAACAACCTGAGCACCAGCATCCATCAAGGAAGCGGCAGCTTCTTTTTCAGCTACTGGATCGTGCCATGTGCTAATCCAGCGGACATCCATGGTACATTCTGGACAAGTCTGCTTGGCACCCAACATAAAGGCGTTACCAAGGCGGAGTTCTTCAGGAATTGGGAAGGTAGCCATGTAACCCAATTTTGGATTGCCATCCATCTTTGCACGGGAACCAGCCAACATACCAGCAAGATATTTCATATCTTCCATGGCACCAAAGAGGTTGCCAAAGTTCTTATTGTTGCTCTTATAACCACTGATGTGGATGAAGGTTGTGTCTGGGAATTCTTCAGCAACGGTCGCCATCGGATCCATGAAACCAAAAGAGGTACCGAAGATTAAGTTGAAGCCTTTGCGAGCGAGAGAGCGGAACACCTGCTCGGAATCTGCACCTTCAGGTACGTTCTCGATGTAGGCTACATGTGTATTCGGCACGTTCTTCTCGAGATACAACAAACCTTCGTAGTGAGCCTGTGACCAACCGCCATCATCGTGCGGTCCAATCAAGACCATCGCTACGTTAAACTTTCCACTTTCAACATCGGGGATTTGGAGATCGCCACTAGCGGCTGGGGCATCAGTAGCAGCAGCGGGGGCTTGGGTTGCAGCAGGTGCACCACCACAAGCGGACAGGACGAGCATGAGGGCCAACGCAATCATTGCGAGGCGTGAAATATTTTTACGCATTCTTCTTCTCCTTATGAAATTTGAGTCAACGAACCAGACCTGCAAAGTCAATTGTGCCTTAGCCTCCTTTCAAATTGTCTATACAATTCTACTAGAAAGAGCCTAACTTGTGAATACTATTACACACTAAATTTAAGGCATACACTCAAATTCGGCTCGTACATCACTCAGTGCAGATTTCTGCTCTGGTGTTATTGCTGTGTCACGCTCAATACGATTCCATAATTTGCAGAGAAGAGGTCCTACATAGTTTTTTGAAACTTTGTAAGACAACTTCGACAATTCTACCGCTTTTTTCCAATCTGCAACATGGGCGTATGCCTCAATATACACAAATCGCTCTACGGGGTCATTAGGATAATCGTCCAACGCAAAAGCCTCATCGCCCAAATGGGTAACAGTTTCCCAATCCCCTACTTGTCGAGCAAGTTCTGCTTTTTCAAAATAATAACACCACTGATGTGCCGGCTCAGGATGATAAATATCTGGCATGTGAGAAATCTGCTCACTCAGAATTTGTTCGCTAGAAGAAAGTGCTGCTGCGTCTCGCAATAATGTTTCATCAGGAATCAAACGATTGTTCGAATCGATATCAGCATCAAGCAAGCGCAAACATTTTGGCGGTGCATAATAAAAAACAACAGCTTGTGATGTATTGCCTGAAAAATTCCCTGCAATGTAATCATAATTGACTGGCAAGCCTGCTTCAAGGTGCGGCAAAGAAGCGCCCAATCGATTGGTTGGATAAAACAAAACATAATCCATTGTGTTCGTGTGGTTTTCTGGAGAATATATCCAATTCAAGGCAGCGCCAAGAGAATTATCTGCGTAATACGTCAAGTTCTCATTGACCAATACAATTGTATTTTTCTTTAAACCTGGTGCCCGCCAAGTCATTTGCCAAAACATATTCTTTTGATTCGTCCAGTCACGACGAAATTCATTAGCCCACAGAAATTGTCGACCCGAAGCCAAGGCAACCACGGTCACAACTATTCCATATTTTATTTTTGTTGGGATAAATTCCAACAACCCTGCAAAGAGAAAACTCACCCCAAGCATAAAAGACAAAGTAGCACGGTTGGCAGGATACCCCAGAGACACAGGGACATTCGTCAACCAAAATGGAGGGCCACTTAAAACAAGCATGACCAAGCCTAAAGCAATGATCCACCAGGTTTGTGAATTAAGTTTCTCGCTTCTTTCCTCAGCCTGAGCCTGCCAGCCAAGCCACAACAGAGTCAACGCTCCAACAACAAGGACAACGAACACATAAATCGCTGTAATCCGCGGACCATCTATAGCTGGGTTTGAAAATCGAAAAATTAATGTCCAAGCCGAAAGAGTCACAGTCCATAAGCTGGTAAAAACATTTTGAATTAAATTCAAAATTGTCGCAAGCGGTGCTTTGGCCAACTCTGCCTTTAAACTAAATTGATACACCTGATTATTGAAGATAAAGATGCGAGATAAAACCGCCAGCACAAAAACTACCAAATAAGGTGTCCACAATTTGAAAGTGCGGAGGAGGCGTTCTTTTGTCGCAAGTGATTCTTTTTCGAGAGAAGTCCAAATTACAAAGGGACGAATTACCTCAAGGACAAAGAAGTATTCCATCATCCAAAGGTTTAGCGCTGAAAAAATCATCGCAGGGATGGTTTTGCCACGCAGCATCAAATAATAGGAAAGCAGAAAGAAAAATAGAACGATGAAAAAATGGCTGTAAAGATAACTCCCCCATTGTTGATTGAAGCCTGGATATAACAAAAAGAACAAGCTTAATGTGAATGCAAATTTTTCACGCTGTGGCCATACCTGACGAACGATCGCCCACAACGTAACGGCGCCCAACCAGCGCCAAAATAAAGCAAAGATTTGCCAATATATTGGAACTTGTGGAAAAATCCGTGTGGTGATTTGATACAACAACGCCCACACTGGACGATTGGTTGAAAAATATTGAGTCATCGCATCAAAGCCAAGCTGGTAGCGAATCCAAGACATGGGTAAGTCATCCCAATAGAAGCCAAGCTGTGGAATGAGTAATCCATAAGCCAAGATGGCTATGGCCAAAAGCGCGATGGATGGATGCAGCCTTTTGGTAAAGGCTTGAACTCTAGAAATCAATTTAAGTGCTCACCGAAGAAGGATACCATTCTCTGCCAGGCATCTTTTGAAGCTTCTACTTCAAACGGAGTACGCTGTTGGCTGAAGAATGAGTGTTGGGTGTTATCGTAAATTTTGATATCGTTAGGGATGTTATATCTTGTGAGTTGAGACTCAAGATCACGAGCAGCTTGAGTGGTAAAGTCTTTGTCTGGGTAGCTACCAACAATTGGGCAGGCTTGTGCTACAGCATCCAGTGGCTTGGGGTTGGCTCCATAAAAGACAGAAGCTGCTTTCATACCTTTGTCTGTTACAGCTAGTTGTAATGCATAGGAGCCACCCATACAAAAGCCAACGGCACCGATACGATTTCCGTCTACATTTTTTTGTTGACGCAAGAAAGACATGCTGGCATTCAAATCATCCAACATGGAATTATTCAACGGGCGAATTAGAATTCCATAGAAAGCTTGCATCATGCAAAGCGTGCGATTGCGATTGGAAAATAAGTCCACAGCCAGCGTCGCGTATCCTTGTGAGGCAAATTGATTGGCAATGTCACGAATGTTGTCATTCAAACCAAAAATTTCGTGAATAACAATCACACCGGGCAGGTTTACATCTCCCTCGGGTCTGGCATAGAAAGACTCCATGGCACCTTTGCCATCTGCACGCGGGATAGTGACTGTTGAAGTTTCAATTTGAGGCATAACCTTTTCCTTTGGCAACAATAATAATAGAGGCAGAGTTTGGAAACTCTGCCTCTATTTTACATTATGGGACGATCCAAGTGCCTGTCTCGCCTTTGAGCGCGCGCCCGATATTCTCCGGGTCAGTAATCAGCGCTTGTTTCCCGCCGTTTTCCAAGTACCAAATTGCAGCTTGAATCTTAGGCGCCATTGAACCTTTGGCAAAATGGATTCCTTCTTCAAGGTATCCTTTTGCCTCTGCTACAGTCATTTTATCCAACCATTTTTGATTGGGCTTCCCAAAATTGATGGCAACTTTGGGAACAGCCGTAGCAATCAAAAGCAAATCAGCTTTGATGGTCTGCGCAAGAAGGGACGAAGCGAAGTCTTTATCAATTACAGCGGCTGTGCCCACCAATTCTCCATCACGTTCAATGACTGGAATGCCGCCCCCACCCACAGTCACAACAACCTGGCCTGCATTCAATAGCAATTTGACTGAATCAATTTCCATGATTTCTTTCGGCAAGGGAGATGCTACGACTCTTCTCCAGCCGCGGCCTGCATCTTCAACGACAGACCAGCCCATCTCCTTTTCGCGGCGTTTGGCTTCCGCTTCATCCATAAAGGAACCGATGGGTTTGCTTGGCTTTTGAAAGGCAGGGTCTGATTGATCTACTCGCATTTGAGTAACGATGGTCGCAGCTTTCTTGTTCATTTTGCGTTTTCGAAACTCGTTTTGCAAAGCTTGTTGTAACTCATACCCAATGGCACCTTGTGAATCCGCTCCACAGACATCCAATGGGACTTCGTGCATTCCTTCAGTTTTTGCTGCGATCTCGGAACGACGCAGAATGAATCCAACCTGTGGACCATTTCCATGTCCAATTGCCAGATCCCAGCCAGCCTCAATCATATCCACCAAATGCATGGATGTCTCACGAAGTGCAACTTCTTGATCTTCCACCGTCACATGTTTGTCATCTTTGATGAGTGCATTGCCACCGATGGCAACGACTGCGAGTTTTGTCATGGATAAAACTCCTTTTAGAATGGGGGCACAGCGTTGCTGTGCCCCCACCTATATGATTAGGACATTGTCAAAGCCATCACAGCTTTTTGTGCATGTAAGCGATTTTCTGCTTCATCATACACAACAGAATGCGGACCATCGATTACACCATCAGTAACTTCAAGGCCACGATCTGCGGGGAGACAGTGCATGTAAATGCTGTCTTCTTTGGTCAGTTTCATGCGGCGTTCGTCAGTAATCCAAGATTTATACTTTTCAATGAGGGCTTTGCCTTCATCTTTGCCTGTGGTGGTCATCATAGGACCCCAGCTCTTGGGATAGACGACATCGGCATCCTTGAATGCTTCATCCATATTGTCGGTGACATCAAAGCCAACGCCATATTTCTTGGCATTATCTTTTGCCTGTTGCATAATCTCAGGCATCAACTTGAACTCTGGTGGATGGGCCAACACGACATCGCAGCCAAAACGAGTCATTTGAAGGATAAGAGACTGTGGCACTGAAATCGGCTTGCTATAAGAAGCAGCATAGGCCCAGGAAACCACCACTTTTTTCTTCTTGAGATCACGACCTTTTTTCTCTTGAATGGTCATTAAGTCAGCCAAACATTGGAATGGATGATAGACATCGCATTGCATATTGAGAATCGGAGTGCGGCTGGCTTGTGCAACTTCGTTGATATATTTATTGCCAAAGTTCCAATCGCATTGACGAATGGCAATGCCATCGAAATAGCGTCCGAAAATTTCACCAATTTCTTTGGCAGTATCGCCATGTGAAATTTGAGTGGTCTCGCTATCGATGAAAGCAGCGTGACCACCGAGCTGTGCCATGCCTGCTTCAAAGGATCCACGGGTACGAGTGGATGTGAAGAAGAACAACATGGCAAGGGTTTTATCACGCAACAATGCATGAGGTTCACCCAAGGCGCGCTTGCGCTTCAAATCCCAAGCCACATCTAAAACTGTTTCGACTTCCTCTTTCGAGAAGTCGAGGTCGCCGATAAAATCACGACCGCGAAAATTTGTTTGCATCTTTATCTCCTTTTATTGGCCCGTATAGGGTTGGACTGTAATCTTGCCAGACTCGAGATCCTTTTGGATGGAGTCGAATGCACTTTTAACAGAATCAGGCACAAAGTCAGAAAGAGGCGCAATTCCAATTCCACCTGACTTGTAATCAAGCTGGATTGTTCCACTTTGTAATTTGTTTTGTGTAAATTCTTCAATCAACATATAAACGGCTTGATTCATATTCTTGGTACGGCTGGTGGCAATCACCTCAGGAGCAAGATACCGCTGATCGCTGCCCGTTGTGATAATGGGCAAGTTTGCAGATTTAGCCGCATCAATCGCCCCGAGAGTGGATCCACCTGCGGCGGCATAAATCACATCTGCACCATCCGCATACATTTGTGTCGCAATCGTATTAGCATCATCTGGCTTGGCAAAGCCACTGAAGTCATCTTTGCCACCGATATTTTGAGCAACGATTTCGGTTTCAGGGTCAACATATTTCACGCCTTGCTCAAAGCCAAATTGAATGCGTCGAATCACCAGCACATCTGCCCCACCGAGATACGCCACTTTCCCGTTTTGACTCAGCAACGCGGCCAATGCTCCAGCAAGAAAATCACCTTCAAGTTCGCTGAATGTAACTGAAGTGATATTTGCTCCTTCGGCAGTTGTATCAATGATCGCGAATTTTGTATTTGGGAATTCTGCGGCCACAGCGCCAATGGCTTTTGAGTTTTCAGACCCCAATGCAATAATTAAGTTATAGCCATCTTGTGCTGCCTTGCGGACATTAGCATCTTGGGTATCCTGTTGAAAATCAAAAGTCGCAACTTCCACGCCAAGATCTTTGGCGGCCTTTTGCAAACCTTCATTCGCACTGTCATTAAATGCTTTATCACCAAGCCCGCCACGTGCCAGAAACAATGCAACTTTTGGTTTTGATGCACTGCCACAAGCCGCAAGTACAAGCGACATTACTACTAAAATTGATGCAACCGTAAATACCTTTCTCACTTTTATCTCCTTAGTAAATTAATTTACTGTGCAACTCGTACTTCTTCTGCACGAATAAATTTTTCTTCCCAAATCAATTTAGCACCCTCGCAATATTCCACAGGGCCACCCCATGATGAAAAATCAAAATTAGGCAGGCATCCCACCACACCCAATTCCACTACACCCCCATGACTGATTACCAAGGCAGACCTGCCTTCAGCAATATGATTCATGATGCCTGTGTAATATTTCATCAGCTTGCGCGCATATTTTGTAGCGGCACCATTCGCCTTCACTACATCAACATAATCACCAAATGACAATGGCCAGGGTGCTTCTTTTTCAACTTCGCGGCCATAGGTATTCAACAGCTCATTCTGTTCATCCACAGCAAAGCCCATGGCAATGGCTGTCTCAAACGCACGTGGAAGTGCCGATGTAACGACCATATCAAAAGGTCCCATGCTTTGCCCAACCAAACGAGCAAGTTCAACACCATTTTGATTCAAATGGTCACCGGGTTGAAAACGAATGGAATGTCTGCGTACCTCTAAAATTTTCATAAGGCTTAAATAAATAAGTCTGGCTTATGGAATCAAAGACGGCAGAATCGCATAAAACTCTGTAGCCTTCACCATATCTTCAATTGAAACGGAATCACGAACGGTATGGGCAGTTTCTTCGTCACCAGGTCCAAAACCAATGGATGGAATCCCTGCTTTACCCGCCCAGTAGATTCCGTTGGTAGAGAAATTCCATTTGCCGCTCGGCGCATCAGGCAAGCCGATACTTGTTCGGGCTTCCTGACCAGCTTTCACCAGCGGATGATCCGCATCCAACGCCCAGGCAGGGAAATATTTATCGACAGGGAACACAAATCCTGTATAAGATGGTTCATCATAGAAAAGTTCTTCGAGTTTGACAGAGTCTTTGAATTCTGCAGGAATTAAATCTTCCACCTGTTTCTTGACCATTTCCTTGGTTTCACCAAAGGTCATACGGCGGTCAATATAAATAATGGCTTCATCAGGTACCGCATTGATCGAAGGTGTCTTGACGTGCATATCAGAAACAGTGATCTTGCCATGACCTAAAAATTCATGATCACCCAACTTGGGTTCCAAATCACGAATCCCTGCAATGACGGGCAATAATTTGTAAATCGCGTTATCGCCCAAATGATTCGAAGCCGCATGTGCAGATTTGCCCTTGGCGGTAACTTTCATTTCCAAGCGACCTTTGTGTCCACGATATGTGAGCATTTTGGTCGGTTCACCGATCACCGCAAAATCAGGTTTGATTTTCGGGTCTACTTCTACAAAGGTATTGGGAGCAATCCCATCACACCATTCTTCCATGTTGCCAAAGTAATAAGCAGTCCAGCCATCCAATAAACCCAAATCCCGCGCCATGGCCAAGCCATAAATCATGCCAGGGGTGGAGCCTTTTTCATCACAGGCGCCGCGTGCATACAAAATTCCGTCTTCAATCTTGCCTTTGAAAGGATCCCATCCCCAAGAGCTTGGATCTCCTACACCGACCGTATCAATATGTGAATCGTACACAATGACACGTTTACCATTTCCAATGCGCCCAATGGTATTGCCCATTTTGTCAAAACGGACTTCGTCGAAGCCGAGCTTTTTCATTTCTGCTTGCACTCGTTCTCCAACAGGGCCAATTTGAGAATCCATGCTTGGGATTTCGCAAATCTCCAACATGAATTGAATAATATCTTCACGTGCCATTTGTACACGTTTCTGAATTTCTTTTAATTGATCTGCCATGGTTTTCTCCTTGATAATTTACAAATTGACAAGTTAAAACGTCAAAACGCTCCAACTTGTGAAAGTTTCAACGATTTAAATATTTCCAACGCGGCGAACTACATGAAAGTGAAAATAACCTGGAATGAAATAACTCAGTGAATAATCAACAGCCTTGCCACTGGCATCAAACAACTGTGAATAAAAATGTAACAAGACATCCCCACGTTGAATCTCAAGTGCTTTGGCAACCTCAGCAGTTGCTCCAATGGCACTGACATTCGCACGAGAAGTGGCCAAAGCATCGCCACGCCCAAGTAAAAAGTCCAGTACCGAGCCGTGAAAATCGGATGGTAAATCTTTGGAATGAAGCATCTCTTCCGGCAGAATATCCACCAGATAAGAAACCGGTCGATGGTCAGCGCGGATGACGCGACGGACTCGCGTCAACGGTGTCCCAACTGCCACGTTCAAAACTTCTGCCATCTCCGCATTGGCGACTTCCGCTTCAATACTTAAATCGCTGACTGAAATCTCAAGTCCCAAACGTTGAGCCATCGTGTCCAAGCTTTCCAACACTTCAAGGCCACTATCCAATACAGCCACTTTACCAACCACAAACGTGCCCGAGCCCTGACGACGTCGAATCAAGCCCTGTGTTTCGAATGAACGCATGGCTTCACGTAATGTTGCACGTGATACACCCAACTGCTTTGCAAGTTCAGGCTCAGAAAGCAAGCGTTGACCTGCAGGCGTACGAGAAATTAATTCAGCCAGATCGGCTTGCAATCTTTGAAAAGGGAAATTTGCCATGTTACCTCAATCATCCAACACAGATATAAAATCGAATTGCGTCACATCCACAAGACCCTTATCTGAAATACGCAACTCGGGGATCACAACCAAACCTAACAAACTTAACTGCATATTCGGATTATTCAATTCACTTCCACATACTTTAAATCCTTCAAGCACAGTTCCAGCTTTTTTCGCAACAACATCCGCACGTTCATTGGACATCAAGCCCGCAATAGGTAAATCTACCAAGCCCACCACTTTTCCATCAATCACAGCCACTTGCCCACCACCGCACTTCGCCAACTCATTCGCGGCTACCGCCATACTTTCTTCATCGGTCCCCACCACAATCATATGATGGCTATCATGAGCTACCGTTGAACCAATTGCACATTTGCGTGTAAATCCAAATCCATTTACCAACCCCACAGTCACCTTACCTGTGGCGCGATGACGTTCCACCAAAGCAATCTTTGCAATATCCCGTTTGATATCTGCCTTGACTTCCCCATTCTCAGCCTTGACCTTCATCCTGAGATGCCGAGTCGGCGCTTGATTCTCAATCACTCCAATGACATGCGCTTCCACATCTGAACCGTTAGCTGCTCTCGTCCGAAGGACAAAATCCTCAGCCTTGAGCGCCTTCTTCAAATGCACAGACTTGGTCACCCACTTTGGATATTTCACGACAGGCAACTTCACCTGCCATTCGCCTTTCTCAGCAATGACCTGTCCCTTGGCAATGACCATGTCTGCTTTGAATTTCATCAAATCTTCCACCAACAAGACATCAGCCCAGCGACCTGGAGCAATCATTCCCATCTCTTTGGTAAGCCCAAAATGCTCAGCGGAATTAATCGTCATCATTTGAATCGCCGTCATTGGATTCAAGCCTTCGCTAATTGCATGCCTTAACACACGGTCCATGTGACCTTCGTTGGTCAATGTCTCTGCATGAGAATCATCTGTGCACAAAATGAAGCGTCGCGAATCCAATTTCTTCTCAGTAATTGCCTTCACTTGAGCCGCGACATCAAACCAGGAAGAGCCATAACGCAACATGGCCTTCATCCCCTGACGTACACGGGCAATTGCATCATCAAGGCGTGTACCTTCGTGGTCGTCTTCCGCGCCTCCAGCTACATATCCATGAAATGGAATACCAAGGTCTGGTGAAGCATAATGTCCGCCAATCGTCTTCCCTGCTGCATGAGTTGCAGACATTTCATCCAACATCTTTTTATCACTCATAAACACGCCAGGGAAATTCATCATCTCGCCCAAACCAATGATGCCTTTCCACTTCATGGCTTCAGTCACTTCTCGCGGTCCAATCGATGAACCCGGTGTTTCCAATCCCGGTGCAGACGGTACACAAGATGGCATTTGTACCCAAACATGAATGGGTTGTTTCTGCGCCTCATCCACCATCAACTTGACCCCTTTGAGCCCAAAGACATTTGCAATCTCATGCGGGTCAATGAACATACCCGTTGTGCCTCGCACAGCCACAGCGCGGACAAATTCTGTCACCGTAACCATCCCTGACTCAACATGCATATGGGCATCAATCAATCCAGGCACAAGATATCGTCCCTTGGCTTCAATGACCTTGGTCTTTTTACCAATGGTATGGCTGGCATCCCGTCCAACAAACGCGATGTGACCTTGTACAATCGCAATATCAGTATCAGGGATAATTTCACCTGACTGCACGCTTACCCATTTACCACCTCGAATCACAAGGTCAGCAAAGGCTCGTCCCATAGCGACATCAACAAGTGCCTGTGTGAGTTTCGTGGATGATGACATGACATTTTCTCCAATTCGCCAAACAATTGAAAACTATCCAGCCTTAATCACATTGAACAATAACCAGATGAACAGAAAGTACGGAACAGCAACCAACCAAGCCAACATTTCCCGTCCACGATACATCAAATAAGCGGAACCGAAGGGTAACAACGGCAATAAAAATATCAAAGAACGCACCATCGGAAAGCCACTTAAAAACCAAGAAAATGGGAATGCCAAAATGGCTGCTGCAACCAAAAAGCGATAATCACTTCTCAGTAAGCCGATAACCGTCAAAATAACAGTTATCAAAATAGCAGGCCAACCAAAGAAAACCACAACCAAAAAATCAATCATAAAATTATCTTATCCACCTATGATATCGACCTTGAGATAATTGAACCTCGGCCAATGGCTCCAAAAAGATTTCTTCCTTTGCTACAAAATCCAGAACTGACTTAAAGTTTTGGTCAACAGAATTCAATGAATCAATAAACAGTGCTGTATTACTCTGCCATGGGCTGAAATGCTCTCGTTGATGTTGGATGTTTTCCCATGTAGCTACATTCTGATCATTCATTTCATTTCTACGTTTCTCAACACGTTCCTGCCAAACTTTATCATCTGAGACAAATACATAAATCGGCAAAAAGCGAGATTGATATTTTTGAGCCAGCTTCTGCGCATGCTGACGATCCATATTCATAAAGACCGAATCAACGATCACATCCAAACCAAGCGCTAATTGCGTATTCACCAAATCCAATAACACATCCACTTTTGAGTCCCAAAATTCAATACCAGGATTTTCAGGGACATTTCCAATCACATCATCAATCTTCAATAAAGGCCAACGAAATGTACGTGCAAGCTTTTCTGCCAGTGTAGTTTTGCCCACACCCGGTAAACCAGAAAAAATAATCAACGTATTTTTCTTCACTTCCAAACTCACCCTACAAGCAATCGCTTCGCAGATTTATTGTGTTTCTCAATTAATCGGTTACGGTCCACTGTCACCAATTGACCTTCTTTCACGACAAACTTTCCATTCACTACGGTGTAATCTACATTCACTGATTGGCCAAACACGATTGCAGAAACAGGATCATGCATACCTGCAAAGCCAAGTTGATTCAAATTCACAGCAAAGAAATCAGCACACTTGCCAACTTCCAAACTGCCAATATCTTTGCGTCCGAGCACAGCCGCTCCGCCACGAGTTCCCAAATGCAAGGCTTCGCGTGCGGTCATTAATTTTCTATTGGGATCATTGGATAGGGAATAGCCCGTCAGTCCCTCTTTGACTCGGGAAACGAGCATGGCATTGCGGACTTCAGCCAACAAATGCGAGCCATCGTTGGATGCAGAACCATCCACGCCTAATCCTACGTTGACGCCTGCTGCGCGGTATTCTTTGACAGGAGCAATCCTGAAGCTAACCGCATATTTGATGTGGGGCAATGGGCAACTCCACAATTATGTTTTGCAAATACTTTAATCTCTTCGTCATTGACCCATACTGCATGGGCAAACCAAACATCATTCCCCACCCAGTCCACTTCCTGCATATATCCAACAGGTCGATGACCGAACATCTGCATACAGAATTTTTCTTCGTCTTCGGTTTCTGCAAGATGTGTATGTAAATGCACACCATATTCACGCGCCATTTTCGCAGACTGTTTCATTAAGTCTGAAGTGACACTAAACGGCGAGCAAGGTGCAAGCACAATTTGAGTCATCGCACCATGTTTTGCATCGTGATATTTTTCAATGAGGCGTTGAGAATCTTTTAGGATGTTCTCTTCGCTGTCCACCACACTATCAGGTGGCAACCCACCTTTGGATTCACCAAGGCTCATGGATCCGCGCGATGCTTGCAGGCGTACCCCGATCTCGGAAGCCGCAGCAATTTCATCGTCTAGTTTGGAGCCGTTTGGAAATAGGTAGAGATGATCCGATGCGGTAGTACATCCCGAAAGGGCAAGTTCTGCCAGTGCGGTCTGAGTCGAAGTAAAAATATCATCAGGTGTAAGGCGCGCCCAAATGGGATATAAAGTTTTTAACCAGTTGAAGAGATTTGCATCTTGCGCGGCAGGCACAGCACGCGTGAGGGTTTGATAAAAATGATGATGGGTATTGACCAACCCAGGCAAAACGACATGCCCCTTGAGATCAAGAACTTCGTCCGCG
Source organism: Anaerolineales bacterium (assembly GCA_046328925.1). Classification (GTDB taxonomy): domain Bacteria; phylum Chloroflexota; class Anaerolineae; order Anaerolineales; family Villigracilaceae; genus Villigracilis. Next base: position 70,512 of record JAXLVT010000001.1, read on the forward strand.
GTTTTAGGAAGTTCCGCTTCTGCTCCGACCTGTTCAATGATTCCGTCTCGAATAAAGAGACCACCCTCGGGGATTTCCCGCTGATGGTCGTCCATGGTAACGATGGTTGCGTTCTTGATGAGGAGAGTTGTCATTAGCGTTTAGCCTTTAGCAGTTAGCCATTAGTCTAGTTGTCTGACAACTTCAAGTGTAGCAAAAAAGGTGGAGGATGTCAACTTGATGATAATGATAAAAGTTGAAAACTTTTGGAGCTAACGTTTTGCAACCATAACAATACGATAATCCTCCTTGTAATTGGACAGTTACTATCGTATTATCTAGGTGATGAAAATCTTTTTAAGAGGAGAGAATATATGAAGAAATTTTTTAAATGGCTTGGAATTGTTCTTGGTAGCCTACTTGGTTTGATTGTCCTTGTGTTTTTAGGGTTAGTCTTCAAAGGCAATTCCATGTTGAACAAGACCTACGATGTGCAAGCTGAAAATATTACCATTCCAACAGATGCTGACTCCATTGCCCGTGGTGAGCATTGGGTCAAGGCTGAGTGTATTGGCTGTCATGGAGATGATTTGTCCGGTGGTCCATTTTTTGAAGCTCCCTTTGGCGCCATCGATGCTAAGAATCTAACCCCAGGCAAAGGCGGAGCAGGAACCGAATTTTCAGATGCCGATTGGATTCGCGCCCTTCGTCACGGTGTCAACCCAGAGAGTCACAGCCTGTTGATTATGCCTTCGTTATATTTCAGGCACTACAGTGATAGTGATTTAGGAGATATCATCGCGTACTTAAAATCCTTGCCTCCAGTGGATAAGGAAAGTCGCGAACCCAGCTTCAACCTGCTTGGTAAAGCTTTATTAGGTGCTGGAGCATTTGGTGAAGGATTCACTGTTGCAGAATATATTGTCAAGAACCCATCTACTGACACTTACCCAGCCGCAGGCGTTACTCCAGAATACGGGAATTATCTCGTTGCCGTCAGCGGATGCCAGGACTGTCATGGTTCCGCACTTGCTGGCGGGAAAAGTGCTGACCCATCTGCAATCAATGCCCCTAACCTAACCCCCGGTGGTGAATTAGTGGCATGGACAGAAGATGATTTCATCAAAGCCATCCGTACCGGCGAAACCTTGAGCGGACATCAACTCGATCCCGCTCAAATGCCTTGGGAACATTATAAAAATTTCTCTGATGATGAGTTAAAAGCCATTTGGGCTTATTTACATTCTTTACCCAAACTGGATACAGTAGTTCCTTAATCTCACCCAGAATAGATTGCTTCGTCATGAACGGGACTCATCACGCATCAACCAACCCGAAGCATGCGGAGAACAATCCAATCTGTTCCCAAACCTAAAAAACAGTTTCTGTTTAAAGTACATACGACTAAAAATAATCCCAACCATAAGTTGGGATTATTTTTAGTGATTGCCTTATATCATTTTTTCTACCTTATGGCCTATTGGAAAAAATTCATAGAAGGGATAGGATTACCCCAAAAAGGAGAACACCTCATGAAAAGTGGAACTTGTCCCAAATGTGGATCAACTGAAATTCTGCAAGAACTGAACCTGCGCGGTGGAGGCGGTCACCCTACCTATGTTGACATTAAGGAACCCGATCCAACACCTCTCCCCTTCATTTGGACGCCTAAAAGTGTGCAAAGTCAATTTGTTGCTTATGTTTGTACAGGCTGTGGCTATACAGAATACTATGCAATCAACTACAAAGCCTTAAACGAAGGATACAAGAAAGGCTTTAAGAGCGGATAAGAGAAACGCGCACTTGGGTGCAAACATGCTAGAATCAGAGCATCCATACACAAGGATGTGAACCATGCCATTCAATTTCAGGCGAAACCCATTACACGTCAAAGCTCCTAAGGTGTTAATTCTAGATTTTCGTCCTGCGGGTGTTCCTCAAGAGTGGAGAAGCGCAGCCAGCCTAGCCGAAGAATATATCGAGGCCATGATTCAGGCCACACGTAAAACACTCATCTTCCGTGTCGTGCAAAAGTTAGATTTGCCCATTTACCCATACCTTATTAATGGCAAAAATTATACAGACGTCACGTGGAATCAAGCCATTCAAAATGATCAGTCTGCTTTGCGCGATGAGCGTGGAAATTATCTACTAGCAGATTATCAGCGCATCATTCAAGATTATAAAATCCTGACCGCCATTCAAAATAACGTTATTGACGAAGTCTGGATGTTTGGCGGACCCTACTTTGGATTTTATGAAAGCCGTATGGCAGGCAAAGGGGCTTTTTGGTGCAATGCTCCAGGCCTTGAACAAACCAGCCGCCGTTTTGTGATGATGGGATTCAATTATCAACGCGGGGTTCAGGAAATGATTCACAGTTTTGGTCATCGAGCCGAAAGCATCCTTGCCAAACATTATGGTTCACAGAACTTTCAAAACAAACTTTATAACCAACAACCCACCCCAGCGCCTAAGAATGAATTTGAACAATGGCTCATCCAGCACGGGACAGTTCATCGCCTCCCGAGTGGACCCGATTACAGTCAAAACGAATTTAGTTGGCTGGCGGCTTTGAAAAGTCAATGGTGGCCCTTGATTATTGACCCTAATAAAGTAGCTTAAAAGAAAAAGCTCTGTAAAAAAACAGAGCTTTTTCTTTTATTTTCTACCAAAATTCAAGCCTGGAATCAACATGGGTGTTTTACGTTTGTATTCAGCATAGGCTTCGCCAAAGTCTTGTAAAAGTTTTTGTTCTTCAAAATATGCGCCAATTAACGTATAAAGCGTGGCGCCAATATAGACCGTCAATGAGTTTTGCGTCACGGTAGGAGTTAGCCAAATAAACAACAAGCCGAATGTATACAATGGATGACGTACAAGACGATAAAACCCTTTAGTGACCAACCCACCTGTCTTCTGTGTTTCCAATAATTGTCGCAATCCAATAAATGAAAGAGTGTCCGTTTGAAGGACTGCAATCAATAGGAACAAAACTGCCAACAACTGCCCGCCAAACATAAAAATATTCCACGGAGCAGGGATTTGATAGGATGCTTGATCAGGCAAGGTGCGCATCAAATATAAAATTGGGGCAAAGCTAATTGCAGCAAAACCATTATAAGCAAGGCGATAAAAATCCATTTGCCCAACCTTCAAATGAATCATATCCTTGGCAAAAGGAGTTGCTAAAAAAGAATGAATCACGCCCCACAGCAAGAGAGAAAATACAAGAATAAAAATGCTCATTGTGCTTTTGTCCTTTAATGAATAGTGACGACTTGAAGTCGTCACTATTTTACACATTAATACAATTTGGAAAGTCCTTTTTATTCTGGGCCAAAGGCGGGCAATTCCACATTCTCTCCGCCGATTTGCACAATATAGTACGGTTTCCAAGCAACGCCAAAAATATTGACGTAAATATCAGTCTTCTTGGGTTTGATGGCCACTTCACTAATATCGTTGACGATACTGCCCCAACGATTATTAATTTCTGCGGTGATATCTTCCATCTCACGTTGAAGGGCCGCTAAATCTTTTTTATATTGGTTGATGGTATCCACTGATTCTTCTACATCTGCCTTGGCATTTTGAGCCATGCGGAATTTTGAAACCGGTGTGGAAATGCTCTTCTTGCGGCCAATTCCAAATAGACCAGCCACAACTTCTACTCCGTTGATGCCTGTTTCAATGTTGCGGTTCTGCAAGTCTTCCTGATCTTGGCGGAGTTCACGTTCTTCACGTGATAATTTGTCTTCAATTGTGCGAATCTTCTTTTCGATGGTCGCAGTCTTTTTGGATATTTCCGCATCGCGCGCATCTCGAGCTGTATCTGCACAAGCCTTCATAAATTCTGCCTGGCTGACGTCGGGTCCGCCAAAGACCTTTAACTTGAGGTTGGCACGTGCAGTCACTTCAGAGTTACGGAATAACCAATCAGTGAAATCCTTTTGCAAAGATGTCATCAACTTTGAGTCGTTTAAAGGTGCATCAATCGGAGCAAAGCGCGCCGACGGAGCAGGCATGGTTTCAATTTTTTCAAGGGAAGGCCCTGCATAAGCAAAATCATCCCAACGGACTATGCCACGGCGATCCAAAGCATCAACCAGTGCGGAACGTGTAATTTCTGAGTCCACACCATATTTGCGGTCAAGAATTCGGATCTGTGCAGACCCAAGCAATGAAGCACGATACACTACGCCTTGAATCATAGCTTGCGATGGCATGGGCTTCTGTGCATATTGGAATGCTTCTGGCAAACTGTAATTTTGAGGCAGGAAGTACTCGCGAATTCCAGCTGGCAAAGTTGGCTTGGTGACACTGCCATCACTATTTGAATTTGTTGTAGTGGTTCGGCGAGCAGCGGGAGCTACAGGTTGAGATACTGGAGGAGCTGTCACAACAGGCGCTGAAGGATTCGGAATTGAAATTGGTTGCAAACTTTCTACAGATGGCTGTTGAGGTGCAGATTGTTTTCTTGCAACAGGAGCAGGCGCGGGCGGAGTCTGAGGCGTGCTACTCGCGCCAACCAATTCATTCAAAGCTGGAATCTGGGTGCGAGTCATGGGGCCAGCCAGAAAGTTCATCGTCCAGCGAGTTTGAAAAAGCAACGGTGCTTTTTCATGAACGTTTTGCATGACAAAGATGCGTTTGCCAAGAGATGAAATTAATTTATCCATGGTGGCACGTGTGATTCCACCTGCCAAACTTTCCAAGCCATCAAGCAAACGATTCTTATCACGTTCGGTTTGAAGCTTTCCAATAAACCATGTACCTGCATTGGAGAGTGCTTTGTAATCTACGTCCACAGGATTTTGTGTGGCCAGCAAAAGGCCGAGACCAAAAGCACGAGCTTGCTTGAGCATGCGCAACAAGGGTTGCTTGGAAGGTGGATTGGCTGTGGGAGGGAGATAGCCAAAGATTTCATCCATATAAAGCAAAGCACGGAGAGAGGTAGACCCACCTTGAGTACGCATCCATGTTTCCACAGCGGAGAGTAACAAAGTTACAAAGAACATACGCTCGCCGTCAGAAAGATGAGCAAGGTAGAAAATGCTATGGCGTGGACTACCATCTGGAGCAAAGAGCAAAGCTTGAACATCCAAAGATTCGCCTTCACGCCAGGTTTCAAACGCAGGCGCGGCGAGGATGTTGTTTAATGTCATGGCCAAAGCCATACGATCTTTGGGTGGGAAGAAGGTATCAACAGGGAATGCACCCAGGTTTGTAAATGGCGGAGTTTGAGTTTGTAAAATTAACTCGGTTAAATCCAAGTCTTTGCCTTCACTCCAATGAGATTCAAAAATATTGGAAAGCAAAATATGCTCACGAGAGCGAATCGGATCTAAGTCATTCATCCCCACCAGCCCCAAAACAGCAGTGACTGTACTTGAAATTTTTTCTCTCAACACTTCGCGATTACTTTCCCAATCTAAATCGGGTGCAGCAAGGGAAGAAAGCACACTGACAGGAATACCTGCATCTGAGCCTGGAGTATAGATGGCAAATTGTGTTGCATTTTGGAGCGCCAGTAAACGATCTTTGTTAATTCCCCATTCTGCCAATCCTTCTTTCCAGGCAGATGAAGCTTCAGATGCCGCAGCCTGGATAGTCTTATTTGCGCGGCGTGCCATATCTGGGTCAATCCAAGGTTGAAAATCTTGAGGCAATAATTCAGGGAAATGTAACAGTAAATTGGTAAGGTCCCCTTTGGGGTCAATGATGATCGCAGGAACTCCTTGTAAAGCGGCTTCTTCCAACATTCCAATACATAAACCAGTTTTCCCTGAGCCAGTCATACCGGTCACAACTGCGTGTGTGGTTAAATCTGCAGGATCATATGAAATTGGATTCGCTGTTACTTTGCCTGTCTTGATATCAAATGAACGACCAAGATAAAAATTTGCGTCTGCCATGTTTTCTCTCCTGAGTATCTTCGCCATCTTGAACGATGATGAAGTTAGCTTTATAGAACGTGCGTGCTAGAGGGTTAATTTAATCCATTTTAGCGTAAAAGGCAATGATACAGGCAAAGAACTTTTGTGAATAAAAAAACTGCGGGAAGTTTCCCGCAGTTTTTTATTACTAACCGTCACCACCACCGCCACTACCTCCCCCATCACCACCTCCACCGCTACTACCACCATGGTCATCAGAACCCCCACTGTCTCCGCCACTTCCTCCGCTGTCACCACCACTCCCTCCACTACCATTATCACCATTATTATCTCCACCAGAACCTGAGGAGTTTCCATTATTAGACTTTGATTCGTCAACTTTTATCGTTTGAATGATGAACTTTCCATCTTTATTGTAATACCCTTCCACTTCAACAATGGAACCTGGCTTTAAGTTCCCTTCAATCTTGGTATTTGCATCGAGATAGATAACTTGTCCATTGACTGTAATTGAATTATTGGAAAACACATCAATTTTTCCATCCAACTTGAAAGAGTCTTTTGATGGATTCGATTCTTGATTTGATTGCTGAGTTCCCTGCGCTTCCCCGCCTACGCCTGAAGTTGATTCGCCAGAATTTGTATTCCCTTCGCTGGAAGTATCTACTGAACTTTCGGATGACTCAACTTCTACAGGTTTGCCTGTAGGTACTACAGCTCCATCAGGTAATAGTTGAATGTTTTCAAGTTCTACGAAACCATTTGAATTCGTGTGCCCAGTAACGGTTACAGCTGCACCAGTTTGAATCATGCCATTTGGCATTTGTGTATTTCCTGTAATCAATACTGCAATCCCTGAAACATAGGGTTTTCCATTTACCTCTGTAAAGACTCCAGAGAATTGAATGGTTTCATGACGACCTTCTGCAATCAGTTCATTGGCTTCTTGAAGCCGTTCACTTTCAAACTCACTGGAAAGTAATTCGCGCTGATTGGTATCAAAGGTGAAGAAGAGCCGCACATCTTCCCAGGTTCGTTTGACAGGATATAAGTTTTCCCCGGGCAATGCAGTGGATGATGCACCCACCAGACCCGTTCCACTGGCAAGAAATGCAGCCGTGAGAGAAAAGGTAATGGCTAACCGTTGGAACATAGGAATGACACGTTGATTGGCTTTGCGAACAGGAGCGACCTTCTCTTCACGCAATTCCGCGGCACGTTGCAATAACTTTGCACGACCACGGCGTATAGCATCTTCAGAAGGAGCAGGTGCAGCAATGGAACGAGCTGCAATCGCCGCTTTTAAAATGGGTCGAAGTTCGCTTGCATGCTCAGGATAACGCGCGAGCAAAGCATCAAGGTCGGCACCCTTTTCAAGTTCCTGTAAACAAATTTCCAAAATATCATACATATTATTCATAATCCACCTCACCAATCTCACGTTGGAGCGAAGCCAACGCTCGAAACTGGAGAGCCTTAATGGCATTTACATTTTTATTTAATAAAGAGGCTGTTTCTTCGAGAGAATAACCTTGTCCAAACCGTAACGCAAGAACCTGTTGTTGATCAGATGTTAATTGAGAGTAGGCATCTTGAACCACTCGATTCTGTTCCCGTTGATCAACCTCTGAAGCCGGGCCAATTCCCAAGTCAGGCAGGGATTCGGGAATTTCATCTTCAGGACGACGATATTTTTGTCTGAGTGAATCTGTAACAGCGTGAGAAGCTGTAGAGATCAACCATCCCTTTAAGTTGGTCTGTGGTGCCCGTCCGTTTTGAACAGCTTCTAATAAACGGACAAAGACATCGCTGGCTATATCTTCAGCTAGGGTCGAGTCCCCTATACGATAGAGCACAAAGCGATAGATCTCAGAAAAATACTGGTCGTAGACTGCGCCAATGGTTTGCTGGTCAAGTTTCTGCAAACCATCAAGGGCACGTTTGTCGTCAAGTGTTGCCATGGAAAATACGGGCCGCCGTTGAGGTTTTGATTTGGAAAAAGTTTGTTCTTTCATAAGGAGTATACCATTCTGACCAGGGTCTTATCCCTGGTCAGAACTTACTTTGCAACTACTTAGCTTTATCCGTGGCCACTGCCTTCACCGCCACCGCTTCCGCCATTTCCATCACTTCCGCTATTGTCATCATTCTGATCATGGTTAGAGCCATCATTCCCATTATCATCATTTTGATCATGGTTCGAGCCATCATTTCCATTGTCATCGTTCTGGTCGTGAGTGACACTGTCATCACTTCCGCTATTCCCATTGGAGTTATCACCACTGACTGCGGTTGGATCCCAAAGTTTTATTTCTCGAATGGACACAGTACCGTCTGGGTTGAGGATAAATTCTACTTTCACGAAGCTACCTGCAACAATTGTGTCTTTGATTTCAGCGCCATTGGCTACTGTAAAGGATTGTCCACCGATTGTGATGGTAGTTCCATCAAAGCTATCCACGGTACCAAAAGCTTCGTTACCACTGTTGTCAAACACAATTCCAGCTGTTGGATCTGGTGTGGATGTAATTTCTGGAGTAGAAAGTGAGTCATCAGTTGCTGAAGGGACAGTAGGAACATCAGTAGAACCAGCGACAGGAGCATCCGGGGTTTCAACACGAGTAACCACTACGGAACCGTCTGTTTGTACCTGAACTTCTACCTTCACTTGATCACCGACTTTGAAGGCGCCATCTCGGATTACAGAAGGGTCAACTGTAATGACCCGCCCATCGACTGTCCACTGGTTGCCGTTGATGGCCTCAATAATGCCTGTGAATTGAACAGGGGAAGCGTTGCCTTTACCACCACCTACAGCGCTGACAGAACCGTCAGAATTTACAGCGGAAGCCGCTCCACATGCACTAAGAAGCATGGCAGTAAGAGCTACAATAATTACAAAAATTCGAGAAACCTTTTTCATTCTTCACCTCTTTATTAGTTTTTGTTGATTGCTTACATCTGAATAGTCGTAAATAGGGTGAAAAAGTTACGGCCTGTTTTGGGCAATTTTCCCAAACAGGCCGTTTTCGGTTTTACTGCAAAAATATGGATTTTGTCTATTGTGCTTGAGAATATACTCGCTGAAACTCTGCCAGGAATTGCTGGGCAATTTCTGCATTATAGACAACCAACAGATTCTCGTCATTTCTGGTTTCGGCGCTGTTGGTAAAGTTATAAGAACCAAAAATAACAATACTTTCATCAATAATCATCACTTTGTGGTGCATTTGACCAGGATTCCCATCACGCAAGACATCCAGCCCTGCTTGTTGGAACGGGTCAAATTCGGTACCTACGTTTGAGTTGATTTGTTCATCTTCCATGACGCCTCGTACCGTCACCCCAGCCTGTGCCCGTGCGCGAACGGCATCACCTAGCTCATCAGATGTAAAGGAAAAGGCCATGAAATCTATGTTTTTCTGCGCGTTGTTAATTAAATCCAGAAAGCTGGCCTGCACTCCATCATCAGGGGAAAAATAAACGTCAATGGGCGTGCCATCAATCGTCACCCGTGGATTTGGGGTTGCCGCAACCACGTCAGGGCCGAATTTATCATCCAGGAACATCTCCTCAAATTCCTTGGTGTAATCTTCAGCCAGTTTGGTGGAGTGAATCCGCATGATGTTATTGTTATCTTCATAAGTTCCAGAATCAGTGAAGTTCATCGACCCAGTCCACACTTCGGAATTGTCGATGACGATAAACTTATCATGCATCAACCCTTCGCGGCGGTCTCCCAAAATAGGAATACCTGCATCTTTTAATTTTTGTGGGTCAGAGCGATCAAGATTATCACTCTCCATAACAACGCGGACTTGGACACCACGGTCATGGGCACGGATAAGTGCATCTCGAACACTATTCAGACTTAAACTGTAAACTGCCATATCGATACTTAAGCGAGCCGCATCGATCGCCTCCACCAGCGGACCATCAGGGCCACCTGTTTTTTGTCTGGCCAATGGACTATCAGGATTTGTAAAATACAATTCATACCAAGGGCCAATGACACCATACCCTGCGGGTAATTGAACTTCTGTCAGCGTTTGGGAAGATGGATTGGAAGCAGGGTCAGTTGTCGGCGGGGAAAGAGGCGCCGTAGTTTGTGTAGGGGTCACAGATTGACAAGCGGTCATGAAAATCAAAAAAGCAAACAGATACGTCAATGGTTTCTTCATAAAAATCTCCAGCAACGGATTATAATCCCCGCCACCTTATGACAGAATCAACTGCAAATAAACAAATCGCACGGGCCGCAGGGACGGTGATGTTTGCCTTCGCCTTGAGCAATTTAATTGGACTTGTAAGACAAGTGCTCATTTCGCGTGCATTTGGAACAGACCGTTCCATTGACGCTTTTTACGCCGCATCTACCTACCCCGATTTAATCTTCAGTCTCGTGGCAGGGGGGGCATTATCTTCAGCATTTTTGCCGACCTTCACAGGGTTCCTAGCAAAAGATGAAAAAGAAAATGCATGGAAATTAGCATCCTCCATTGTAAATATCATTTTGATTTTATTAAGTGGGCTAAGCGTTCTCTCTGCCATTTTTGCGCCTCAAATTATTCGTTATATTTTGGCCGCAAAGTTTTCACCTGACCAACAAGAAATTGCTGCGACCCTTTTACGCATCCTCTTATCTCGCCAGCCATCTTTGGAAGCTAGCGGATTGTTGATGGGTATTTTGAATGCGCATCAAAGATTTCTTTTGCCCGTCACTGCCCCCAGGTATGTATTGGCTGGGAATGATCTTTGTTCAATTTTTCTTGTACCTTCGATGGGAATTTATGGGTTACATGGGGCGCCGTAGTAGGCGCGGTCTTTCATCTTGCTGTACAGATCCTGGTTTCCTACGCCTCCCCTCTCGTTCTTATCGTTTGATGCTGGGACTAGATAAACTCCATCGCATGTGAAGTGGGACGGCTGATGGGTCCGCGCTATTGGGTGTGGCCATCATTCAACTAAATTTTGTAATCAACACCATTATTGCTTCTGGATTATGAAGGCTCACTAGCAAGCGATTAAATATGCTCCGCAAATTATGACCATGCCACAAGTAGTGATTGCACAAGTACCGTAATTGCAGCATTACCGGGATATTTTCTGCACAAGCGGCATGTAGAGACAAATGAAATGCGCACTTCCCTTGCCTCGACCTTGCGAGTGCTTTGCTTCTATCTTTACCTGCCACTTTGGGCTTGATCTTGCTACGCACACCAATCGCTTTACTTTTTCAACGTATGCTTTGACATTCACTCAACTGATTTAGTCGCATGGGCTTTGCTTTGGTACGCGGCGGGACCTATCGGACACAACTTTGTGGAAGTTTTGTCCCGTGCATTTTATGCCTTACACGATACCAAGACCTGTTTTCGTTGCGGCACAGCCGCGATGACTTTGAACATCATCTTTTCTTTTGCATTCTCTGCGCTTTACAAAACTCGGTTGGCTGCCTCATGGCGGATTGGCTCTCGCCAATTCCTTTGCAACTGCTTTGGAAGCGATTACTTTATTTGTTCTTTACGCGGAGAAAGCGACCGAAGGCATTGAGGGAAAATCATGACAGCCGATCTCGTCTTTGGAAGTGCAACGGTGGCGATGAGCCTTCGCAGTGTTCTTCTGGATGCAATTCACCGTGTGCTACGAATGTTTGGATTGTGGCCGCTGGCGGTGTGGTAATTGGTGGATTGGTCTATCTGGCTGTTTCATGGATAACCCGTGTGCCTGAATTGCAAATGGTGATTCACGGTTCAAAAAGGTTGAAACGAAATTAAAAAAAGTCCTCTTTCAACGGAAAGGACTTTGATCTCTATGGCCACAAATCTGCCATTGCACGATGGCAACGATAAAACCCAAAATGATTCCACTGACCACTCTCAACGGTGTGTGGCCGATGACTTCCTTCAAATCATTTTCATCCCACACGCATCTTGCCTTTCAAACAATACGTTGATACGTTCAGGCATGCATGCTCGCTTGTCTGCGCACTCGCGGGCATCGTGAGCGATGATCATGGTGATTGCGACAGCAAAGAGTGATTGGTCAAATCCATAATACAAACCCACTGCAATTGTGCCTGAAAACCATCAAGGCGGTAATGAAGAAGGCATTCCACCTGGCAAGAAAAACATGGCCCACATCCAACGGCGAGAACGCAAATATTCAGTTGGAATCTTCAAGGCCTGCGCAACCAGCCAGGCGACCAACACAGCACCAAGACTTTATTTTCAAAATACTGCGCCAGGCGTTCATTCAGCGGATTCTTCCTCAAATGCGGTGAGCGACCTCTGCCAGTTTCTTGCACCTTGAGCCTGAGCGGACCCGGCAAAAGCGCCGCAATGCACCACCAAAGCCTGTCCCCGCTCAAATAGCTTCATCGAATTTTCCAGCGGACTCTGCCCATCTTCCAACGAGTCGACAATAACGCCTTCGAGTTCGACCAGCGCTTCTTCATACGATAAATCTTCAACTGTCTTTTCTGATTTCTTTGCAGATGTTTTTGCCATATGATTCCTCTTTGCCGTTCGTTCGGGGGCTAAGATCCCGAACGAGTTTTATTTACTACAAACTCACCATCGCTTACGCGGACTTTCAACTCGCCCTGCGCCTGCGCTATTTTTGAGACAAGCACACCATCTTCTTTTCTGGTGATGATAGCATATCCGCGCGAAAGAATGCCTTCGGGGTTAAGCGATTGCAAGCGTTTTGATATTCCATCTATATTTGCTACATTTAATTGTATACGATGAGTCAATGTAGAGAACGCTCGACGTGAAAGTTCGTCGAGATGCTGAGTGTCGGATTGGATTCGGCGTTCTGGGGAGACGTATTTCAGGCGGGCTGTTAAAGCGGCAGTAACTGCCTTTTGTTCAGTAAGCAGGTTTGAGGTTAAGTCTGTGATGCGTGAAGAATAATAATTAAGTTGTGCTTGCAAATCATCAATCGTGATTTGCGTGGCAAGTTCCGCAGCGGCAGTGGGAGTCGGTGCGCGCAAGTCGGCGGCAAAATCGCAGAGAGTGAAATCTGTTTCATGACCTACACCGCAAATAATAGGTGTTTTTGAATCTGCCACAGCGCGGACGACCCGTTCGTCATTGAAAGCCCACAGGTCTTCAATGGAACCACCGCCGCGCGCCAGCAAAATCACATCAGGGTTTTGTCGATTGAGCATGCTTAATGCATTCACCAACGCAGGCGGTGCATCCACCCCTTGCACGGGAGCGGGCGCAAGAATGACTGGCACCAACGGCAGGCGGCGACGCAAGGTATTGAGCATATCGCGCAACGCTGCGCCTGTTTGTGAAGTGACAATGCCAACCGTGCGGGGAAGTTCAGGAATAGGACGCTTGCGATCTGCGTCGAACAAACCTTCGGATTCAAGCATGGACTTTAGGCGTAGATATTCCTGATAAAGCGCACCTTCGCCTTTGGGTTGAATGATGTTGACAATGAGTTGATATTGTCCTTGCGGCTCATATACGGCAATTTTGCCGTGAGCCTCAATCGCCATGCCATCTTGTAAATTTAATCGCAAACGACCTGCATCCAATTTCCACATCACGGAACGCAAAGAGGCATTTTTATCTTTGAGCGTAAAGTAAATGTGACCTGAAGCAGGCCGCGAAAGATTCGAGATTTCACCTTCTACCCACACATCTTGCAAAGTTGGGTCGCCTTCCAATTGCTTGCGAATGTGGAAGGTAATCTGCGAAACGGTCAGGTGGTTGGCAGAGAATAAGGTCGGTTGCATTGTGTTGAGGATAACTTAAAAAGGATGAATGGGGAAGGAAATCAGAAGAAGAAAGAGGAAAGAATTTTTTTCGCCTATAATAGAGATAAGTTTTCTTTCTTCTTTCATCATTCTTCCTTTATACTTCATCTTATGAAACAACTCTGGTCACCCTGGCGTATGACATACATTGAAAAAAACGAAAAAGAAGTGGGCTGTGTATTTTGCAATGCCCAAGCCAAAGCGGATAGTGCTGAGAACCTCATTGCCCTCCGTGGAAAAAACGCGTACGTGATTCTCAACCGCTTTCCCTATACCAGCGGACATTTGATGGTCATCCCATTCACGCACACCGCCAACCTGGAAGAATTAAATGCCGAAACTCGCACCGAAATGATGGAACTCACTTCGCGCTGCACCACCATTCTGCGTGAAGTGTATCGGACTCAATCTTTCAATGTGGGAATCAATATCGGTGAAGCAGCAGGCGCGGGCGTGTTAGGACACGTCCACATTCATATTGTGCCGCGCTGGGCTGGCGATACAAACTTCATGTCCTCTGTCGGCGAGACTCGAGTTTTGCCTGAATCTTTAGAAAATACCTATCGGCGAGTCAAAGAAGCCTTTCAACGTTCCAACGTTTAAGCGTTGGAACGTTCTATACTTACGGGGGAATGACATAACCAGTTCCATGCATTAACTTTGCCGCTTCGGAGGCCACATGAAAAATCGCAATCACACTCAAACTTTATTTTCATTAAGCATTGTCTTGTTAATCTTTCTGGCTTGTTCCACATCCAGTGGCGTATCCAATTCTGTCACGCAAACTCCAGCCGTGGCCGTCAAAGCAACCTTGAATGAAGTGCAGGGACAAGTTTCAGCCAAGCAACCCAGTGAAGCAAACTTCTCCCCTGCCCAAAACGGTCTCCTTTTGCAAACCAATGGCGAAGTACAAACTGGCGACGATGGCCGCGTACGTGTGGATCTTTCCAGCGGGACCTTTTTCCGCGCAGGGCCTTCCTCTCATTTCACGATCACCGCCAACGATACAAAAGATGGAAATCCATTTACTCAACTGCAATTGGAATTTGGCAAAATCTGGGTCATCCTCACCACAGGTGCATTGGAAATCAAAACACCCTCAGGTGTAGCAACGGTCCGTGGTTCTTATTTATATGTAGAAACACTTGAAGATAAGAGCGTGAAGATTTCCTGTTTGGAAGGAGATTGTTCTTTAATGAATGACGCAGGCAGTGCGCATTTGATCGCAGGGCAAACTGCCACAGTCACGAACACATCCACCGCCCCTGTGACAGGCAAAATGAGCGAAGATGATTTCAATGAATGGTTAAGCGTGAACCCTGAAGCACAAGTCATCATTCCTGCGGTCACTGCTACACAAAATGCATTGCCTTCTACAGCCACACCGACTCCACAACCCATTACTCCGCCTTCTTCATTTGGTCCCGATCAATTCCCTGCGGGCTACAATCCATTAAGCGGTGAACAAGTCGCAGACCCTAACTTATTACAGACTCCCGCTCTTCTGGTTTCTGTTTCTCACTTCCCTGCTACGGCACGTCCGCAAGCTGGCTTATCGTTTGCGCCCTGGGTCTTTGAGTTTTACATTACCGAAGGCGCTACCCGTTTTCTCGCCGCATTTTATGGAAATTTTCCCAAGACTGAAACGCCCATCATCGGCAATTGTGAAGTGCGCCGTGAACCGTTCCAACAAACCAGCGATATGATTCTCGGTAATCAAGTCTGGCTGGATACCAACAACAACGGCAGACAGGAATCTTTTGAACCTGGCGTAGGCGGCGTGTGCGTCAATTTGTATGATGCTTCGGGTGCATTGGTTCAATCCACAACTACAGATTCAAATGGCTATTATGGCTTCAACGTCAGCACAGGAAAATATACAGTTGAGTTTGTGCTACCCAATTGGTTGCAATTCACGAGTCCAAACATTGGGGATGAGAATGCTGATAGTGACGCTGACCCAGCCTCCGGGAAGGCAGATGCGGATGTTCAATCCACGCAACTGACTCTGGATGCAGGCTTGCTTGCCATTAAAGACTTAATCCCAACTCCAGAAGAATCCTATCAACCACCCAAGGCAGAGATTGGCCCCATCCGTTCTGGACGTTTGTTGTATGCAGACATTGCAGGCTTCTTCCCAAGCTCTTGTTTAATCTATGCCTTCGCCTCCGCAGAAGTATTGGACAAGATTCCTCAATGTTCCTTTGTGGCACATGAAGATGCAGGCGGCGGGTCAATGATGCCGATTGACCGTATGGAAGCTGTGGCGCAGGATAACAAAAATCACACAGCAAATGATTTCAATTATTCAAGCAATGTCTTCAATGAATCTACTCCCGCTGGTGGCGTGCCTGCGAATCAGATTGATGTGTATGTCGCTTTGCTCAACCAATCAGGCTGGACCTATGATCCAGCAGTCGGTGCATGGTTAAGATATGTGGACGATTCAACCAAAGAAAATGCAGGCAAATTACATCCCGAAGTAGATCGGTTGACGGGCCGTCAATTAAAGTTTGAGAATTTCATCATCGTGTACACCGATCATGATGTCATCTCCCCCACCAATTTGGATATTCACCTGGAGCAGGGTGATGAAGGCAACGCAGTCTTGTTCCGCGATGGAATGAAATATGATATTTTGTGGAGCAACAAAGCAGGTGACTATGAACAACAAACTGGCAAACGCAGGCCAATGCAATTCCTAAACCCTGACGGTACACCTGCAAACCTCAAACCTGGCTCCACATGGATATTCATTGCCACGCCTTATTCTGTCTTATCCGATGAAGGGGCTGGGTTATGGAAGTTAAGATATTACCCACCTGACGGCGCGAAATAGAATAAAAGGGACAGTCACTTGAAAAGCGACTGTCCCTTTTTAGGAAAAACTATGCATTCATACACTCCTTCACTTAAAACCTTGTTCGCAAAAAACGCTGACCCTCTCAAAGCGGCGCCCATGAAGAAATATATGCGGAACCAATTTGAGTATTTGGGAATCAAATCTCCACAAGCGACTGCTTTGCTACGAGAACACATCAAAGAGCATGGACTCCCGCCAATAGAAAAGTTAGATATCATCGTCCGCGAGTTGTGGAGCTTGCCCGAGCGTGAATATCAATATGCAGCTATGAACTTGATAGAAAAATTCGAAAAGAAGGTGGATGAATCTTTCATTACAACCATAGAAACTTTAATCACAACCAAATCCTGGTGGGACACCGTGGATGCGCTTGCAGGTCATGCGGTAGGCTCACATTTCAAACGTTTTCCAAAGGTGAAGGAAAAATATCTAAAAAAATGGCGCAAGTCCGATGACTTTTGGTTACGACGCACCGCTCTCTTATTTCAACTGGGTTATAAAAAAGACACTGATTTCGATTTATTGTGTGAAATCATCAAAGAAAACCTGGGCTCAGATGAATTCTTCATCAACAAAGCCATTGGCTGGGCATTACGTCAGTATGCACATACAAATCCCATGCCTGTTAAGAAGTTTGTGAAAGCCACCAAGGATTTGCATCCCCTGAGTCGACGCGAGGCGTTGAAGAATATTAGTAAACAAAAAATCTCCAAATTCTTCAAATCTTCTCCAATAACAGGTATTGATTTATCTCGCGATAATTCGTTGCCACGCAAAAATATAAAAACACAATAAAACAAAGCACTATCTTCTACATTTACGCGAAGCATTGAAAAATATTGGGGAATGACTTAACCAACCAAATATGGCAAAATGTATTTACCAAATAAAGGAGATCCAGATATGAAACCAAGAATTAAGATGGGATTGATCGTTGGCGGAATTGGGCTGGTATTAAATGCCTGTATTTCCGGGGCCATAGGAATTTGTGGCCCATTTGCTTCCTTGATTGCAGGTGGAATTGCAGGTTATTTCGCTGCTAACCAGGAAAAACTTTTCCCCAAAAGCGAAGGCGCCAAAGCTGGTGGGATTGCTGGCGGAATCGCAGGTGGGCTGATGATTATTGGTCAACTGATTGGTGGGATGGTTGCGCTAGCCTATATGCAATACAGTGGTGCAAAAGCCCTCTTGGGAACCATGCCACAAAGTGGTGACACAACTCAAATGGCAATTTTCTACGGCTCCGGCCTGCTCACTGGAGTTTGCTTTGGTTTGTTCGGGGCGGCTCTGGCCGCAGGTGCAGGCGCTGCCGCAGGGTACATCGCCACACCCGATCAAGCAGCACCGGTTGACAATACACCCATGCAATAAAAAATAATATAAGAAACAAAGACATCCACGAACTAATTTCGTGGATGTCTTTGTTTCCGTGAAATCTATTTTATCCTTCAGCTTGATTCTTCATAAAATCTGCCACTTCATAAAAACGGGCTTTGAGATGTTCCTTCACAGCAGGCAACATATCGCTTTCCTCCAAAGCTTTGTACATACACCACAGCCATTGATCGCGCTCGCGCTCACCGATTGCAAACGGATTATGTCTCATGCGCAAGCGCGGATGACCATACTTCTCAATATATAAAGAAGGTCCGCCCGACCAGCCAGAGAGAAACATAAACAACTTCTCACGGGATTGTTTCAAACTTGCAGCATGCAAAGCACGAATATCTTTCGCCTCAGGCGAAGAATCCATCAGGTCGTAAAAACGATCCACCAGCGCACGCAATTTTGTCTCGCCGCCGATTAAGTCATAAAGGGAGTTAAGATTTAAGTCAGTCATATCAAAATTTTACCTTAATCAAGGTGAGGTAACCTCGCCCCTATCATAAACAAGGCCTTATAATTGCCCCATCACCAAGGAGGCACGATGAGCGAAGAAAACAAGCGAAACAGTCTTGCGGATGAAGCCGTGATTCTGAGCGCAGCACGCACACCGATTGGAAAATTTCAAGGCGCGTTAAGTGGCATCAACGCAACCAAACTTGGAGCCATCGCCGTCCAGGCCGCCATAGAACGGGCAGGCATTAATCCCAAAGACATAGAAGAAGTGCTGATGGGCAACGTCGTTCAAGCGGGCAACGGACAGGCACCCGCACGACAAGCCGCCATTTTTGCAGGCGTGCCTGCTACGGTCAGTGCGACCACGGTGAACAAAGTCTGCGGCTCGGGCTTGAAAGCTGCCATGATGTCTGCGCAGGCCATTCGCGCGGGCGATGCGGATCTGTTCATCGCAGGTGGCATGGAGTCGATGAGTCGTGCTCCGTAGTTGGTCAACGGCCGTTCGGGGGAATTGAAATTCGGCAATCAATCGTTAACTGATTCTTTGCTCAATGATGGCGTGTGGGATCCATTTGAAAATTTGGGCATGGGCATGGCCGCTGAATTTATAGCAGATGAATATGAAGTGACTCGCGCTGCGATGGATGAATTCGCGCTTCGCTCTCACCAGAAAGCTGCGGAGGCTCAAGAAGCGGGACGCTTCAAACTGGAAATTGTCCCTGTTCAAATTCCTGGACGCAAAGGGGAAGTAACTGTCTTTGATACAGATGAAGGGCCGCGCAAAGATTCAGCCATAGAAGGACTCGCAAAATTAAAACCTGCCTTCAAAGAAGATGGCAAAGTAACGGCAGGGAATTCTTCTTCCATGAATGATGGCGCAGCGGCGGTTGTGATTTCATCACGTGCTTATGCTGAAAAAAATAATTTGAAACCGATGGGGAGAATTGTTGGTTACACGCAAGCAGCACTCGAACCAAAATATTTATTTGCTGCGCCTGCACATGCAATTCCGAAGTTACTCAACAAAATCGGCTGGACATTAAGAGATGTGGATTTAATCGAGTTGAACGAAGCCTTCGCCGCACAAGTCCTCGCGGATGGATATGCCTTAACCGAACAAGGCTGGGATTGGAACAAAGTCAACGTGAATGGCGGTGCGATTGCACTCGGTCACCCACTCGGCGCCAGCGGTGCACGCATTCTCACTACATTGATTTACGCATTGAAAAATCGCGGCTTGAAACGTGGCATTGCTTCCTTATGTTTGGGCGGCGGTGAAGCCGTGGCAATGGCGATTGAATTGGAATAAAAACTCTGGTGGTTGAGTAACTCTGAGCGAAAGCAAGGAGCGTATCGAAACCACCCGTGAATAGATGTGGTTTCGATACGGCGGAAAAACGCCGCCTACTCAACCACCGAGGAGAATAAGATGAACAAACAGGAACGCAATGAAAAAATTGAACTGTATGGCCGTGGAGTAGACTTGTTGAAAGCGGCGCTGGCTGAGGTCCCTGCGGAGGCGATGAAGTTCAAGCCTGAACCCAAAGAGTGGAGTGTGCATGAAATCATCATCCACATTGCAGATAGCGAATCAAATGCGGCTTTGCGTGCTCGCAAATTAATCGTGGAGCCAGGCGGATTATTAATGGGCTACGATCAGGATGCCTGGGCTAATACCTTGAATTATCATGACCACAACTTCGAAGATGCCTTGGAGACGACCCGACTCGTCCGCAAGACGACGTATGAATTGCTCAAGCGCCAGCCTGATGAAGTATTTACGCATGTTGTAAAACATCCTGAATACGCCGAGCCTTATACCTTTGAAAAATGGATCGATATTTATTCCGCACACATCCCTGGGCATATTGAACAAATTCAAAACAATGTGAAGTTGTGGAAGGCGCAAAACCAGTAAACACAAAAGGCACAAAGAAATCAAAAATTTCCTTTGTGCCTTTTCTATTCTTTATCTTCATTTTATTTGCATCGAAAAGGAGTCAGCATGACTATTAAACATATCTTCGTCATCGGCGCAGGGACGATGGGCAATGGCATCGCACAAGTAGCTGCAACCTCTGGTTTCCAAGTCACCTGCATGGATGTGCAACCTTCTGCGTTGGAAAAAGCCAAAGCCAGCATCAGTAAATCCACTGCAAAGCTTTTGGAAAAAGGCAGCCTCACCGCAGAACAAAAAGCGTCAGCCGATGCGATTCAATTCGTGACCAATATGGACACGATGAAAACAGCAGACTTGGTGATTGAAGCTGCCACCGAAAACCCTGAATTGAAATTTAAAATTTTCAAGGATATGGACGCCAACGCTCTCGACGGTGTGATTTTAGCCAGCAACACTTCGTCGATTTCGATTACAAAAATCGCAGCAGTGACCAACCGCCCCGATAAAGTGATCGGCATGCATTTCATGAATCCCGTGCCGTTGATGAAGTTGGTGGAGGTCATTCGCGGACTCGGCACATCCGATGAAACGACAAAGACCATCTTAGACCTGTGCAAAGTGATGGGCAAGGAACCCGTGGAAGCCAACGACTCGCCTGGGTTTATTTCGAATCGCATTTTATGTCCGATGATTAATGAAGCGATTTTTGCGTTACAGGAAAATGTAGGCACGCCCGAAGCAATTGACCAGGTGATGAAGCTCGGCATGAATCATCCCATGGGACCGTTGACCTTGGCGGATTTAATCGGCCTGGACGTGGTGCTGTATGTGATGGAAGTATTGCAAAGAGATTTGGGTGACGATAAATATCGCCCTGCCTATTTGTTAAAGAAAATGGTGGATGCAGGCTATTTGGGTAGAAAATCAGGCAGAGGGTTCTATCAATATTAGGCCATTCATAAAACGAGGCGAATATGAAACAACACGAAGAGATTATTGCAGAATTTGAAAAGTCCCGCGCGTTAATGCGCGCTGTGGTTGCCAAAGCAGACGTACACCAAACCATTTATCCACGCTGGACGATGAAGGAAGTGCTTGACCATATTTCTGGATGGGATGATGAAGTCATCGCAGTGTTGAAAGCTCACGTGAACGGAGAGCTTGAGGAGTTGCCATCGGTGCGTGGCGTTGACTTTTACAATGCCGAGACTGTCTCCACGCGTGAGGCTTTGCCTTATGAACATAGTTTACGTGAATGGGAAGCCTCTCGTGAAGCGGTTAAGAAATTAATTCTCGAAGTGCCAAGTGAAAAAATGAGTGAAGTCTTTTCATATCCCTGGGGTGGCAGCGGAAACGTAGCAGACATGTTACAAATTTTTTATGAGCATGAACAAGAACATGCCGAAGAAATTAATCATATCCTTGAACAAGGACTGCAATCGAAAGTGGCTAAGAGTTAACCAAGAAATTACAGAAAGAGAGCATCACCATCAAGGAGATGCTCTCTTTCTGTATCAACTGATATATATCGAAATAATTACAAACCCCTAACACTGCAGGTTTGGCCGTTGTCATTCTGCATCGATTGATTTAAGATTGAGTCAAGACAGTACGGTTTTCACTTACAAGGAGATAAACCATGTCATTTAAAACCTTTGTTCGAATTTCTGTGTTGATGACGATGCTGGTGTCAGCGTTGGCCATTCCAGTCAACGTGTTGGCGGGTGGAGTGTGCGGTGGCGCTTACATCGTTGACCCTGGCGATACCTTCAGCAAAATCGCAGCCAAATGCGGCACGACCGTATCCGCCATCACTTCAGCCAACCCGGGCGTGAGTGAACCGCTGAAAACAGGTCAGACCTTAAACGTGCCTGGCATCACCTATAACAGTACCCCTGTCAGCAACACGCCCGCCCCGGTTGCTACGGCTACCTATATTCCCCTCAGCAATTTCACTGGTAAATATACGGTGCAAGTAGGTGATACCTTCTCCAACATTGCCACACGCTATGGCGTAAGCGTCAACGATCTCTGGGCAGCCAACCCCAACATTCAAGACATCAACTATCTTTATGTTGGGCAAGTGCTCAACGTCCCTTCGGCCTCGGCCGTCATTGTTGGGAACAGCACCCCCGCCCCAGCCGATGTCCCGCTCTCGTATGGGACCGTTCCGTATGGAAGTCCCAAAGGGCAAAATTGCATTATCTAATAAAGCCAATGGCGATGTGTATCCCTGCAAGGCACCACCCGCGATGGCATTCATGTTATTTATGAATACCCAGTCAGCGGACAAATGGTGGGAATTCCATCTGGTTGGTATAGCTATGTCGCATCGGTCGGCGGTGTGAAGTTTGAAGGTCAATTCAAACTCAGTAACGATGGCTCACGCACCATTACTTTTTACGCGAAAAAAGTTGTCGTGGAATAGTATTTATCCCAAAGTCATCGCGCAGCCATCTGCACGCGGATCACTGCCAGCGCACAAGATGCCCGTCTCTGCCTCGCGCAGAATCACCTGTCCTCTGCCAAAGAGTGCGCGCTCATAACCAGAAACTTCATACAATGGATGTCCCAGCGTTTGCAGGGCATCCATTGTTTCTTTAGGCATGCCTTCTTCCACCGCAACTCGTCCACCTTTTTCTTCTACATCAATACAAAAGCGCGGCAGGTCCAATGCAGCTTGCGGATCTGGGTTGTGGTCTGCCAAGACAGATAACACTTGCACATGTCCCTGTGGTTGCATGGGAAATCCACCCATCACGCCATAGGAAACGCTAAAGAATCATCCGATTCGCGAGTCACCATGGCAGTGATGGTGTGATACGGTCGCTTCGCTGGTGCGAGTGCATTGAGATGATTTGGTCAAGGCTGAAATTATGTCCGCGGTTTTACAAGGTGAAGCCCCAACCCTTGGGCACAATACCAGTGCAAAAGCCAGTAATTGCTATTGATAAAAGAGCAAGCATTCCAAATCCATCCACCACATAAATACACGGTATTCGAAGATGCCACTGGTGTGCCACGCTTCGGGTCAATGTTGGCGTGCTGTCTATCAATCAACTTGCGACGTTCATTTGCATATTCTTTTGACAACAACTCATTCATGGGAATTTTTGAAAATGCAGGGTCAGCCACATACCAACGTGCATCAGCAAAAGCCAATCGCATTGCTTCGATCATCACATGCATTTTTTCAGGAGACAATGCTCCCAATGATTTTAGGTCAAAGCCTTCCAACAAATTCAATGCAATCAAGGCTGTGATACCCTGTCCATTGGGTGGACATTCATACACGCGCAAGCCATGATAATTAACCGAGAGTGGCGTCTCCCAAGTGGACACATGTCCAGCCAAATCATCCACAGATAGACAACCACCCGCTTCTTTAAGTACGCTGACAATTGCTTCTGCAATTTGGCCTTGATAAAAACCTTGAGCTTTTTTCTCGGCAATCATCTTGAATGTTTTCGCCAAGCCAG
Organism: Anaerolineales bacterium; assembly: GCA_046328925.1. Classification (GTDB taxonomy): domain Bacteria; phylum Chloroflexota; class Anaerolineae; order Anaerolineales; family Villigracilaceae; genus Villigracilis. The sequence goes on from JAXLVT010000001.1 coordinate 94,246, forward strand.
GGTTACGAAACAATTCGCCTGCTTTCGGTGCACGTCCATCAATGGTCATCTCACGTCCATTCAACGCAGACTTCAATTGTCCCTCCGCACCACGGGACCAGTAATAAGACGTCAGCGGTGCAACAGGAAAGCCTTCTTCCGCAAGCCGAATAGCAGGTGCAAGAATTTCTGATAAGGACAGTGAGCCATGTTTTTGAATCAAGTCACACCAACCTGCACAAGCCCCAGGCACAGTCACTGTGTGAGCATGGAAAGGCGGTAATTCCTCAGCGAGGAGTCCTTCTTTCTTTAGCCGTTCCAATGTCAGCGCGGCGGGAGCGCGCCCCGATCCATTCAACGCTGTGACCTGTTTGGTCTGCGAGTCATAATACAAGGCGAACATGTCGCCACCAATTCCAGTGGAAGTTGGCTCGGTGACGTTGAGTGCAGCCGCAGCCGCTACGGCAGCATCCGCGGCGTTTCCACCTTTGGAAAGGACTTCAATCCCTGCGGCGGTTGCCAACGGTTGCGATGTGGAGACCATTCCACGGCGACCATACACGGGAGAACGACGGGAGGAGAATGTGGGAGTTGTCATGTGTACCTCTTTTTTTATTCAGCTGTTAGCTAAGGAATGACCATTCAATGGACTTAGAGAATCATGTTTAGTAGGGAAGTATAATTCACACATCAAATCAAGTTGACAGGAAAAATCATGAGCAAACAAATCTATGATTACGTCATCATTGGAAGCGGCTTTGGAGGAAGTGTCTCCGCCATGCGACTGACGGAAAAAGGATATTCTGTTCTCGTCCTTGAAAAAGGAAAACGGTTTGAAGATAAAGACTTTGCCAAATCCAATTGGCAGTATTGGAAATATCTCTGGTTGCCTGCCTTGCGAGCGCATGGGATTTTGCAAATCAGTCTGCTAAAAGGCGTGATGGTGTTGCACGGAGCGGGAGTTGGCGGTGGAAGTTTGGGATACGCCAACGTGCTGGAAGTTCCAACCGATGAAACCTTTGCCACCCCTGCATGGAATCAAAATTTAAAGTGGGGAGAGTTGTTGCGCCCACATTATGAAACCGCGAAAAAAATGCTCGGCGTTGCCCGCAATCCCAAATTATGGAAGGCGGATTTGCTACTAAAAGAATTTGCAGAGGAACGCGGCATGGGCGGCACCTTTCGTGCGACGGATGTCGGTTCTTACTTCGGGGAAGCAGGCGTCACCGTCCCAGACCCCTACTTCGGCGGAGAAGGTCCTGACCGCGCGGGCTGTCAGCATTGCGGCGGATGCATGGTCGGTTGCCGACATAATGCAAAGAATACATTGCCTAAAAATTATTTATATTTTGCTGAAAAGAATGGGGCGAAGATTATCTCAGAAGTCGAAGTGACTGATGTCAGACCATGGACGATGGACAATGGACAACAGAAGATGGTCGATGGTCCATCGTCTGCCGTCCAATATACTATCAACTACCAAACTTCAACCAAGTTATTCAAGCAAAAAGAAACTGTCTACGCAAAGAACGTCATCTTCTCTGCGGGTGTGATGGGAACGATGAGACTGCTGTTAAAGCTACGCGATGTGAAGAAGTCACTGCCGAAACTGTCAGCGAAGTTGGGGACGATGGTGAGGACCAACTCTGAAGGTTTGTTGGGAAGCGTAGCACGTACTTCTGATATTAATTATTCAGAAGGCGTGTCCATTTCATCTATTTACAATCACGATGAGATGACTCGCATTGAGCCAGTTCGCTACCCAGATGGTTCCTCTTTGATGCGTTTCCTGGCCGCGCCATTAATTGACAATAATGTCAGCGTGCCCATGCGCATCTTGAAGTTTTTCGGCTGGGCACTCACCCATCCCATCGACTTTTTAAAAGCACTCTTCCTGCCGGGCTGGGCACACAATGTGACCATCCTGCTCGTCATGCAACATGCAGACAATCGCATGCGCTTCCGCATTGGCCGTAGTTTGTTCACTCTCTTCCGCACCGGCATGGTTGCAGACGAAGAACCTGGGTACGAAATCAATGCACAAGTGAAGGGCTCGCATGAAGTCACACGTGAATTTGCCAAACGAACCAATGGCGTTGCGCTTGGTTCCATCGGTGAAAATCTTTTGGGTCTGCCCACCACTGCTCATATTTTAGGGGGCGCTCCCATGGGGTCAAATGCTGAAGAAGGAGTTGTGGACGAAAACTTCGGCGTTCATCATTATGCAGGTCTCTACATTATTGATGGCTCGATCATGCCTGCCAACCCAGGCGTAAATCCATCCTTGACCATTACTGCTTTGGCTGAATACGCCATGAGCAAGGTGAAATCAAAATAATCTTAAAGGATACTGAATAGAAACAATGTCAACCACTTTGAATGAACTATGGAATTTTGACGACACCGATCTCGGAGCAAACCGCCTCGGACAATTAACTGAAAAGCAAAAAAGTTTTCTTATTGGAGAACACAAATCACAGCGTGGTGTATTCTTAGGAGTAGGAGCAGTCGTTGCGGCCTTGTTTTGTTGCCTTCCTGTTTTACTGATTGGCTCACGCGTGATTCTGCCTCTGCTTCTAAGTGGAGATTCTTCAAATATTCAAGAACTAATTCCATTATTTGCGATGGGTGGGTTCGGGATTCTATTTGCAGGGGTTGCCGTGCTAACAATTGGGATCGTGGTTGGAATTTATCTCCTTCGTGCCAATCAGAAAGCAGATATCTCTGTCAAAAGAGTGGAAGGAACAGTCAAATACACAACAGGGACAAAACGTGTACGTACTCCGGGTAGTAGCGTCCGAAAGTATGAAGATGTTCTTGTATTACATTTGAATTTGGGTGATAAAAAATTTGAAGTTAAAGACCAGCTTCAGGAATTTATCAAGGAAGATGAAAAATGGGTCGTGTATTACACATCTACGCCGTTTAAATTCTTGTCAGCAGAAAAATTTCAATAAGGAAAAACAAATGTCAAAGACAGAAAAGCTTCAGGAATATTTTAAGTTCAATCAATCTGACCTTCAGGAAAACAAACAGGGTCAGGTAAGTGAAAATCAAAAGAGCCTCTTAAAAAATAGACAAGCCAAATATAACTCTCGCGCTATCATTGCAGTAGCACTTCTTCTTTTGGTCACAATCGGAGCACTGGTCTTGACCGGACGGTTGGCACCTACAGGAAGTCTCCCCAACATACTCAGAATTGCCCCAGGACCACTAGTTAGCGTAGTCTTGGTAATTGGATTTTTAATCTATCGCAATTACCGTAAAAATGACCTCTCCTTGCAAAAAGCTGAAGGCACAGTTAATTTTGTCTGGGTTGAAGAAAAAGTCCTCAATTCAAGTAACTCAGGTCCAGACTATAAAACCGTAAAAAAGCTTGAAATGCGTGTTGGAGGAATAAACTTCAATGTCCATGAAAGTTTAATAGATATTATCAATCAAGGTGATACCTGCCGTTTCTACTATACCGGTGGCGGAGACATTGTCTCTGCAGAATTTCTTGATAATTAAGAACAACCCCATGAACTTCTCCACTGCTCACGATTTCGCTCGTCAACTCGATTCACAAGACAAACTCGCCACTTATCGAGAGGCATTTGTCTTTTCTGACTCCAACTTAATTTATCTGGATGGCAATTCGCTTGGCATGATGCCCAAGGTTGCTCAGGAAAAATCCAGACAAATCATCGATGAACAATGGGGAAAAGATTTAATCCGCGGTTGGAACAAGGGCTGGTGGGAAGCTCCCTCACGCGTGGGCGATAAAATTGGTCAACTGATTGGCGTGGCAGCAGGACAAGTATTGGTGAACGATACGGTCTCTCTTAATTTATTCAAACTCGCCACCGCCGCATTGACTTTACAGCCTAATAAAAAACGCATCATCACCGATACCTTTAATTTCCCATCTGATTTGTATATCCTGCAAGGCGTTCGGGAAAATCTGGGCAAGCGCCATGAAATCATCAACATCGGCGCCAGTGATAACGACATCACCCCGAATCTCTCCGCATTGGAAGCCGCTCTTGATGAAAATACAGCACTTCTAACGATTTCGCACGTAGTGTTCAAAAGCGGATATCTCTATGATATGAAGCGCATCACCGAGCTCGCTCATAAAAAAGGTGCGCTCGTCCTATGGGACCTGAGTCATTCGGTCGGCTCGGTGCCCATTGCACTCGATGATTGCAATGCTGATTTCGCCATCGGCTGCACTTATAAATATCTCAACGGCGGTCCCGGGGCACCCGCATTCTTATATGTCAACAAAGCCATTCAAGAAAAACTCAGCTCCCCCATTTGGGGTTGGTGGGGACAAAAGAATCCATTTGACTTTGGTCTTGAATATCAACCCGCGCCCGGCGCACAAAGATTTTTAGTCGGCACACAACCCATGATTTCTCTTTTAACAATGGAAGCCGCACTCGAACCGACTCTCAGCGCAGGCATGGACTCCATCCGCGCAAAATCCATTTTGATGACAGACTACGCTTCTTTCTTAACTCATGAGTTGCTTGCCCCCTTTGGCTTTTCCCTCGGCTCTCCCGTTGACTCTGCCCAACGCGGCTCGCACATCAGCATCCGCCACGCAGATGGCTATCGCATCAACCGCGCACTCATTGAAGAGATGAACGTCATCCCCGACTTTCGCGAACCTGATAATATCCGTTTGGGATTTGCGCCGTTATACACTTCCTTTCAAGATATATGGGAAGGCTTTGATCGAATCAAACGAGTGATGGAAGAAAAACGATACGAGAAGTATCCAAAGCAGAAATTGACAGTAACCTAATAAGGACATCATGGAATCCAAGCCCGACACCATAAAAGTATCCACCTCCTACAAAGAGGAAATCTCTGCGACCCATGCAGATTTGCATGTGACCGTCAAAGGCTCATCAATCATCAGCGGCAATGAAGCGATGAAAAAAGCCAAAGAAGTGAATCAACTCGTCGAAGCACTGACCAGCTTTGGGCTTAAGAGTGAAGCGGTTGCTTTGCAAGGAGTCCACATTGAAACGGCGAGCGGGACATTGCTCAAATCATCGAATGCGATATATCGTCTCAAGATTCGTTGCGAGAATTTAAATCAACTGGCCGGGTTGTTGGATGTGATTTCCTCGCAAAAGAATGCCAGCCTTGAAAGAATCGAATGGAAATATGCGGAAGAGGAAGCGCGTGAACGCGGATTAAATATCGCATTAGAGCAAGCCAAATCCAAAGCGCAGAAAATTGCTGAATCGTTAAACGTAAAATTACTGGGCGTGTATGACTTCATTGAAAATTCCTTCGACGAAGACACTCGCGCCGTGTTTCAACCTCAGGCCTTGAGGATGAAACTTGGCGGCATATCTGTCGATGAGCCAAGTTTGGGAATGGATATTCAGCACAACAAAACCATCCATGTGAACGTGGATATTTGGTATCGAGTCTCTGCGTTTTAATAAGCAGGCTCTTTCGGGGGCTTAGCCCCCGAAAGAGCCTAGCGCACTATCTAGCACTTTTGTTCTACAAATGATAAAATCTCTCCCCTACAGGAGAGATTTTTATGTCCCCCACGATTACTGTTGACCAATTAAGTAAGACCTATCAAGTGCCTGAGCGCGAAGGCGGGTTTGGCGCGGCCGTCCGTAGTTTCTTCAAACGCAAATACAAAGATGTAAAAGCCGTCCAGCAGGTTGATTTCAAAATCGAACAAGGTGAAGTGGTTGGCTTCCTTGGCCCTAATGGTGCTGGCAAAACCACCACACTTAAAATGCTTTCGGGATTGTTGCACCCCACAGGCGGCAAAGCCCAAGTGCTTGGCTTCACTCCGTGGGAACTCAAGCCTGAGTACCTGCGCTCAATGACTCTCGTCATGGGTCAACGCAATCGCTTGTCATGGGACATTCCCGCAGCCGATTCGTTTTTGCTCAATCAAGCCATTTATCGCATTTCTGATGAAGACTATAAAAAAACTTATAAAGAGTTAGATGACTTACTCGAACTCGAACCCTTGATGAAAAAGCCAGTGCGCAATTTATCTTTGGGTGAACGCATGAAATGCGAAATTGCGGCAGGTCTTTTACACCGTCCGAAAGTTTTATTTTTGGATGAACCCACCATCGGTTTGGATATTACAGGTCAGGTGCGCATTCGTGAATTTCTACGTGAATATAACAAACGCACGGGCGCAACCATTCTGTTAACCAGTCACTACATGGCCGATGTAACCGCACTATGTGAACGTATCATCATCATTCATCATGGCAATTTGAAATATGATGGCGGTATTAACGACCTCTCCAAGAAAATCGCTCCGTTCAAATTAATTGGCATGATGTTAAGTGAACCTGATTCGCATGACTTATCGAAATACGGTGAACCTGTTCAAAACGAAGAAGACACCGAGAAGAAATATATTCAGGTCAAGGCGGAGGATGTGACGCGCATCACCTCCAAGCTGTTAGCGGATCTGCCCATCCACGACATCACCATCACCGATCCTCCGATTGAGGATGTCATCGAGCAGGCGTTTAATCAATAATTGATTCTGGAGTGCAGGAGTTTGCTCCTGCATGTCAAGCAGCGAGCTGCTTGACTCCAAAAGGAGTTTTTATGTTTCTTATTTTCCAACGCCTCTGGCAAGTCAACTGGGCGGAACAATGGCAATACCGCGCCAACATGTTGATGTACTTACTATATTGGCTGGTCTCCCCCATTATTTACCTCGCAGTATGGACCAGCATCGCCAATCAAAAAGGCAGCGTCAACGGTTTCACAGCCAACGATTTCATCACTTATTACATGGTGCTCTTAATTTGCGATCAGGTCACGAGTAATATCGTGATTCACATCTTCGGATACAAAATTCAAGATGGCACACTCTCTGGTGAATTGGTCAAACCAATTCACCCCATGTTGACCAATGCTCTCATCAACAATATTGCTTTCAAAGTCTTGATGATTCTGGGCTTCCTCCCCATTTGGATCATCCTGTTCTTCTTATTCAAACCCGATTTCAGCAATGTGACATTGAGCGGCATACTGTTATCCATCCCTGCGATGATTCTTGGTTTCTTCGTCAGTTATCTAATCTCAGCCACAATCACCGCCCTTGCCTTCTGGACCACCCGCGTATATTCCATCCACGAATTTTATTTCGCATTGATTCTTCTGTTCTCAGGTCAATTCGTCCCTCTTCCGCTCATGCCCAAACTCGTGCAGGACATCGCCCAATATCTGCCGTTTCAATTGTTCATGTATTATCCGATTCAATTAATTCTCGGCAAACTTTCTACTGAACAAATCATTCAAGGGTATGTTTCGGGAGTCTTCTGGCTGGGTGTCAGCATTGTGCTATTCAATTGGGTTTGGAAGAATGGCGTTAAACGATATTCGGCTGTGGGAGCGTAATCATGCATACTTTAAAACTGCTCTCGTCTTTTTTCAAAGTCAATGTGCAAATGTCACTGGCTTATCGTGCTGATACAGTCGTCAACATTCTCTTAAATCTCATGTGGCTTGGCTGGGAATTACTCAGCTTAAACATAATCTTCAGCAACACCACCACACTCGGTGGCTGGGGACTTGGTGAATTAATCGCATTGCTTGGCGTCTTCCGCCTGGTCAACACATTAATGATGGCGCTCATCTGGCCCAACACCGAAAAATTTAATCAAAGCATCCGCGATGGTTCAATGGATTACACCATCTTGCAACCTGTCAACAGCATGTTCCTGGTCACCTTTTCGCGCATCACCGTCTGGCGCATCTGGGATTTAATTCTAGCCATCACATTGATGATTGTAGGAATTAACATGACGGGCGATACAACCACCGCGCTTCACATCCTGACCTTTATGCTGCTCGCCACTACAGGCACAATCGTCATTTACAGTTTGTGGATTGTCTTAATCGCACTCACCTTTTGGTTTACTAAGTTTGATAATAACGTCACCATCCTGCACGCTCTGCTCGACTCAGGACGTTACCCAGCCACGGTATATCCTGTGTGGTTAAGAATCATTGTCACCTTTATTATTCCTATCGCTGTAGCTACCACGATTCCATTGCAAGCTTTACGTGGAGATTTAAATATTGGGCAAGTTGTGATTTTCTTTTTTGTAGGAGTGATTAGTTTTCTCATCGCTTCACAAGTCTGGAAAGCAGGCTTGAAGCGCTACAGCGGCGCCAGCAGTTAATAAAAAGAGGACGAGAAAATTTTCTCGTCCTCTTTTTATTACTTATGATTTTCTACATACACCTTCACCGCTTCGCCCATAAACCTGGCAAGCTCTGGGTGCATCTTATCGAAATTGGCTTTGAATTTCGGGTCATCATGATAGCCATTCGCAAGCTCAAGCAATTGACTTAAGTTGGGCGTCCAGAAATAATCCAAGTGCTTGCGCCAGCGCTCAACGATTGCTTGTACTTCCTTACTTGCAGCACCTTTCGGCATGGCTGCAACCATATCCAAATACACAGCCTTGCCTTCTGCCAAGATTGCTTGTTTCTTTGCCGCTGAGTACGCCTTCCACTTGCGGTTTGATTCACGCACAACCTCAGGGTCATATATCTGTTCGGCCTCAAGAGCATATTTCTCCTGTTGCTCTTCACTAAACCCTTCGAATAATTTTTCGTCACTCATGATTTTTCTTCCTTTCAAATGATTAATTGTATTGTCCACTGTGACAAGTAAACGCTTCGTTCTTTCCATTTGCCTACTCAGCGATTCTTTATGAGTCTCCAAGGCTGTCAACACATCAAAATCACGGCGTCCCATAATTTTGCGAATGTCCTCCAGCGGCATATCCAACTCACGGTAAAACAAAATTTGCTGCAACCTTAATAGCGCCTCCTCCTCGTAATAGCGATAGCCATTATCGCCCACACGAGATGGCTTAAGCAGGCCAATATCGTCGTAATGATGCAGAGTTCTGGGGGTTACCCCTGCCATTTGAGAAAGTTGTTTTACAGTGAACATAACGGATACTATAAACCCTTACGTTACGTTAATGTCAAGGGGTTTGGCTATTTTAAAAGTAGAGTCAAAGAAAACAGGTACAATTCAAATAAGGAGCGTTGATATGGAAAACTGGCTGACAAGTAGCCCGATCCCAGGGATGATATTATGGGTCATTCTTTATATAAGTGACTATTACTTAACTCTTCGAGCGGCAAAAGGGTATCGAGAGATTGGTCACTTTCAATTTGAAGGAAGCTACGAACTAACCCCTCAATACCAAAAAGATATTGACTCTCTAAACAAATTTTCCAAACGACATCTGTACTATTTGGTTGCTTATACCCTTTTCATCCTTTTATTATGGTGGATTTTTGCCAGCCTGCTTCAAGTTCAATGGGTATATTCCATTTATCTGGGGATGTTTCTCCTGATAGAAGTAACTGTTCATATTCGACATTTCAAAAACATACACCTGATCGAGGTTATCAAAAAAGAAGGTGGAGTAGAAGGAGAGATAAAGTATTACAAACGTTTCTCCTATCAAAACTCGGCGTATGAACTCTATCTATTTTCTGCGCTCTACTTAATCACCGCTTTAATCACATTCAGCCCATTCTTTTTCGGCGGCGCATTGATGTGTTTTGGAACTGGGCTTAAACACACTCGCTACGCAACACTGGCTATAAAAAATAAGTCAAATTCGTTCAATATGGATAAAAATGCAAATCCTTCATAAAGATGATTCCATCCTCATAGTAAATAAGCCTGCAAATATCCCTGTCCTGCCAGATGGCTGGGATCAGGACGCGCCCTACCTTGTAAAAATGCTCGAAGAACAATACGGCAAAATCTGGGTGGTGCATCGCATCGACAAAATCACCAGTGGCATCATTGTCTTTGCTTTGACTGCTGATGCGCATCGCTCGTTGAATATTCAATTTGAAAAGCATCAAGTAGAAAAAAAATATCATGCAATCGTCAACGGGTTGCCAGGTTGGGATCAAAAAATTACAAAGTTTCCTCTGCGTGTGAACGTTGGTCACAAACACCGTACCATGGTGGATAATAAAAACGGAGTCCGCTCAGAGACGCGACTACAGGTCCTAAAACGCAATCAAGCCACAGCGTTGATTGAAGCGATGCCCATGACGGGCAGAACGCATCAGATAAGAGTCCATCTGTATGCGTTAGGCTATCCGCTTTTGGGGGATACTCTATACAGCGCCCCAGAGACAAAGTTAATTGACAGACCAGCATTACATGCCTACTCACTGACTATTACACACCCTGAAACCAATAAGGTTGTAACCTATACCGCGCCCTACCCTGATGATTTCAAATCGGCCTTATAATTTCAGATAAGAGCAGGGAATTATGTCAGGGCAGAAGTTTTACAGACAATTTATTTGCATTGTTATCTTATGTTTATTAACAGCAAGCCTGCATTTGCAGGCTCAATCTGTTTATGCAGACGCTGGCATAGAAACAGAAACCCCGACTGAAACATTTACTCTTGAGCCTACTTCAACTCTTGAAGACACACCCACAGTTCAAGACGATAATTCCTTAACTCCAACAGCTACCGAAACCATTCTAGCCACCTCTTCCAGTATTTCATCACAAACGCCTACGCCAACGATTACAGCTGCCCCAATCATCCAAGGCAAATATGTATTAGATGAGGTTTTGGTACGCTTCAAGAAGAGTGCCACCGACGAATCCATAGCAAAATGTCTACAACAAGTAAATGGAAGTATAAGTTCTTACATTGAAGAATTAAGTGTCACCATCGTTAAACTCAATGGGGTAAGCGTGTCAAACGCAGTGGCAACCTTATCCGCTTGTGAAGATGTGCGGTATGTGGAGCCAAATTATCTTGCATTTAGCGCTGACCGAATTCCCAACGATTCAGCATGGCCCAGCCAATATGGGCTTGTCAACATTCATGCTCCCCAAGGGTGGGCATATACAACAGGCTCATCCAATATCACGATTGCTATTGTGGATACAGGTGTTGATTTATCTCACCCAGACTTGGCGAATAAAATTGTCGGCGGCTACGACTTTGTCAACAATGATTCAATAGCACAAGATGATAATGGCCACGGCACACATGTAGCTGGAATTGCGGCGGCTGTCTCAAACAATGGAACTGGAGTTGCTGGGGTTTCCTGGGGAGCGCGCATTATGCCGGTTAAGGTGTTAACTGCGGCAGGTGGAGGAACTTTTGGCAATATTGCAGCGGGTATTATTTGGGCGGCAGACCATGGCGCTAATGTGATTAACCTGAGTCTGGGCGGCATACCTACTTCCATCGTATTGCAAAACGCTGTCAACTATGCAGATAGTAAAGGGGTGTTAATAATAGCGGCAGTTGGAAATGCAGGCGGTAATTTAATCTTCTACCCAGCTGCCTACTCAAATGTAATTGCCGTAGGATCTACAGATACCATAAATAATCACGCCGTATTTTCAAATTACGGTTCACAAATTGATTTAGTCGCACCTGGGGTTGCAATTTATTCCACAAGCAACGGGGGAACCTATAGCATTCGGGACGGCACATCTATGTCCACTGCGTTTGTTTCTGGGTTTGCAGCACTATTGCTGGGAATCCCAGGGAACAATGCTCCCAGCCTCGTACGCCTTGAAATGGAATCTACTGCTCTCGATCTTGGCTCGACAGGCTGGGACGGATTTTATGGCAATGGTCTCATTCAAATGGATGCTGCTATTAAACAAGTATGGCCGACGCCTAGTCCAACAGAGGCCCAAAGCAATAACTTGTTTTCATTTGGTGGATTTCCAAATCAACCAACGTTTACTCCTACAATGACTAGTTCTGCGACAGCCCCAGCAGATACAGCGACGCTGGAAACTTCTACACTGGAAATCCCTACTTTTACTATACAGCCTGAAAATAATGGTTTTAGCATAGACACAGAAACTCCAGAAGTTATTGCTTTAGATACAAATGCGACTAGAAATAAGTATGAATGGATTCCACCTTGTATTTCAAGTCTATTGATTCTGATTGGACTGCTATTATTTTGGTATGCGCGAAGTCAAAAGAAGAGAGAGCCTGTCTAAAGACAGGCTCTCTTTGTTTCTACAAAATCTTTCTTGCTTCCATGTAAAAGCGCTTCTCTCGCGCTTCACCCATCGAAAAAGTTTTTCGCGGCAACGCGCCATCGAGAATGACGGTCTTGAATAATTCAGATTTGTGCATGCCTGCTAAATAGAAGCCTGCATTCCCTGGTTGAAGCGCCAAACGTTCCACCACATCCTCGCCGTGGACATAATCAATTTTCTCCGCGCCGCCATCTTTTAAGAAAGCATCGAGAAAGGCTTGGATGGTTCCAACTGCCAGATTGGAGGATGCGTGTGCAATTTCAATCACGCCGAATTTCTTCCCGCCTCCAACCAGACCGATGGCCTGCTTCTCACCTTCAGCAGAATCCACACGTTGAATCATTTCTTCGCCGCTGGCAACTTCGGTATAGCTAAAATTTGCGCCGAATGTTTTTTGAAGCTCGGCAAATAAATCTTTCTTCAATCCAAATAGCACACGGTGAATAGGTTCAAACTCAAGTCCATCATCGTGGACGTTTTCAATTTCAACGAGTGCATAACGTGAAGGATGATCCATGCCAACTTCTGGTTTAACCTTTTCCCAAATGGCTTTGGCGGTCGCGAGGGAATGATTCCCATCGCCCATCGCGAATAACAACACAGGTTCATTCTTACCAATGCCATATTTTGCAGAGAAAGTTTCAGGCTTGGCAAGTCCACGCAAGGCTTCAACAACTTGATTCTCAAAGTCAGCACTGACTGCATAGCCAGCTAAATGACCGCTATCAAGCATCAAATCGAAATCATATAACTTCTCCAGCTTGGACTTGGCAGCCGTCAATGGCTCAATGACCGTATGATTTGGATCATCAATCAACACGAGGATGTGCGGCAATTCCATCGCGGCGCCCTGACGAATTTTGATGCGCGGAGGAAGACGGTCTACGATAGTTCCTTCCGTAGCACGGATGAGACTGGATGAACCTTTGGTGTAATCGTAGCGTTCAAGGTCAAGGCAAAGAATAACACCCTTGCGAGTCTTTCCACCCACAGTGCGCTCCACATAAATCAATCCTTCCCGTGGCTGGAGAATTCCTTCATCCATATATTTACGCATGGTGGCTTGAATGCTTTTGATGCGTTCCTCTTCCCCTGGCTTTTCAAGATGAACTTCAGGGAAAGTGAGATTCAAAGTAGAAGGCGCATCGCCAACAATTTTTTCCACATCATGCCAGTATTCAGGCTCAGAAGTAAATTGGTCACAGGCGATAACTGCCCATTTTTTTAAGTCTGTACCTGCTTTGGGTAAATAAACTTGCGGAATCTGGATGCCAATGTCGCTGATGATTTTCATGGTTATCCTTTAATTGATAAGGGCGGGATGAACCCGCCCTAGATAAAATGATTTATTTTCCGTTCTTGGCGAATGCAATCAATTTCTCGGCAACTTCTGCGCCAATGCGAGCTTGAGCTTCTTTGGTGGCTGCGCCAATATGTGGTGAGCCGATGACATTATCCAACTTCATCAACTTCCAATCTGTAGGAGGTTCTTCAGCGAAGACATCCAACGCTGCACCCGCAACCTTACCACTGGTCAATGCTTCGTAAAGAGCTTCTTCGTTGATGATTCCACCGCGCGCACAGTTAATCACGCGGACGCCATTTTTCATTTTGGCAAATTGTTCTTTGCCAATCATATCCGCTGATTCTTTGGTCTTGGGCAAATGCAAGCTGATGTAATCTGCTTGAGTCAACAACTCATCAAGTGTGACTAACTTAATGCCAGCAATTTCTTTCACGTATGGATCATACGCAAGGACGGTCATGCCGAGTGCGGTTGCGCGTTTGGCAACTTCTTTGCCAATGTTGCCTACACCTACGAGGCCAAGAGTCTTGCCACCAATTTCATCGCCTTCAAAACTCTTCTTGTCCCATTTTTCAGCTTTCATGGATGAAGTAGCTTTATAAATGGATCGAGCGAGAGCGAACATATAACCAATGGTCAACTCTGCAACCGAAGCGGAGCTGGCAAGCGGAGTGTTCATGACAGTGATGCCCTTGGTCTTGGCATACTCAAAGTCAATGGTGTCGAGGCCGACACCACCACGCACAATGACTTTCAAGTTGGGGCAAACATCAATCAACGGTTGGCGTACTTTGGTACGCGAACGGACGACCATGCCTTCATAAGCAGGCAATACATTTGGTAATTCTTCAGGAGTGATATCGTCGCGCACATCCACAGTAAGACCTGCAGCGCGCATTTGTTCAATAAATTCCTTCTCAGTCTTGTCACATACTAAAACTTTCATTTCTTCCTCCAGTTGAAATTAATAACAGGAACCCGACCGACGCATCGGCTGAATTCCTGTTTTGAGATGCATACTAAACACATCTGTCATTCTAACAACGAGAAAAACCTTTGTCAACGATATAGGTCAGGCTTGAATCATGTCAATTGTTATTGCAGAATTGCCAGACAAAAAGATATAATGAAGTGAATGCTTAGTGAAACAAGGAGCAAATAACAGCTCAGAATGAAGCGTCAATTTTTTACACAAACAGGAGTGTTATCAATGTCCACAACAAAACGTGCATACAACTTTAATCCAGGTCCAGGCCCATTACCGCTGGAAGTTCTTGAACAAGCCCAGGCAGAAATGCTTGATTTCAAAGGGACTGGCATGTCTGTGATGGAAATCAGTCATCGCTCAAAGGAATTTGAAGCAGTCATCCAGACAGCTGAAGCGGATTTGCGTGACCTGCTTAGCATTCCAGCCAATTACAAAATTATGTTCCTCCAAGGCGGCGCCACATTACAATTTACAATGCTGCCGATGAACCTGCGCGCCACTGGCTCTGCAGACTACATTGTGACAGGTACATGGAGCAAGACTGCTTTTAAAGAAGCACAGAAACTGGGCGCGACTCGCGCCGCTGCCAATACCGAAGCAGACGGTTTCAAAGGCTATCCTGAAAAATTAGACCTTGACCCAAAGGCCGCCTATTTGCACTTCACCATGAATGAAACAATTCATGGCGTGGAGTATTTCACAGAGCCCACTCCCCCCGCTGGCGTACCTTTGGTATGCGATACTTCATCTGACTTCATCAGCCGCCCGATTGATGTAACCAAATATGCCATGTTGTATGCGGGTGCCCAAAAGAATGCAGGTCCATCAGGTGTGACCGTGGTCATCATCCGTGATGATATGTTGGAGCGAACTCCCGCCAACTTGCCCGTGATGTTGGATTACAAAACCCTCGCGGCCAGCGGATCCTTGCACAATACACCGCCATCCTTCGCTATTTATATGGTGGGATTGGTCTTCCAATGGGCCAAGAAACAAGGCGGACTCGCCGCGATTGAAAAAGTAAACCGCGTCAAAGCGGATATGGTTTACAAAGCCATCGATGAAAGCGGCGGTTTCTATCGCGGACATGCCAAACCCGAAGCCCGCTCTCTTATGAATATTCCTTTCCGCTTGCCTACCGAAGAATTGGAAGAAACTTTCGCAAAGGAAGCCAAGAAGAATAATTTGATCGGCCTTAAGGGACATCGCTCTGTCGGCGGGATGCGCGCTTCCATGTACAACGCTGTAACTGTCGAAGGCGCTGGTGAGTTGGTCAAGTTTATGAAGGAATTTCAACAGAAGAACGGATAATTTTTAGTAATAAAAAAAGCCTCCGAGTTTTCGGAGGCTTTTTTGTTTTAAAAACTATTCAAAAAGATTCAAACACCAATCATTGCTCCGCATAAACCTGCCTGGCGGATATTCAAAACTGACCTCGCCTAAAAGTTGAAATCCTACTTTACGGCAAATTGCATTAGAGGGTTCATTATCAATTGCTGGAAAGGCATGCAACGAGCGATATTCTCTTTCCCGACGGGCACGCTCAATCACCAAAGCAGTTGCACGAGAGGCAATTCCATGCCCCTGATATTCTGGGAGAATTCGCCAACCTGTTTCCCAAATTTCCTGTGACTGCCAAATCTTTTCCCAATATCCAATAGAACCCACTGGAATATGTTCTTCGCCAAAGGTGACCACAAACATATGCACCTTACTAATGGCACTATCCTGACAATATCGCTCAAGGCGTTTACGAATCTTTTCAGGCGATTCAGGGCCACCAATGTGTTTGGTCATGGCAGGGTCACCTAACAATCGCTCCAAAAGAGTTAAGTCATCTTGAGACCATAAACGAAGATTAATTTCAACTTGTTTTTTATCAGTCATAGGTTTTAGAAAATAGATTCTTGTAGTTTTTTAAATAGAAAATCCTATTATACAGGTCGGCACCAGAATTACAGAAGCCCTACAAAATAAACCCACTTCCGTTAACTGGTTATAATTACGCACATGGACTTTTTCTTTCCCGAAGACAACCTTACCCGCAGTGTGCCTGAAGAAACCAAAATTACATCCCTCAGCGCCGAAACCTATCCCGATGGACGTCGTTTACGCGTCAACGTGGAAGTGACTCCTTTTCAAAAACGACCTTATATTGAAGTGGTACTCAGCAATGCCAACGGCGACGAAATCGCATCTACCAGCATCGTCGAGCCGCTTTCATGGAAACTTGAATTCACCATGCATGTGCGTGGTCAGGTCATCAATCCCCACTCTTTGAATGCAAAACTTTATTATCCAGATGGTCCCAGTTGTGAGCCAGTCACATTTTCATTTGATGTGACCCCGCCTCAGGCCGAGCCGCCAGTTGATTCCAATTAATTGACATCCTCCATGCATTTGCATTCTCATACTTCAACTGCAAAAAAATTTCGCGTTGCAAAAATTATCCACAGTCTTGTCTTGACTGCGTTCCTGTTATTCGCCTGTACCCCACAACAATCCACACCCACCAGCATTGAGGTTCAGCCAACACTTGAACAAGCTACCAGTACGCCCACGCCACCCGTGATTAAGTACAGCGGCGAAGGCAACCTCATCTTCCTCTCCATCGAAGAGAATGGCTTCGCTCATCTCTTCGTTCAAAGTGAAAAGCCCGAAGACTTGCCGCTTACCCGTATCACCGCTGGTGACTATAACGACACTGACCCCACACTCAGCCCCGACCGCACTCAAATTGCGTTCGCCTCTGACCGCAGTGGCTTTTGGGATTTGTATTTGATGGATATCAATAGCGGAGCTATCACACAAATCACCAACTCGCCTGAATATGATTCATCTCCTTCATGGTCTCCTGATGGACAGTGGTTGGCTTTTGAAACCTATAAAAATGAAAATCTGGAAGTTGAATTGGTCAACGTCAAAGACCAAACCATCATTCCGCTGACTCAAGACCCCGCCTCCGACCATTCTCCCGCTTGGGCACCTGATGGACGTCACGTAGCCTTTGTCTCATCGCGTGGTGGGGATAGTGATATTTGGTTGGCCAACCTCGATCTGGCTGGCAGTGATCGCTATCAAAACTTAAGCAATACACCTTTCGCTTCCGAGAGTCATCCTGTATGGAATTACGATGGTTCACAACTTTTATGGGCATCCACATCGCAAACTGTTGGTTATAGCGGCTTATACATTTGGGATGCCACCAACCCAGAACATGCCGCTCATTGGGTTGGTGATGGTAGCTGGGGAGCCTTCAACGAAACCGCAGAAAAAATCACCGCCATCACCAGTGGAGCCAATCAAGAATATCTCACAGCGTATGATGTCAAAGGCATATTGCTTTTATCTCCCACTCCATTAAGTGGACGCGTGCGTGGCCTTACTTGGGGGCTCGCCAAGTTACCCACCCCCTTACCTGAATCATTTTCCATTGCAGCTGCAAACACGCCCGCCCCGTTATGGTCTCCTGTGCTGACTCCCGTTGCCGATGTGCCCAATCAACGCTGGTATGTGGTGCCGTTGGATAATGTACAAGCGCCTTATCCACAACTTCACGATCTCGTGGATGAATCTTTCAATGCCTTACGCACCCGTCTCACCCAAGAAACAGGGTGGGATGCACTAGCGAGTCTTGAAAATGCCTTTGTTCCGCTAACAACTCCTCTTGACCCTGGGCTTAATGAAGATTGGTTATATACAGGTCGAGCCTTTGCAATCAATTCACTGATGTCGAATGTGGGTTGGATGGTTACGTTGCGTGAAGATGTTGGCGCACAAACCTACTGGCGATTGTATATCCGCTGCACGATACAAGATGGTTCTTTAGGTGAACCACTTCATGATGCCCCTTGGAATTTAAATGCCCGCTATGAATTGAATCCAACTACCTATGAACAAGGCGGTGCCTATGCACCCGTCCCTGCTGGGTATTGGGTCGATGTGACCGATATGGCCTCCGCATATGGCTGGGACCGTTTGCCTGCTCTGCCAAACTGGCGCACATACTACGCTGGAGCACGCTTTACTGAGTTCGCACTTACAAGCGGACTCACTTGGTATAACGCCATGTTGGAATTGTATCCACCGGAAGCCCTAGTAACACCCACTCGCGTATTGGCGCCTTCTTTAACACCCACTCGTACATTTACCCCAACACCAACAACAGGCCCAACTCGCACGCCACGTGCTACCTTCACCCCTTCATTGACGTTTACCCCTGCACCACCAACCGAAACCGCAACGCCCACACAAACTCCTCCGACTGTGATTCCATAGTCTGTGCAATGAAACTCAAAAATATTTTTATCAATTCTTTGTTGGTCACTTTTATCACAGCTTGCACGGCAGTGAATTTAAGTGCTGTCACCCCAACGCCAGTGGTCATGCCTGAAGCGCCAGACCAACCCCAAGTCCAGTTTGTGGCGGGGTTGACTCCTTCGCCAGTTCCGTTTCAATTTACGCTTCCCACACCGGGCGCTGAACCTGTCTCTGGTTGGCGTCCTCCACTTTATCCAATTCCTTGGGCGATGTCGCCGTATGACCATTTTTATTTTGCGCGTCCCATTGCCGCAGACCATGTCAACTGGCCATTACCAAATTATCGCTATGGCGGTGTGTTTTTTGGTGGAGTAGTACATACCGGGGTCGATATCGATGCCGAGGAAGGCACGCCGATTCTAGCCGCGGGCCCAGGAACCATTGTTTGGGTCGGCTGGGGATTGTTTACAGAAACACCGGGCAATATCAACGATCCATATGGAATCGCTGTCGCCATTCGTCACGACTTTGGGTACAACAATCAACAGCTTTATACAATTTATGCCCACATGAGTGGAACCGATGCCGTTGTCAGCCAGCATGTGGAAACGGGACAAGTAATCGGCTATGTAGGTTCTACGGGTGCTACCACTGGGCCACATGTTCATTTCGAAGTTCGCTTTCCATATAATTCATTTCAGACTACCTATAATCCTGAATTATGGCTGGCACCTCCCCAAGGTTGGGGAGTATTGGTGGGTCGCGTGTTGGATGATAAAGGTAAAGTAATTCAACAAGCCGATGTACGTGTCATTTCTCAAGACACCAAGGAAACCTATTTGGCGAAGACTTATGGCAGTGGTGGTGCAATCAACCCTGACCCTTATTACAAAGAAAATCTTGCCATCGGTGATTTACCAGCTGGAATTTACCGCATCAACATTGAATATGAAAAGAAGACCCGCCAAACCTGGGTTGAAATCTTTCCCGGGCAGGTAACCTACTTTATCTTCCATGGGCTGGATGGGTATACCTCGCAACCTCCCAAGATGCCCACCCTTGAGTTTGTCCCCGAATCCCTGCCTGCCACCCCAACCCCTAGACCCTAATTTTCTCCTCTCTAAAATCTTGACGCACTGAACATCTGTGCTATACTCTCGCCACACACAATTTCAACCTTTTACACTTGTATTGGAGACTTAAGCAATGGCCAGAAAATCTGCTCGTTCAACCGAAGAAACCACTCAAAAAAGCGCAAACATAGACTCAGCCAAGCGTGCCATGCTTGATAAAGCTGTTGGCGACATTATCAAAAATTTTGGTGAAGGCTCCATCATGCCTTTGGGCAAAGCCCACACCATGGTGACTGAAGTCTTCCCCACTGGTTCTCTCTCCCTCGATATTGCTCTCGGCGTTGGCGGTGTTCCTCGCGGACGCATCATGGAAATTTATGGTCCAGAATCTTCTGGTAAAACCACCCTTTGTCAGCACATTGTGGCAGAAGCTCAAAAGATGGGCGGAACCGCTGCTTTCATTGATATGGAACACGCCCTTGACCCAGTCTATGCGGCCCGTGTCGGTGTAGATATTGATAACTTGCTTGTCTCTCAGCCAGATACTGGTGAGCAGGCTCTTGAAATCGTTGAAACCCTCGTTCGCTCCGGCGCAGTAGATGTGGTCATCGTTGACTCAGTTGCGGCCCTCGTTCCACGCTCCGAAATCGAAGGCGACATGGGCGATGCCACCATGGGTGTGCAAGCACGTTTGATGTCTCAGGCTTTACGCAAACTCTCTGGTGCCATCAACCAAACCAAGACCGCTGTCATTTTCACAAATCAACTCCGCCAAAAGATCGGCGTCATGTTCGGTAACCCTGAAACCACCACAGGTGGTCAGGCGCTCAAGTTCTATGCCTCCATTCGTTTGGATGTGCGCCGTATTCAATCCATCAAGGTCGGTGAAGAAGTACCCGGTAACCGCACCCGCGTGAAAGTGGTCAAAAACAAAGCGGTTCCGCCCTTCCGCACCGCTGAATTTGACATCATGTTCAACGAAGGTATCTCAAAGGCAGGCGATGTGCTCGATTTGGCAACCAAGTTCGAGGTCATTACGAAGCGCGGCGCTTTCTTCTCCTATGGCGATATTCGTATCGGTCAGGGACGTGAGAACGCCAAAGAATATTTGCGTGCCAATCCTGATTTGATGGCTGAAGTCGAAGGTGTCATCCGCACCAAATCGATGACGGGTGAAATTGCACTGCCACTCGACATTGGTGGCGACGCCATTGGTGAAGATGCTGGCGGCGCAGCCGAAGAAGAAGTATAAGATTTCGCTCAATGATAAAGTCACAGAGAATATTCTCTGTGACTTTATGGTTTAATCAGGACATGTCTCGCATCACGCTCCGCCCGCGTTTGTTCATTTTTCTATTTGCATTCGCCTTCCTCCAAGCCTGTGCCCCACAGGCCACCCCAACTGTATTCCGCCCTCCCACACAACCAGGGCCAACTTCAGTTTTGCCCACCACCACTCCTGTACCAGATTTATTTACGCCTGTTCCCACCTTAACCATCACAGCTACAGCAGAGCCAGGGCCATGCACCAACAATTTAGATTTCGTAGATGATCTGACCATTAAAGATGGTACCTCTGTTTCTGCAGGTTCATCCATTGATAAACAATGGCTCGTACAAAATAGTGGATCCTGTAACTGGGATGAAAGCTATCGCTTAAGATGGATTGGTGGAGATCCGTTAGGCGCGAACACCGAGCAATTGCTCTATCCTGCACGATCAGGTGCACAAGCTACCTTGAGAATTATTTTCACCGCACCAAGCACAGATGGCCCCTACGAAAGCGCATGGCAAGCTGTTGACCCTGATGGAAATGTATTTGGCGATTTGATTTATATTAAGATTGTTGTCTCACCGTAAGTTTTTTGTTTAACATGGAGAAAACATGTCAAATCAAAACAAATTTCCTGATGTCTTCAAAAAACTAAAATCCATCCTTACGCCCTATGCTAAAAAGATGACTGTTAAGACGGACACGCCAGAAACTTATTATTTGGATGGTCCATACAGCGCAAAGTGGAAGAAGGAAGTCTTCTTTGGCTCAGTACAAATTAAGAAGAATTATGTCTCTTTTTATTTGATGCCCGTGTATATGTGCCCTGATTTACTCGAACACATTTCCCCTGAACTGAAAAAGCATATGCAGGGAAAATCCTGTTTCAACTTTAAGACAGTGAATCAAACTCTATTTGATGAATTAAATCAACTTACAAAGCAGGGATTTAAAAGATTTACAGAGGAAATAAATTTATAAACATTCCATGTGTTGGTGTATGTTTTTATTCATACACTAATGCATCACGGATGGTAAGCTTGGCTGCGCTTTGCGCAGGGATTAAACTTGCAATCACAGAAATTAGGAGCATTAATCCAAGCCACATTAAGATAGCTGGAATCGAAAAAATATAATCGAGCGGTCTTGCAAGCAAAGCGTTCCCTAAAGAATTTCCAAGCCAAATCGCAAGCGGAATTGAACATGGAATAGCCAGCAACCAGCTAATGATTCCAATCACCAAGCCTTCTACAATGACAACGCGGCGAACCACACCGTTTTGAGCCCCCAACGAACGTAGAATTCCAATCTCGCGGGTCCGCTCAATTACATTCAGGCTCATGGTGATGGCTAGCCCCAACCCACCGACAATCGCAATCAATACCACCATGGCTAGTAACAAAATAATCAACACATCCATTTGAGCAGCGTTGGTTTCTTTTAGTTGAATGGTGGTCTGCGACCCAACTACATCGAGGTTCGTCTTTTTAAATTGAGCCAGAATTTCCGATTGCGCTTTAGATTGAGAGATGGAATCTGACTGCGCAGTTTGGACTACAACGCGATTTGCCCTTCCATTCAGACCAGTTTGGCTGACAAGGTCATCATAAAAGACATAAGCCACAGGCACAAATCCGCGTCCGCCCGAACCGACGATGGTCCAATTCTCTTCACGGCCTGCAATATTCAGCTTCACAATAGAGCCTATTTTCAAAGCAGGAGATAAATCCATAAAATCAGCATTAACAAATATGGCATGAGTGACATTTGGATTTAACCAAGTCCCATGAATAATGCCTGGGCGAGCCATCTTTGTATTTTCAGGGACACCATACAAGGCAATGCTCCCCGTTAAATGATTGTGATCAAACACAAGGCGACCATTATCAACTGCCCAAGTTTCCAAAGCAAGGACTTGATCCACTTTCAAAGTTTCATCTTCTATTTTGCTAACCGCATACGGTTGTGTGAAATCAATTCCCACATCGTAGTTCAAGTCTCCTTGAATCTCCTGCACGGCTTGTCGCATGGATTGGCGAATACCGATAATGGCGATGAACATTGAACCAGCCAGAAGCAAAGCAACAAATGTCAAAACCAGCCGTCCCTTACGGCGGAACGTATTTCGAACTGAAAGATTAGCCAGTTGTGGCAAATCACCGAACAAGCGAAAGCCACCTATCTGTGTAACTCCTTCAGGCTTGTAATTGCTGATGGCTTCACGGATGGTAATCAATGAACCAGAAAGAATTGGAAAGAGAGCGGCAAGCAATGGAGCAAGCAAGGCACTAAAAGCTTGCAGAATTAATGTAAAAGCTGGCAAGCGAAAATGCTCCACATTGAAATTCATGCCAGAAGCAACTCCATCTGCCAAAAAGTAAGCACCGATTAATCCCATGGGAACCGCAAGAAGCAAAGCCAATAAGCCAAACAAAAGTACTTCTTGCACATACAGTGCCACCGTTTGATGGATGCGAGCGCCTAATGATTTGAGAATTCCAATTTGTGGGATTTGTTGTGACATCACAGCCGACATCACGCTTGTCACAAGAAATGCACTCAGGATTAAGGTCAACACACCGAGAGCGCCAAGAATAAACAGTACCGATGACATGTTATCGCCCAAGGCATACTTATTCGGCGCAAGCACAGGAGCACTAACAACTGTATATCCTTCTTTTTCTATATCTTTTATGAGTTTGGTTGTTTTTATTTCAATGTCAGTACGAGTTAAAACATTTTTAAACTTAACAGCCAGCTGGTTATAGTTGCTATCAAAACCGAGAGCATCTGCCGTTTCTGGAGATATATAACCAAGTCCTGTCAACGTAATTTCTGAGGGCAAATGAGATAAGTCATTGACAAACCCATCTACAGTTAATGTGTACACATCCCCATTTAGCAGTTCTAGCTTCACCGTATCCCCTACTTGCATGATGTTTTTCAAAGATCGCTCAATAAAAATATGATTAAGTGGTGGAGAGGAAAAAACTTGTCCATTTAAAGTAATCTTATTGAGAGAATTAAAATCTGATACGGGCAGAGTATGAATCTCGAAGCCGAGCCAGCTATCAGATGCAGATTGGATGCGTGCCTGATCCACGCGGCTTGGCTGCGCAATCTCAACATCCTCTTTCGCACGAACAATTTTCAACAAATCCTTATCAAAAGAAGAAAGTGTTAAAGTTGTATGTGCAGGCTTTGTGCCAGCATATACATCGCGCAGATTTTCTTCAAGCACAATACGCCCCGTAATCATGAGACCAAAAGCAGCCACCCCCACAGCAACAGCCAGAACAATCAGCAAGCTACGAGATTTATTGACCAGCAGGTCGCGCAAAATCTTTGACCTGCGTACGCTCATTTCTTAACCTTTCGCTGGCTTGCAGTTTCAATTTCTTTTTTCCGCGCCCGAGAGACTTTGTGCACATCGGTTTTAAATTGTTCTGATGAACTGATAAGTTGTTCAAATTCATCTGCACTTAGTTCAACCACTTTGGCGGGCTTTCCTTTGCTAACTCGAATGGTCGCCTGTCGGCGCATATCCCCCATCAAAGCCATTTCACCGAAATAGCTTCCTTTGGTTAATTGATTAACGAGCTCTTCATTCCCTTGTTCGTCTTTAATAAAAACATCCACTTTACCTTCTACAAGTAAACAGAATGAGCTTCCTACATCTCCTTGTTTGATAATATCGTGACCAACTTCATAGGTGACGGATTTGGTTCCTTTTAGAATTGAAGCGATTGTTTTTTGATTTAGGGATGAAACGATTTGCAATTGATTATAAGTATCACGTTTTTCAACAAGGTCCTGTAATTCCTCGCGTAAAGAACGTGAATCTTTTATCAATGCATTGAAACCACGTTCATCCAAAGCTGCTACAGAAACTGGCTTTTCATCTGAAGCTCTCACGGTCGCCGTACGAATGCCACCGCCCAACAAAGCCATTTCCCCAAAATACTGTCCCCTCTTTAATTGATTAACCAGCAGTTCGCTCCCTCCTGGTTGGTTAATATACACATCAGCCTGACCATCCAACAAAATATAAAATTTGTCTCCAACTTCCCCTTGATGAATAATATTGGTGTTCGGTTGAAAAACTTGTGGTTTCGTCTTACGTTTTACTTCCACCAATTGATCTTGAGTTAATGTAGATAAGGCTCGTACCAAATATTCGTTAACAACCTCTCCATCCGAAATTAAGATGGTGCGATTAACTCGTCGCGCCAAATCGCTATCGTGCGTCACCATGAGGATTGTTTTTCCAGAAGCCACCAAATCTTCAAATAAAGAAAAAATCTTTTCAGCCGTCTTTGAGTCAAGATTACCCGTCGGCTCATCTGCCACAATCAACGGAGGGTCATTGGCCAACGCACTTGGCAATGGCTACGCGTTGCTGTTGTCCACCTGAAAATTTGAAGCGGAAGTTTGTGCGCTTGAGCGGTCATCTCCACTTTTTCGAGCAAATGCATCGCACGCCTTATGTGTTCCGCTTTTGCATAAAGATTATTCAACTCCATTGGGAGGATTACATTTTCTAAAATGGTCAGCGTAGGAAACAGCTGAAAAAATTGAAAGACAATCCCAAGATTTCGTCCACGCCAAGCCGCCATTTGACCTTCATTAAATGAATGAACTGGAGCATCGTTAATCAAAATTTCGCCAGAGGTCGGCCGATCAATCCCAGTAATCATATTAATAAAGGTGGATTTCCCACTACCAGACTTTCCAATGATGGCCACAAATTCCCCACGTTGCACAACCACATTGATCCCATTCACCGCAGTAAAATCACCCGCAGGAGTTTGATAAACCTTATGAAGATTCTTAATTTCAATCAACGGTTTGGTTAAGTAATTTGGAGTCATAAGGTCTAGTTTACCTGAACTTTAAAAAACCAACCACAAAGAATATATCTTTGTGGTTAAAAAGATAAACAAAACTAATTCAGATTCATATACCCAAACAGACTCCATAATCCGCGCATCATTTTGTGGCCAAAATCTGGCTGCAAAAACTGATTCGGACAAGACCCCGGAATGACTTCAATTCCATTTGCGTGACACATATCTACTGCTTGTTGCGAAACACTGGTTGTCCCTACCCCAAGCCCCGGCTTGACTCCCATCATACAATGCATCCAAACATGCTTTACCCCTAAATCCACACACTGCTGGATTATTTTTTCAGTCACTGTTGGGTTCGCTAGAATAAATACCGCATCTACCTTCTCTGGAATGGACTTCAAATCTGAATAGCAGACATCTCCCTCAAACACCGAAATCCTCGGATTGACGGGATATACCAGATATCCCGCTTCCTTGAATTTCTTATAACTTAAGTTACAACCTGTTTCACGCTTATCTGAAACACCCACAATAGCAATTTTCTTTTGTGCAAGAAAATTTTGAACAAGAATATCGACTTTCATTTTGCCCTCCGAAAATTTAAGACCAATTTGCTTTATTATTCTACGCATCGGTCTGTCATTGGGCAATTATGTATTTTGTCACGGGGTCGTAGGAATGTTTTTCTCCGGCCATGGCGCCAAAGGTGCAAGCACGCCTTGCCCATATTTCTGCGAAAAATCTCTAAATAATGCTCGCGTATGATCATCCAAAGGAAGATATTGGTTCATGAATAACTCTCCATGTGGAGTAATGGAAACCGTAGTAGAAGTAGCATAACTAATCTTTCCAAATTGATCATGTGTGTATGAAAACAAATCCACATTGGCTTCTCGATCTTGTTCAAAGGAAGAAACGAGTTTCCAATATCGGTCAAAAAGCGGATATTCTACAGGGTTTCGAAATGCCTTCAATAAATATTGAAAATATGGCTTGGCTCGATAACGCAAACTATTTTCACGTACAAAACGCATTGACCCAATTGCATAATGATCCCAATTCTCTATGACATGAGAGCGGGCAGCCAGATCTTTACCAAACATAAAACGAACCGTATTAAACCCTCCTGGAATGGAGGCAGCATTTTCCAGCATAGCGGGCGGTACTTGAAAAAAAGCAAAAGCACTATTATTCATGGCAAGAACATCTGCATATACATCCATCAGAAAGACTGGGATGTTCATTTGTTCCATGATTGCAAGCATTTTGGCTAAAACTTTTTTCGAGTCAATTGTATCTGTTGCAAGAGCCGCAGAAGGCTGTCGGACAATTTGCCCCTCACTTAATCCACTAGCAGCAAGAAAAAACTCCCGCCTCTCAATCGTTGTCAAGTGAAAGGAATTTGCGAGACTAAAAAGGAGATCAGGTTCAAAATGCTTCTTTACGCCTCGTTCAATTTGACTGACAACTGCTTCGTCCACTTGAGCATATTCTGCAAGCTGAAACTGGGTCCAATCCATATCCTGCCGAAGCATAGAAACCAATTTCCCAAATTCTTTTCGATTCATATTTATAAACTCCACATTAAAGGACTCGAAAATATTTTTGAGTCAAGTCTAAACTAGTTTACTGGACAATACAAGTCTTTATTCTTAGAATTATCCTCATGTAAATTACATTGGCCTTACTTACTTCGCCTCATGTAGGCAACTCAGGGGACCTACATTTGAGACCTCAGTATTTATCAATTGCTGAGGTCTCGTTTTTATTTCAAGCTCTTTGCAAAAAAGAAATGATTTAACCTGTTGAAAGCAACCTGCAAGGCTTATCTTCTTTCTTAAGTGCTATAGTAACCGTGCAAATACATCCGATAAAGGCAAACCCGGCGAAAGCCGGCGACGCAAAGCTATGGGTCTACCATCACCAATGTGATTATGACCGCCAGGCCGCCGAAGATCACAAAATCAATTTGTGTTATTTTTGGCCTGGCTTATAACAAAGCCAGGTTTTTTATTCGGATGGCTTCAATGTTTTTCCAAAGAGAAAAATACTTCATTAACGCAAACCCGTTGAAATCGGATTTGCAAAAAAGGAGAAAGCCATGTTACGTAATTTCAAAATTCTATTGATCGCGTTCGCAGTCCTTGTAGTTGCAGGGAGTACCTATGCCTTTGCTGCAGCAAACACCGTACAAGATAGTGCTGCGGGGTATAAAGCCAATGTAGTTCCTGGCTATACCATTACAAACATTGTGTACGATTTAGATGCGACAGATCCAACTCTGGTGGATGCCATTAAGTTTGACGTTGCCCCTACCAGTGGCACAGTGGTAGCGGCAACTGTAAAAGTTCAAACAGCAACAAGTGGCGCATGGACAGATTGCACTCTCGTTGCAGGAACCGCCCCATCCATGTCTGCAACCTGTACTTATGGGACACTTGAACTCGCCAACGTAACAGCCTTGAATATCGTAGCCAGCAGCAGCACCGACCCTGCTCCGTAATCTCAAGGTGATATTCAATTCTAATTGACACTAAATCAGGATAAGAGCCTAGTAAACTGGGCTCTTATCCAACGTAAAACAATGAATTATTCAAAAGCACCATCATCCCTCTTCCAAAATTTTCTACTATTTCTGGGCTTCGTGATCATTTGGATAACCTTTGCGCCTACCGAAATTGGCGGAAAGGCATCTTACGTAATGGTAAATGGGATTAGTATGGAGCCAAATTATCACACTGGGGATTTGGTGATTGTTCGTAAAACAGCGACATATAAAATCGGTGATGTGGTTACTTATCACGATGCGGAAATGGGGATGTATGTCATTCACAGAATCATCGCCATAAATCAAAGTCAATTTTTGATAAAAGGGGATAACAATTCCTGGGTTGATGCATATCACCCATCCTATGATGAAATCATTGGCAAACAATGGCTATATATCCCCAAAGCTGGAAATTTCACAAAATGGGTCCGCCAGCCAATTCACCTTTCATTGACTGTCCTTTTACTGGGAGGAGTTCTTATGACAGGCACAATTAGTAAACCAAAAGACAAAAATGGAAAGCGGAAAACACAACCAACCATGAGTGGAATGGTGGAAGGCCTCCTGTACGTATCAGGAACTTTACTTATTATTTTTTTGGCTTTGACCCTCTTCTCATTTACCAAACCCCTGACTCGTACCGCTGACGATATTCAATATCAACAGGAAGGCAACTACTCCTACTCTGCGGCGGCAACGCCGAGTGTATACGATGGGGTAACAATTCAAAGTGGAGAGCCTATCTTTCCGAAATTGACTTGTTTTCTCAATCTGGGTTTTTCCTACGGAATCACAAATGACACATTACAAAATGTGTCCGGGAACTACCAGATGGTTGCTCGCGTAATGGATGAACAGAGTGGTTGGCAACGCACAATTCCATTAGTTGCACAAACTGCATTTTCTGGCAATACCTACTCCAGTGTAGCGCCTTTGGACTTATGCCAGTTGACAACTTTGATTAACACTGTAGAAGCAGAAACGGGATTGCGTACGAATACTTATCTCGTTGAAATCACAACAAACACCACTTTTACAGCTACAGCCTCAGGGCAAAATATCTCTGGAGTATTCCTTCCAACCTTAGCTTTTAAGTTTGACAAAGTACATTTTTATCTTGCTAACACCAATGCAGAAGCAAATCCAATGCATATTGTTCAAAAAGGCTCTGCCAGCGCTACTGTTGTACAAAATAACAGCCTACATATTTTAGGGTTTGACATCACAATTTATGCAATTCGAGCAGTAGCCCTGTTTGGATTGGGATTCTCTTTCTTAGGGATATTCCTGCTTGGTATTAGTTTGATGCGTTCAGTGAATCAAAATGAAGACACCTTGATTCATCTAAAGTACGGAAATATGATTTTAGATGGATATGAAGAAAACTCCTCCCCTGCCAACATGACAGTGAACGTAACTTCCATTGATAGTTTGGCAAAACTCGCTGAACGACAGGGAACTATGATTTTACATACAATGCAAAACAATGCACACACTTATTTGGTACAGGGAAACGGAGTCACGTATCGATATGCAGAAGGTTTGGAAGAAAAAGCTCCTGCTATTGAGCCAAATAAACTTGAAAACTTTGAGTATCAAAACAATTCAAAACAAACTCAACGTGTAACATATACGGAACCCTATACCCAGCAAGAAGCTTTGCCGAAGCACAAGAGAGCAACTACAACGGACTCAAAAGTGATTGGGAAAAATTCAAGAAGAGGCTCGCCAATACTTGAAAGATCATCCAGCAACTAAAACGCCAGTGTTTGGCAACCCCAAAGGGAAACCGTGAGTACGTCATCAAAACTGGAGCAATTGCATATGATGAGAGGAAAAACCCATTGCGACCGCATTTTGAAAAAATCAAAATTTAATTTTCACGATACTTACCTTTATTTTACAAACCTGAGGTAAGTATGAGCATCCAAAACGCATATAACGAATGGTCCGAAATCTACGATACAAATGAAAACTTAACTCGCGACTTGATCAAATGCTGACGCGCAAAGCTTTTGCAAGTCAGCATTTCCATTCCATTTTGGAGACGGCCGTGGAACAGAAAGAACACAGCTTTTCTTGTCGAGATCGGTGACTAAGTACACGCCCTAGACTTTTCACAAGGGATGATTGAAAAAGCCAAAGAGAAAGTAAAAACAAAAAACGTCCGTTTCTCTACAGCAGACCTGACTCAACGTTGGCCATGTGACGATAAGGCTTACGACCTGATCACATGCAACCTTGTGCTGGAACACATTGAAGATTTATCCCATATATTTTCCGAAGCATCTCGCACCTTAAAACCAAAAGGGAGATTCTTCATCAACGAATTACATCCCTTCAAGCAATACCGAGGGACAAAAGCAAGGTTTGAAAAAGGAGAAGAAATCATTGAAGTAGATGCCTTTGTGCATCATATTTCTGATTTTACGAATGCAGCTTTTCAACATGGCATGGAGATTTTAAAACTTGAAGAACACTGGCATGAAAAAGACCAGGACAAACCGCCAAGAATCGTTTCCTTCCTTTTTGAGAAGCCCTGATTTTTCTAACAAAATTCTTACTGTCTCGATTTAAAATTTTATTCAAAAAATATAAACATCCCTTTTGGGAGTATTTCTATTTTTCAGGAGGCAAGGCATGTCTGAAACAACTGACACCCAACAATATTCTTTCAAAGCAGAGACCAAACAACTGCTTAATATCCTTATCCATTCACTTTATAAGGATCGCGAAGTTTTCCTACGTGAACTACTTTCCAACGCGTCCGATGCGTTAAACCGCCTACGCTTTGAAATGGTGACCAATCGCGATGTGCTCGACTCAAATGCTGAGTTGAAAATCCATCTTTCAGCAAATAAAGAGACGCGCACGCTCATCATTCAAGATACTGGCATTGGGATGACCCATGACGAAGTGATCGAAAACCTTGGAACCATTGCTCAATCTGGGGCGCGGAAATTTTTAGAGATGACCAAGGATCAAAAAGGCGATTTCAGCCAAGTCATCGGTCAATTCGGCGTAGGATTCTATTCCGTGTTTATGGTCGCGGAATGGGTGCGAGTCACCTCTCGGTCATTCAAAAAGGATGCCGAAGCAGTGACTTGGTATGCTACAGGTGAGGATACGTATCAGATTGGGCCAGCAGAAATGAGCGAAAGAGGGACGCGCATCGAAATCAAACTCAAAGAGGATGCCTCCGAATTCGCAGAGGAATATCGCCTTAAGAACATCATCCATAAACATTCCGATTACATCGGCTTCCCCATTTATATCGGTGAAGGCAAGGAAGCAGTTAATAAACAAACATCTCTTTGGCGTACTTCAAAGCAGGAACTTACCGAAGAACAGTATAAGGAATTCTATCGTCAGACCACGCTGGATTTTGAAGACCCGCTTCTGCATGTCCATATGTCTACCGATGCGCCCGTGCAGTTATATGCACTATTATATATTCCGAATAAAGCAGAACGTGGAATTTTTTCACTGCGCAAAGAAGATGGGCTCAAGCTGTACACACGCAACATTTTGATTGATGAATACAACAAGGATTTACTGCCAGAATATTTGCGCTTCGTACAAGGTGTAGTGGACTCAGAAGACTTACCGCTCAATGTCTCCCGTGAAACTGTTCAATCCAGTGGGCTGATGCCAAAGCTGAAGAAGGTACTTACCAATCAGGTTATGCGTGAATTGGAAACGCTTGCTAAAAATAATGCAGAGAAATATCAAGCATTTTGGCAGGAATTTGGTGTGTACTTGAAACAAGGCATCGCAGCTAGCCCAGCGGAGGCAGACACAATCAATCCCTTGTTACGTTTCAAAACGAATCTACATCCTGACACCTGGTCTTCTTTTTCAGAATATGTTCAACGTATGAAGGATGGCCAAAAGGATATTTACTATATCGTCGGTGAAGATCCAAAATCTGTGCTGCGTAGTCCTCATTTGGATACTTTCCATGCACAAGGTACAGAAGTCTTGCTTTTAACTGATCCAATGGATTCGTTCATGCTGATGGGATTGCATAAATATAAGGATTATGAATTAAAGAATGTTGCCAATGCCGAAGTGGAATCCACACCAAAAGCAGAGGAACAAACTGAAGACAAACTTCCTGATGCGGATTTCAATTCCCTTGTGGATCGTTTCAAGCAGGTTCTTGGTGACAAGGTAACCGACGTACGTGCCAGCAATCGCTTGGTTCAATCGGTGGCCCGCCTGGCTGATGCCGATGCAAATGCAAACTCAGAATTGCAACGAGTGTACAAATATCTTGGCAAGGAATATGAAATTCCTAAAAAGGTGTTGGAATTAAATGCCTCTCACCCCAGTTTGAAAAATTTATTACAGCTAGAAGCAGGTTCAGAGTTACAAAATATTATCATTGAGCAAATTTATGAAAATGCCTTGTTAGTGGAAGGCTTGCATCCAGACCCATCGAGTATGGCTTCAAGAGTACAACAGATTATTGAAGCTGCACTGAATGGAAATTTGAGATAAAAGTACGAGCGATAGAAGGCAGCCACAGAAACTCTGATGGCTGCCTATTTTTATATATATAACTGAATTTACATTCCTAAAATTCAGTTATATAATTCGAAATTTTCAACCCAAAATCCTTATGGAGTACATACCAAATGACCAACGTATTTATTTCCTATTCCCGCAAGGACACAGAGTATACCCACGAAATCGTGGATGCCATTAAAGCCAAAGGGCTAGATGCTTGGGTAGACTGGGAAGGCATCCCACCCACTGTCGATTGGATGGAACAGATTCAAAAAGGGATTGCTGAAGCCGACACCTTTCTGTTTCTACTCAGTCCAGATTCAGCCGCCTCCAAAGTGTGTGGAGATGAGCTTGAATATGCGGCCAAAAATGGAAAACGCATCATCCCAATCGTGTTGCGGGATGTAAAGCCTGATGACGCTCCTATACAGACTCGTCACTTAAACTGGATCTTCTTCCGTAAGGATAAAGAGAATTTTGAGGCGGCCTTGGAGAAGTTAGTCACTGCAATCAAAACCGATTATGGCTGGGTACAGGCTCATCGCCGTTTACAGGTAAAGGCGCTTGAATGGGAAAAACACAACAGAGAAAGCGGGTATTTGTTGCGTGGGCACGATCTACAGGATGCAGAAGCCCAGCATGCCATGAATTCATCCAAGGAGCCTGAGCCTACCGACCTGCAACGCGAGTATGTCTTCACCAGCCGAAAAGCGGTAGAAAGTCAGCGACGCATCCTGACGATTATCTCAGTTGTGGTGGCAATCGCCTTACTAGGGTTGGGAATCTTTGCATCAATCAAAGCAGTGGAAGCCACAAAACAGGCCGGTATCGCTCAACAGAACGCAGAGGAAGCACTTGCGCAAAAGACCGAGGCTGAAAAACAAAGAAATGAAGCTGAGGTGCAACGACAATTGGCAGTAGAAAATGCCACTCTGGCTCGTGCTGGTGAACTTTCAGCCCGCTCAACGATTTTGAGAAATAGTGATTTTCAACTTTCAATGTTACTAGGACTCGAAGCCAACAACCTCGTGGATAACACAGAGACACGCGGCGCATTATTGGACAGCGCGCAGGCACATCCCCAACTACTGCAATACTATAACAACACCCCAGGCGCGGTATATACCATTGCTTACAGCCTGGATGGGAAGATTCTCGCCTCTGGAAACGCCCAAGGGGATATCCAACTATGGAATGCCGCCAGTCATGAACCTATCGGCCCGCCGTTCCATACAAAGACAAATGGCATTACAGATCTTGCCTTCAACCCTGATGGAACCATTCTTGCGGCAGCCAGCTTCGATGGGAGTGTCGCCTTATGGGATACAGCCAACGGAAAAATCGTTCAACAATTGAGCGATAACTATGCCATCTACGGTTACACCACCTCTGTCGCCTTCAGCCCAGACGGAACCATCGTTGTTGCAGGCAGAGGCGATGAGTCTTTCGTCAAACGATGGGATGCGAAAACTGGTCAGGCAATTGGTGAACCGCTTGTTGTGGATGAAGGGGTAAACGATTTGGCCTTCAGCCCCGATGGAGCCACATTGGCTGTGTCCAATGGAGATCACGTCACCTTATTCAATGCAGTTTCGGGCAGCTCGCTCCAATCCCTGCGTGGAAATGCATACGATTCGATCAATCAGCTAGCCTTTAATACAGATGGCACAGTTTTGGCTGCTGGAAGTTATAACCACACGATTTATCTATGGGACACTGCCTCAGGTGCAAATACTGCGAAAATGGTCAACGGGGCAATCATCGAGTGTGGAAGATGCGATCACAGATATCGCAATCAGCCCGGATGGCAGCTTAACCGCATCCTCCAATAATGCCGGCGTCCTCTTCCTGTGGGATGGAGTAAGTCATGCACAAGTTGGCGAGCCTCTGGGCGGCGCATCTTCGGGAGAAATATTAAGTATCGCCTTCCACCCGGATGGAACCTCTATCACTTCCGCAGACCGTGTGGGAAACATTATCCTTTGGGATGTAAAGCCACGCCTCGCGAACGCCCGACGCCTGATTGGGCACACTGAGGCCGTTACTACTTTAGCATTCAACCCCGAAGGAACCATTCTGGCTTCTGGCAGTTATGACCACAACATCCTACTCTGGGATGTAGCGACGGGTAAAGCACTGGCCGAACCGCTTACGGGACATACAGACCGCGTAACAGACTTGGTTTTCAGCCCAGATGGCAAGCAACTGGCCTCTGCCGGGTGTGGAAAAATGGCTAATTTCAATTGTGTTGAAGGAGAGATCCTGCTTTGGGACGTAGCAACACGCCAACTCGTTGGCGAACCCCGTAGCGCACACTCTGATTATGTTTCCGCACTCGCCTTTAGCCCGGATGGTAGTATTCTCGCCTCAGCCAGTTATGATCAAAGCATAATCCTTTGGAATGCAGTCACAGGCGAAGCACTTGGACCCTCCCTCCTTGCACATAAGAATCCGATCCTTGGCCTGGCATTCAGCAGGGACGGAAAGCTTCTAGCCTCGTGGGATACCCAGAACCGAATTATTTTGTGGGATGTTGACACAAGAAAACCTATTAAGGAGAATTTGGTAGGGTATGGAGTAGATTTCAGCCCGGATGGAAAGACATTTGCAGCGGCTAGAAAAAATAACACCATTATCTTCTGGAACCTAGAGACTCTTGAAGAGACTGCACAATGGATGGTAGGGTTGAACAACGCCTTCGGACATGTACAATATAGCCCAGATGGGAAAATGATCGCATCGAACAATAATTTCAGCCCGATGCTCTGGCAGGAAAGCAAACCAATGGGGGTGCCTTTCACGGGTCACACTTCCTATTTAAATGATTTCACCTTCAGTCCAGACGGCAGCCTGATGGCTTCTGCTTCTTACGATAAATCCATCATCCTGTGGAATCTGAACCAAGAGGCATGGATCGAAGCAACCTGTCAGCGTGCGGGGCGTAACCTTTCGCTTGTTGAATGGTCCACCTATTTCGGAAATGAACCTTACCATGTTACCTGCGCGCAATGGCCTGCTGGGAAATAATTTAGGGAAACTACGAGCCGCCTCTTTTCGCAAGCCCAAGTTTTTTGCGAAGTGCTCCCGATAAACAAGAAAAAACTGGTCGCCCGATGGCGACCAGTTTTTTCTTAGTATCATTATTTCTCCGAACCCGTCACAATCACACCTTGCATAAAATATTTTTGTGCAAGGAATAAAAATATGACAGGTACGATAAGAACTATCACAGTACTGGCTTCAATGACATTCTCAATAGGAACCAGAGTTTGAAAATTTTGAACAGCAAAAGAGATAGGCATCAACTTGGAGTTCACGCCCAAATACAAAGAGGCAAGACGTGTTTCATTCCATGTATAAAAGAAATGCAAAAGTGATACAGTAATCACTACATGCCAGGATTGCGGCAGAATGATAGAGAACAATCTTCGCAAGGGACCTGCCCCATCCAGCATGGCAGCCTCTTCCAAGTCCGCAGGAAAGCTTTTGAAATTTTGTCGCAGCAAAAAGATATAAACCGCATTGCCAAAAAACAAATGGACCAACAAGGGATAAAAAGTGCCGCGCCACTGTAAAGTACGAATATACATAAAAAACGTAGGAATAAAGGTGATTTTTTCAGGAATCAAAATAGTGGCAATCAGAACATAAAAAAGCAGATTGCCACCAGGGAGTGGGAAGCGTGCAAATCCATAAGCGACAATAATGGAAGAAATCAATACTCCGACTTCACCAACCACTGTAAGAATCAATGTATTGCGAAGCATGCGTGGAAAAGGTAAAGATGAAAGGATGCTTGAAAAATTACTCCAAGCTATATGAAATTCATAAACCCCTTTTAACGAACTCCAATTCCCCTTCCACGTAATCAACCCCTTCTCAGGATGTTGAGGATCAATAAACTGACTTGTTTCACGGCCAGGGTGAATCAAAGCCCAGTGTTTTACATCTCCGTCCACGGGCACGTTGTAAATTTGATACTCTTTTCCTTTATAAACATAGGGTGTAATTCTAGCGGGATACAATGGAGCATCTTTGTCACCCAATTGTTCGGAAGGCATGATAGCAGTTGTAACCATAAAGAACACGGGCGATAAATATAAAACCAAAAAAAACCAGACAAAAAGATTATAAGGTAATGACTTCAAGATTGGTTTGAGTACTGAAAAGTTTATTTTTTTCATGACTATTTATCCTGATCTGGAAAGTACACCCAGTTTTTAGAAGTTCGGAATAATATCAAGACAAGTATCATGACAATCACAAAGAAAACCCAAGCCAGGCTGGCCGCGTATCCAAGATGATAAATATCAAAGATGATTGATCTGACATATCCATCATAAGAAGAATATTCAGCACGGAAGCTATCTCCATGATCCAGTAACATCGCACCACCAAAGACTGCTGTGATATTAAGTACCAAGGAAAAAAAGATGGCAGGTGTAATCATGGGAATCGTAATCCTGAAAAAGCGAGTCAAACGATTGGCACCATCCATAATGGCAGCTTCGTACACTTCGTTGGGAATACCTTGCATGGCTCCCATCATAATTAGAATGCCAGGGCCAATCGTCCATAACGAGCTCAGGATAAAGAGTGGCTGAGAAACACCACCTAAAAAAAATTGATCCAAGGCGCTGAGGCCAATCGGCCCAAGAATTAATCGATTCAACCAACCCGTGTCAGGGTTGACATATCCCCGCCACATCAAGGCTGCCGAAAACGCAGGGATGATACTGGGCAAAAAGAATAGTGTCCGCAAAAAATCCCTTTTCCATAAGCGTTGACTGCTTAGCAAAGCCGCAATAAAGATGGAAGCTAGAGTTTGTAATGGAATAACAATCAACGCTAGTCTAATCGTTAACCAAAGCACTCTCCAGGCTTCTTTATCTTTAACAACACCAACATAATTCTCAATTCCAATGAACTGAACTTGTTCAGGAGTCAATAAGTGGAAATCTGTAAATGAAAGCACAAACGAAGCCAGAATGGGAATTAGACTAAATAAAAGCAATCCGATCAGCCACGGAGAGATTAACATCAAGCCAATCCAGCGCTTGAAGCGGGATTCCACTGATCCCCTGATTACATCTGGCATTTGTTTTTCTATCATAGAAGTAGTCTGCATAAAGCCTCATTGTTCTACCGATGAATATGAATTAAATTCATCTCAGTTTACACTATCCATGGGTATTCGAATGTATTAAAAAAGAAAAAACGTATATGACAACCCGATTGCAGTTTTTTCAAACCAACAATAAAACTTGTGAATTCATATCCACTTCGTTATAATCGCCCAATGATTCCAGAAAAAATTGGTAGATACCAAATCAAGTCCGAGTTAGGTCGAGGCGGCATGGCAACCGTTTATCTTGCCTATGACCCAAGTTTTGACCGTGAAGTTGCGATCAAGGTGCTCCCTCGCGAGTTCCTCCATGACCCACAATTTCAGCACCGTTTTAAAAATGAGATTAAAACCATTGCTGCCTTGGAACACCCTGCCATTGTGCCTGTGCATGATGTGGGTGAAGAAGATGGGATGCCCTATTTTGTCATGCGCTACATGACAGGTGGTTCGCTTTCAAGCCGAATCGAAAAGGGAAAATTCCCAATTACAGATGCGGCCAGAATTATCGAAAGGCTCTCCTCGGCGCTGGCGTATGCCCATCAAAAAGGGATTGTGCATCGTGACCTAAAACCTGACAACATTCTATTTGATGACCGCAATGATCCGTACATCACTGACTTTGGTGTAGCCAGTTTCGCTTCCAGCCAAACGAACATTACAGGAGATACCGCCATTGGCACCCCAGCCTATATGAGCCCTGAACAAGCTCAAGGGGATAAGGTGGATAACCGCAGTGACATCTACGGGCTGGGTGTGATCATCTTCCAAATGCTGAGTGGAAAACAACCCTATGATGCTGACACTCCCATGGGTGTTGCGATCAAACACATCACCGAGCCTGTTCCTGAAATCCTAAAAACGAATCCAACCCTACCACGGGCCACAGATACGGTTATCAAGACAGCTATGGCCAAGAAGAAAGAAGACCGCTATCCTTCTGCAACTGATTTGGCACAGGCCTTCCGTCAACTAGCGGACGAGGTCGAAGGTGTAGTCACCAATAAACCCGTGGCTGGTTCGTCTAATTCCAAAAAGACATTGATCATTGGCGGAGCTATCGCTTTAGTAGTTGTGTTAATCCTCGGAACCATAGGTATCTTTGCCTTGGGAAAACTCTTCGCCTCCCCCACCCCGCAGGCGACTGCTACTGTCGTTGCCAATACCATCGCCCCTGTGACAGATACCCCCAACGTTGCTGACGAAAAATATTTCACTGAAGAATTTGACACCGCTCTCAACAGCAACTGGACTCAATTTGTCACAAGTGGGAACGAAAAAGAAATGTCTGTCAACGCCGCTGATGGTGCCTTGACCTTCAACTTGCCAGGCGCTGAAATGGAAGTATACACAAACTACACTCCTCAAACCTATGACAATGTGCGCATTGATATCAAAGTCAAGAATCAAAATCAAAACCCAGCCAATGTATTTGTGATCTGTCGATATCAGGAAGATGCAGGCTGGTATGAGTTTCGCATCGGTAGTGACGGGTTCTACAAGATTCTATATCGCTCGTGGAATATAGATAAAAAAGGCGCCAGCTCTGCCAAAATTTATGATGGAGCCACTCCTGAAATTTTGACAGGCAAGAATACCAATGAATATTCCATCATTTGCAAAGACCGCACATTAGCGCTGACCGTCAATGGTGTGGAAGTACGCTCGGTGGTGGATAATAACTTTGTTTTAGATGGCGGCACCATTGCAATTGGTGTTGGCTCACAAAAGCGTACCCCTGTTGAACTCAGTATTGAGTCAGTGAAAATCAGCGAACCTTAGTGATAGGAATGATCAAAAACAGCCGCCTTTCCGAAGGCGGCTGTTTTATTTACTTTTATCGACCTAAACACTAAACACAAGAAACAAAAAGATAATCTAAAACCCTTCCGCTACGTACTCCCCCCACACCTCTCTCAAGGTATTACAAATCTCACCGAGGGTGATGTCATTCTCCACACATTCAATGAACAACGGCATCAAATTGTCCATGCCTTTGGCCGCGTTCCCAAGTTTGCCAAGCAACTCCACCACTACTTTCTGGTCTCTCCCCTCGCGTAATTTCTTCAAGCGTTCCCGTGCCGATAACTCAATGGATGGATCAACTTTCAACCGTTCCAAGGTGAGCACTTCATCAACCGCAAATTGATTAACCCCCACAACAATATCTTCTTTTCGTTCAATCGCTTGTTGCGCGGCATAAGCAGCATTTTGAATTTCATTTTGCATAAATCCGCGTTCAATCGATTGCAAGGCACCACCCATTTCATCAATCTTCGAAATATATTCGGTGGCTCCTTTTTCGATTTCATCGGTCAAGTGTTCAATGAGGTAGGAACCCGCCAACGGGTCAATCGAATCCGCTACGCCTGATTCATAAGCAATAATCTGCTGGGTGCGTAACGCCACACGGACTGATTTCTCAGTGGGCAACCACAGGGCTTCGTCCATGCTATTGGTGTGCAAACTTTGCGTCCCGCCCAATACAGCAGACAGCGCTTGCAAGGTCACACGCACTACGTTGTTTTCAGGTTGTTGTGCAGTGAGCGTGGATCCTGCGGTCTGAGTATGGAAACGCAATTGCCAACTGGATGGCTTCTTGGCTTTGAAACGTTCGCGCATAATCTTCGCCCACAAACGGCGCGCCGCACGGAACTTGGCAACCTCTTCCAATAAATTATTATGTGCGTTAAAGAAGAACGAAAGCTGTCCTGCAAAATCATCGATGTCCAACCCCGCCTTGAGCGCGGCTTCCACATACGCAATTCCATTCGCAAGCGTAAAGCCCACTTCCTGTACAGCGGTCGAGCCTGCCTCACGGATGTGATAGCCCGAAATTGAAATCGTGTTCCAATACGGAACTTCTTTTGCACAGAATGAAAAGATATCAGTGATGAGTCGCATCGAAGGCGCAGGTGGGAAGATATAAGTCCCACGTGCCACGTACTCTTTAAGAATATCGTTTTGGATGGTGCCACGCAGTTGATGCATGTCCGCGCCTTGGCGTTTCGCCACAGCAATATACATCGCCAACAAAACCCCAGCGGGCGCATTGATAGTCATGGAAGTTGAAACTTTATCAAGCGGAATCTGATCGTACAACTGCATCATGTCACGAATGGAAGAAATGGACACGCCCACCTTGCCAACCTCACCCTGCGCGATCGGATCATCCGCATCATACCCAATTTGAGTTGGGAGGTCGAAAGCAACACTCAGCCCCGTTTGGCCTTGTGCTAACAAATAACGATAACGCTTATTGGATTCCTCCGCTGTCGAAAAGCCCGCATATTGGCGCATGGTCCAAAAGCGTGAACGATACATCGTCGGCTGTACGCCACGAGTGTAGGGATATTCTCCAGGGAAGCCTAATTTCTCTTCGTAGGTAGAGTCCGCTTCGAGCGGGAGAGAGAGGCGCGGTACTTCCAGTCCAGATGAATACTCAAAGCGCTCCTTCCGCTCCTTGAATTTATCCAAAGACTTCTTGAGCGTGGATTCTTTCCATTTGTTGTATTGTTCGTTAAGAGACATTTTTCCTCATTTAAAACCTTCTGGTGAAATAAATACACCAACACTATTAGAATAAGTTACTAGAATTTTACTTTCATCTAAAGAAACATCCACAAAATATACAGACTGCGAACCAGTCTTTAAGGTTGAGGAGTATACTGCTGGCTGTTCAATATTTTCATCTGGGAAAAGAAACCAAGTAAAAACAAATGACTCATCAACTACTTCTGCACATGTAACAATTTTTTCAGGGCTAGCAAACCTCATATCACATCTTGAAGTATATAAATTATCCAAATTATCTACTAACAAGCCATCATCTGTTCTCCAAAGGGAAATATTCGAAAAGGGCTTTGCTGCAAGCAAAGAGCCATCTGGAGAAAAAGCAAGTTGATCTATTAAATTAAAGTTTTGTTGTATTTTTTTGGTTAACTCAAAAGATGGATATTTCAACAATTCAAGTGTTGGCTCATTATAAACAGCAATCATATCGCCAGATGGAGAAAAAGAGAACCTACTACCTGAAACAACTTTCAATTCTCCCGTTTTCCAGTTAAGTAAATTGATATTTGATATCCAATTCATAGTAAAGCCCAAAACAGAATCATTTGGGGAAAATTCGATTTTGACTGGACATCCACCAGAAGGAGTTGGCATTCTTTTCAACAAAACCATATTTTGCACATCCCAAACCCAAAACTCAGCAATAGTCTTTTTTTCTAAATCTTCAACACATACTGCAACTTTTTTTCGATCACGAGAAATTCCCATAGCCTGAATACGATAAGGATGTTGAAATTGGGAACCCGAAGTAAGAGAAGCCTTAAATGGCACTGGCTTGATTTTCAAAACATTTCCATCTACATAAATGATAGATTCTCCATTGGCGGTAAAGTAAGCCTCATTAGGACCATCCTTATAAATTGCAAAAATACATTTACTTTCAAAAGTCTGATGAAGTAAATCACATTCTGTCCCCTCGAGAAAATAGTTCTTCTCAATAAATGAATAAATTCTTAACAAGCCAAATACTATTATATAAATCGCCAAAAGAAGTCGCTTTTGAGTTAATGATAGTTTTTTCAGCATTTCTATCTCCCTTTATTGAAAATAACACGAAAAAGGTTATGGATTTCGTGGATAATGAATTTTCCTCAAGTATAAAGCCAATTGGAATCTGTTACAATTTTGCTTAACACCCCACAGGAGGAAACATGAAAAAAAACATCCTATCCATTTTCGTTTTGTTGTTGGTCTCTCTGGCTTGTCGCGCTTTGCAAGCTCCAGTCTCAACAACGACAACCATTGAAACAGGCCCTGCTTCAACTGCACTTCCTACGGTTGCATCAACATCACCTGAGTTAATCGCAACCAGTACACCACACCCTGCGCCCCCGCCTGTCACATGCACAGATGACTCTTGTTTGAACGCCTGCTTGCAAAGAATCAACGAAGCCCTACCATCTACTTCGTATGAACCGTTAAGTGGTTTATACGCTGGTGACAACATTGATTTAAATCTCGTCTATTACGACGTTGAAAATGGTCAACTGGGTGAAGCGCAGACTTTGTATGTTCCCAAAGATTTCAAAGCATTTCAAGAAGACACGGTCGCGCATCAAAACATCTGGACCTATGCTTCTGGTTTATTACCACCAGACAAATTAGATTGGCTGACAGGGTTTGAAATATTCAGTTCTTCAACATACGCAGGCTGGGTCTCTCCCAGCGGACAAGATGAAACTGACCGCTCTCATTGGATTCTTGGAATTGATTATGCCTACGCTCAAAATCCTGTTGATTTAACCTATACCCTGGTTCACGAATACGGCCACTTAATTACACTAAACACTGACCAAATCCCAGCCAGTGATTATTATTATGGCTGGCAACAAAACCCAGGCATTTGCCCGCAATTTCTTGCCCCAGATGGCTGTAGTACGCCAAATTCTTATATCAACTTGTTTTATCAAAGCTTCTGGAAAGATATCTTCAATCAGTGGCTGGAAGAAGTGTATAAACCGCATACCGATACTCCTGATGAATTCTATGCACTGGTAACAAACTTCTACAACAAACACCCTGATGAATTTGTCCGCGATTATGCCGCAAAAAACATTAATGAAGACCTCGCAGAGTCATTCATGCACTTTGTCTTGGAGCCTAAGCCAACAGGCAACGGTGTCATAAAGCAAAAAATTAAATTCTTCTATCAATTTCCCGAATTGGTCGAAATCCGTCAAACGATGATTCAAAGCATTTGTTCTTATACACAATAGTCTTTCATGAATAAACTCAATAAATCCAGAGAGTACCTAGAAAACTAGGCAAAAACTTTAACCACAGAGCTTTTATAAAGTTTTCCTCTGTGATCTTTGTGTTCTCTGTGGTGAATTCTTTTGACAATTTCTAAATTCAAATGTAGAAGTTTCCTAACTCACTTGTGTTAAACTTAACATACCGCACAAGAGAGGAAACCCCATATGGAAATTTGCTACCTGCTCGCTTTTCCCGATTCAGACGACGGCAGTGCGCCTCCCCCTGAACAATTTAAGGGATTGATTAAAGACGCCCCTTATTTTCAACCTACCGATATTGATTTGGTTACTTTGAGTGAAGAGACCATTGTCATCGAAGGATATGCAGTTTCAATCGTCCGTCAACGCTTTGATGATCGTGTCCAAATGGTGGAATGCCACTTTGAATTAAAAGATCCATTTGCTTCTTCTGTATTATCAGATCGCACAAAAATTCAAAGCGC
Organism: Anaerolineales bacterium; assembly: GCA_046328925.1. Lineage (GTDB taxonomy): Bacteria > Chloroflexota > Anaerolineae > Anaerolineales > Villigracilaceae > Villigracilis. The sequence continues at coordinate 138,510 of JAXLVT010000001.1, forward strand.
TTTACAAAGCCGATATATCCCCACCGCTGTTCGGCAAAATGGGTTGTATGAAGAATACAGCATTTTATTGGTGCAAAGCGCCAAACCCAGTCCAGATAAATGGTTGGAGAAAAACGCAGTTTCTCTTGCCAAATTTATTCGTTCACAAAAAGACACACTCGACACAGCCGAGATTGAAGATATTCTAAAATCGCGCACCCATTATTCTGCCCAGGAAGTTACCGTAGTTGATTGGGAAGGCGCGGTCATCATCGCACCCAATGACGATTATCAATCGGATATTGCGCTGTTAAAAATCGGCAATTATCAATTGATTCGCTATCGCATGCTTGACAAATCTATTGAAGAGATGCTCGACAAAATTAGCGAAACATTTTTTCAAAACAAACGACGTCCCCGTCCCACGCGTGGCATGATTCGCCAAATTGCTGAACATCGCCTTGAAATGATGCTCAGCTTTGAACGTGCGGAACAAAATATGTTGCTCATCGGTGATTGGTACACAGCCAATTTATATGAAGCCATTCACGACCAGTTTTATTTAAAGGATTGGAAAGACAACGTCAAAAACAAACTCGATAGCCTCGAAAGTATCGTTGAAACCATCAAAGATAACTTCAGTATGTCTTGGGAAAACATCATGGATAAACTGCAACTCTCCCTGTGGTTCATTCTTCTCATCGGCTACCTATATTTATATTTTCTCGATGCCGGCTGGATTAAAATCCCCTAATCGGGCTGAATAAAAAACATACATAAATGTAACTTTGAATGGGTTTTCCTTATGGTATCCTTGCGAAAAAATTTTTAAGGAAAACCCATGTCTCACACAAAAATATTGCTTGGAATCTCTACGCTTCTCCTCTCCACTTTGGCTTGCGTCACCTTAATGGGCACCCCCGCCCCTGAAACAGATTCAACTTCTGCTCCCGTAACCGAAGAAGCTGTGGTCACCTCAGCCCCTGTAGATGTACCGACAACAGAATCCATCATCTGTACAGATCTAACTGACCAAATCATGAGCATCTCCACTTCATCCAGTGACAGTGTTGACGACTCCACAACCTCCCCCACCAGCGATGAAAGCACTCTGCTCGCCACATATGCCGTGGATGGAGATCAAATCTCCGATCCCTCATTTGAATCTGTTTCTTCAGACCTACAGTCTCTGCAAGAGGATACCCAAACCCAGCAAGAAGTATGGGATTATTTTACCCAACTCATCCCACTTGAAAACCGCTCTGTGATTTCCGAATATTCTATCGATACCGATGGTGTAGATAATGTTCTTGCTTCTGTCGCGCAAACTGAAACTGACGCAAATCAATGGGCGTTGACGGTTGATCTCGCCGACACCTCCGATTATTACAGCCTCACCTTCACCTTGGTGCACGAATTTGGTCACTTGCTCACCCTTGGACCAGATCAAGTTCCACCGAGTGAAGCCATCTTCAACAATCCTGATGATAATGACATCTACCTCAAAGAAGTATCCGCCTGCCCCAATTACTTCCCTGGCGAAGGCTGTGCCAATTCTGATGCTTATATCAATGCATTCTACGATCAATTCTGGACAGATATTCACGATGAGTGGAATGAAATCAACCTCGAAGAAGATGAGACTGTCTATTATGATAAATTGGATGCCTTCTACCAAAAGTATCAGGATCAATTCGTAACAGACTACGCCCCCACCAACCCCGAAGAAGATATTGCCGAGTCCTGGGCCTTCTTTGTCTTAGGTCCTAAACCTGAAGGCAATACCATCGCAGAGGAAAAAGTCCTTTTCTTCTATCAATATCCAGAACTCGTTCAATTGCGCGCCCACATTCTCAACAACCTTTGTACAGCTTTTCCTCAATAATATGACTAAACTTCCTATTATCGATTCCTATTGGGTTAAAGAAAATAGTTTTCTCGCTGGTGAATATCCTGGCAGTCATAACGATGAGCAAACCCGCCGCCGCATGGATGCTTTCATCGAAGCTGGCATTCAAACTTTTATCGATCTCACCCAACCTCACGAGCTCGTTCCCTACGAACCCATCTTCAAAGAAGAGGCTCGTATTTATGAAATCAAACCAGCCTATTATCGGTTTGCCATTCGTGACCATGGTGTGCCATCACGCGAAACCATGGTCAACATCCTCAACACCATCGATTCTGAGCTCAATCAAGGTCGTGGCGTATATGTTCATTGTTGGGGCGGTGTTGGTCGCACGGGTATCACGGTCGGCTGTTATCTCATTCGGCATGGTCTCGGCGTAGAAGAAGCCCTAAAGCGCGTTCATACTTTATTCAGAACCCGCCCACTAAATTACTACACCACATCTCCCGAAACACCTGAGCAGTTTGAATTTGTACGGGCCTGGCAAGAAATCCCAAAATCAGGGCATCAATCCAAACAAAATTTTTGTGAAGGATAAACCTCCCGCATCTTTCCAAGCTCAAGCCTGCCTCGCCACCTACATACAGAATCTACCCTTGCAAATTCTTTACGAAATCTGCAATCTAGAAATGAGCATGCTACTATTAGTCAGATTTACCTCAAGCTGATCGAAGCAGCACCCAGCCAGAGCGCAGAATGAAGCGTTCTTGTTATCAAATAGGCGATAAAGGCCAATTTGGGAGATTCTGCTTCAGAAATCATGTCCCAACCTGCTATACATGAGTAAGACTTAAGTGTGAGCAGGGCGTCAAAAAACGGAAGTATAATTTTGCCTAGAAAGTATGGAGGCAGGTTTGGAAAATTTAGAGCAGCAAGTGCAGGAAGATCCCCAAGCTCCTGCAGAAGAAACAATGAACTGGGGCAGATTCGCCCTTGATATCCTAGAAACCCTCATTCTGGCCGTTGTCTTATTCCTTGGGATTAATGCGCTTTCAGCCCGCGTGCGTGTGGATGGATTTAGCATGCGCCCCACATTGGAAGATGGTGAATTTGTTCTGGTCAATAAGATGAGTTATCGCTTTGGTGAAATCAATCGTGGCGATATTATCGTGTTTCATTACCCAGTTAACCCAAGTGAAGATTTAATCAAAAGGGTAATCGGTTTGCCCGGCGACAAAGTTGGCGTGCACAACGGTCAGGTTTCTGTAAACGGCGTGGTCTTGAATGAACCTTACATCGCCCAAGCCCCAAATTATGATGGAGATTGGGTAGTAAGTGACAAGAATCTTTTTGTATTGGGTGATAACCGAAACAATTCATCCGATTCACATTCCTGGGGATTACTGCCCTTTGATAAGATTGTAGGGAAAGCCGTTTTAATTTACTGGCCTCCCCCATTTTGGAAAATGATTGAACATACAGAAGTGCTTGCAAAACAGTAGGAATTTTACTTAGATGAGCGAACCAGAAACAGAATTTGCGCTTCCTTCTCCCTTCCCTTGTACTGAGTGTTCCGCTGGGATTATGCATCCACGCCTCATCACCTACTACACCTGGCTGGGCGAAGAATTGGTGACCGTACCTCACTTCCCAGCCTGGGTATGTGATATTTGTGGGAAGCGTGACTATGATGGAAAAGCAATTGCCTGGATGAAAATTCTCTTAAGCCCCAACGCAGGCAGTCCCACCTCTGGCAAACGACGCATCCCTTCGATACGTAAGCGTCCACACAACTCGGCTCGACCACTCACAAATTCCTGACTTTCGGAGAAATCCTGATTATGGCGATGGATACATCCCCCCGAACTTATCGTTTTCTTTCCACTGATATTCTGACTGCTGGGTATCGAATTGTGGGTAAAACCATGATTACCAGCCATGGCGTCATGGGAATGATGAACGATAATTCTCATTCTGCGATTGAGGTCAACGATGCCCGCCTTGCACGCCTACATATGCCTACCAAACTGGTGGACCATTTTGAGATGGTGCGCATGATGAAGAAACAAATCCACGTTATTTGTATGGGCCGCCGCGAGGACCTTGGTCCGCACGCCATGGTTCGCGGTGGATATAGCAGTGTTACTGAGTATGCAGTGCGAGTGACAACTCAAATGTTTGAAATTGAAGGAATTATGGAATTACCTGGAAGGTTCGATTTTCCAGTCTTAATGAATGAAGGGACACGCGAGTTTATCCCCATGTTTAAGGCAGTTGTCACTGCCATCCTCATCCCAAGCTTACGTGTGGAAAGTGCTGGATTGCTTATCAACCGCAAACAAGTGGACATGATGGCCCTTCTTAGCCAACGAGTTAAGCCTGAAAATTAACTCACCAAATCGCTTGACGGTCACCAAGGGGGGTGATACAATCCGCCCGCTCAAAAATTAAGTGCCTTTGCCCCCATCGTCTAGTGGACTAGGACGCAGCCCTTTCAAGGCTACGACCGGGGTTCGAATCCCCGTGGGGGCACAGAATAAAAAACACCCGATAACTCGGGTGTTTTTTATTCTGTGGGAGATGTTGCTTTTCTAGGATGATATGGGATAAACATCAGGAAGCCCAAGGCGATGATGCCCTGCCCTATCAGCACACCAGTAGCCTGCCATGGCCCAAAATATGGAACTTGTGGAAAGGCCTGAGACCCCATTCCAAAAATATCTGCCATGCCGGCAAACACTGATACAACATAACCAGTCCCAATCAACCTGGAACCGATATCTGAAATAATGGTGCGTTCATATCCCCACCACAGGGTAAGAATGCCCAAATAACCACCAAGGCAAATAATGGCAAGTCCAAAAAGAAAAATAGAAATTTGCACAAACCCAACAATCGGGCTACGATCCCAACCAAACCAATCTGGCTTTACCCCAATTACAAAAAGGGACAAGCCTAAAAGGGTGATAATGACACTGATCCGAACACGCGGTGTCACGGCATCATCAAGTGGAGATGTATTCACAGGGGTTGTTGCAGGAATAGGCTGATTTGAATTCATTAGCTGGGTAAATCTCTCTTTAGGCGATTAATCCAATTACCACCGAGGATATTTTCTGTATCGGTTTCGGTGTAACCTCGTGCTTGCAATAAGGATACCAGATTTTGCAAATCGGCTATGGTATCAATTCCTGAGGGAACATGCTGTAAGCCAAAGCCACCGTCAAAATCAGAGCCGATTCCAGCATGCAGTGAGTCTCCTGCTAGTTGACAAATGTGGTCAATGTGTCGAGCGACCACATCCAAAGGAACTTCTTCACGGGTACTATTTTTTTTCAAGTCCCAGCCAACCTTGAGATAACTGTTGAAAGGCACAACCCCCACTACCCCATCACGTTCAATAATGCCTTCTATGATTCGATCTGAGAAATGACGATTCGATGATGTATTCGGCATAAGGGACAGGCAATTCCCATGAGTACCGACAATGGGTCCACGATAGATATCAAGGGCTTCAATCGCAGCTTTTTCGTCCATATGACTGAGATCAAGCACAAAATTGTATTCTGCCATGGCTGATAATAATTTCCGTCCATCATCAGTCAGCGGACCTGGCTCACGCCACCCGCCACAATATCGTGTCCCAACCCAGGCAGGGCCAATCAAACGGACACCTAACTCATACCATTCTTCCAACTCAGATGGATGACGCACCGCCTCAGCCCCTTCCATCAAGACCACCATGCCAACAGGATGTCCGCTGGGGTTGGGATTCTGCCAATGGTTAAGAACCAGCTTCAGGTCAGAGGCAGATGCGATTAGTCTGAATTTATCAGGCATGGCATCTGTCATACGATGGTACTGCATCAACTGTTCGCGATACAGGGCATGTGCTTCATCAAAATTTTTATAGATATGTTTTTCTTCGTCAGAGGATTTAAAACGAATTGGGCATGCAAAGAGAGTTGAGAAAATAATCGCTACATTTCCGCGCTGATAATCAGGCCAACCTAATAAGGTGTCTCCGTTATGTTTTACAACTGGGGAACCAACCTCAAGGCTCCGCGTTTCGGCAGCAGAACGAGTGTAATCACGCCCATAATTGAACATGTTCCAGGCAATATCTGCGTGAGCATCTACGAGTAGGGTCATGAGATTATTGAAGAGCGCACCTTGCGGTGCGCTCTATGTTCTTTATTCCTTGTCGTCGCCTTGCTCACCAAACTCTTGTGTGAGCAATTTGAAGTCTTTGTCTGCAAAGGCAGCGGAGTCAACTTTGCGAAGGCTCAGGCCAATGCGGTGTTGATCGGAGTCGATGCGGATGACGCGAAGGGTTTTGACATCGCCTTCTTTGAGAACTTCTTTAGGATGCTCGACGCGGTTCTCACTTAACTCAGAGATGTGAATGAGACCTTCGATATCTCCTTCGAGACGGGCGAAAGCGCCAAACTTGGTCAGGCGAGTAATAACACCTTCAACAAGCTGACCAACGCTGAACTTCTCAACACGATTCTTCCAGGGATCATCCTGTAAGGCACGCATGGAAAGGCCAATGCGCTTCTTATCACGATCAACATTGATGACTTTAACTTGTACTTCTTGTCCCACTTCAAGAATTTCCTTGGGATGCTGAATGCGGTCCCATGAAAGTTCAGAAAGATGGACGAGGCCATCAGCACCGTTGACATTGACGAATGCGCCAAAGTCAGCGAGGCTGGTTACGCGGCCAGTATAGGTCTTGCCTTCTTCGAGTTCACTAATGACGCGGTCCTTCATTGAGGCGCGGGATTCGGTATTGGTAGCGCGTTCAGAAAGAATCAGGCGGCGGCGTTCACGATCCACTTCAATGATACGGACGGAAATTGCCTGGCCAATCATTTTCTGCCAGCGTTGTTCAGGGGTATCCCCTGTAGATTGTGAGCGGCGAGTTGCGCTGAATTGTGACGAAGGCACAAAACCACGCAAGCTACCGATACCAACAATCAAACCACCTTTATTGAAACCAATGATTTTGCTGTCAATCACTGTTTCATCAGCAATCATTTTTTCTACGTTTTCCCAAGACATTTGTTCCTGGGCACGTTTGAAGGAAAGTACAACATTGCCATTCTCATCTTCAGGACGAATGACAAACACGCTGATCTCTTGACCTACCTTAAGAGCAGCACGTTCTTCTTCCGTGAGTTGTTCCAACTCACGGCTATTAATAACGCCTTCAGATTTGGCGCCGATACTCACAAGAATCTGACTTTGGCCAATGCTAGCGATCATACCCTTGCGGATCTCTCCCGCCTGGGGTAACTCAACGCTTAGAGACTCAGACTCAAGCAGTGACTCCATTGTTTGATTGTTGGGCTGGTCTCCCTGCGCATTAGCGGCCCCCTGCCCACTCAGGGCTTCATTTTGATCCATCACTTGTGACTCCAATTAAAAAAGAAATGTGAGATAGATTATACAAGGCATTGCACAAGTTGACAACCCTGATACTCATTCTGCAGTACTAGTTTTGTCACGAAAAATCCCTCAAGTACACCCCAAAATAAATTGAAAGAAGGGTTATAATCACGGGCTGGAGTAAAAAAATGCCTGCTATCTTCCCATTTACAGCAATCGTTGGACAGGAGCGCATGAAACGCGCTCTCATTCTCAATGCAGTTGACACTCGCATTGGTGGTGTGTTGATTCGTGGTGAACGCGGTACAGCGAAATCCACAGCAGCACGTTCATTAGCCGCTTTGCTTCCTAAAGTTCAAGTTGTACAGGATTGTCGTTTTGGTTGTGATCCTGAAAAACCTGCAACATGGTGTACTGAATGTAAGGAACGCGCAGTGGGTTCCAAGAAGCTACCCACCACAGAACGCTTAACCCCTTTCGTTAACTTACCCGTATCAGCCACAGAAGACCGCGTTGTGGGAACCCTTGATATTGAAAAAGCCATTCAAAAAGGCGAACGACACTATGAGCCCGGCGTTTTAGCTGGTGCCAACCGTGGTTTGCTTTACATCGATGAAGTCAACTTACTTGATGATCACGTTGTGGACATCCTGCTCGACTCAGCAGCCATGGGCGTGAACACTGTGGAACGTGAAGGCATTTCCTTCGCTCATCCAGCGCGCTTCATCCTCGTTGGGACGATGAATCCTGAAGAAGGAGATCTTCGCCCTCAATTGCTGGATCGCTTCGCGCTATCCGTGGAAATCGTCGGTATCCGTGAAGCTCGTGAACGTGTCACCATCATGGAACGGAACCTTTCCTACGAAAAAGATTCCGAAACCTTCCGCAAGTTATGGCTTCCGAAAGAAGAAGAACTTTCCGAAAAAATCAAACGCGGTCGCGAGCTTGTTGACCAAGTGACTCATACCAGCCGTGATTTGTTATCCATTGCCGCTCTCACAGCCTCATTAAATGTCGATGGTCACCGAGCAGATTTGGTCATCTTAAAAGCAGCGCGTGCTGAGGCTGCGTTTGAAGGCCGTACCAAAATCAATGATCACGATATTGCCCTCGCTGCTGAATTGGCACTTCCTCATCGCATCAAACGTACTCCCTTCCAACAGGCTGAGATGACCACAGAACAGTTGCAGGAACGCATTGAACAACTGGCTGGTCAGTCTGTGCCAAGCGAAACAGATGATGAAAGCTCTGAGAGCAAGCAGGATGGCGAATCAGAGGAAAAAAAAACTTAAAGCTCGACGATGAAACACAGGAAGGTCCTCAGCAGGGACAGCCTGAACCCATGCCACAGGATGTGTTTGCAAGCACAAATGCAAACTGGTGGGATGGCGGACAAAAAGTCAAACCTGGTGAGACCTTCCAACCTCGTAAGTTAAATACCCCTCTCGATAAATTAACTCGTAAACAAGCTGGCCGCCGTTCTCTCACCAAGACAGAACGCAAACATGGCCGCTATATCAAAGCGCGTCCCGCTGGGGATAACCTCACGGACATTGCCTTTGATGCCACGTTTCGTGCCGCTGCACCTTTCCAAAATCAGCGCACTGAAGAACGTAAGAAACTTGCCTTCTCCATTAAACGAGGCGACTTACAACGAAAAATTCGCGTCAAAAGAGTGGCGAATTTGGTTCTGTTTCTTGTAGATGCATCATGGTCTATGGCAGTGGCTGAACGTATGAATGCCACAAAAGGTGCAATTCTCTCTTTGCTGACCGACGCGTATCAGCGCCGTGACCGGGTAGGGTTAATCGTATTCCAAAAAGATCGAGCTACTCTGGTCCTTGCTCCGACAAACTCCGTTCAACTGGCACAACGTGCATTGATGGATATTCCTGTTGGTGGAAAGACACCATTATCCGCTGGTCTATTTATGGCGCATGATGTCTTGAAACATGAAAAACATATTCACCCAGATGTTGAGCCGCTTTTGATGGTGATGACAGATGGTGCTGGCAATGTGTCTCTAGGTACCCTTCCCCCACAGGAAGAATCTTTCAAGTTTGCCGAAATGATTGCGGCTGACAAAATTCGTTCTGTTGTAATCAATATGGAACATGCAGCGTTTGACCAGGGTCTTGCTCAACAATTGGCTGATCATCTGGAAGCGCCTTGTTATGCGCTTAGTGAGTTAAAAGCTGAGAACCTGTATAATGCAGTTAAGCATGAAATGAGTACACCTTCTAAAAAATAATCAAAACAAAAAGGTTCTCAATGTTGAGAACCTTTTTGTTTAAGCATGTAGATAAAATAAGCCTTATGGAGTTGGCGTGGCAGTAATTTGAACAGGCAAAACAGAGGTTGGCGTTGGAGCCAAGGTAACACCAAGCAAACGTGCCTTCTCAATAACATATTTATTTTGTAAAGCCGCTGCTTCAGTTACAAGCTGGCTAGCTCGTGAATAATATGGGGAAAGAGCATCATTCATAGCTTGATCATATTGCGCCTGGGTCATATTAGGAAGTGGATCGACCTTTACTTGCAATGCAGCAATTAATGTCATTAATGCCTCAATATATGCATTCATATAATTGATTTGGAGACCTTTTAATGTTGATAAACAAGAAGGTGCTGAATAATCTTCAGCCTCTCTCCGTACTCTCTGCAGGTCAGTTGTCAATGGTGTAAGTTGGTTTGAGGCAGTAATAGCTGCAATATTATAAATATCTTCAAATTCACGGGATAATTTCTCAAAATCAGAAATTGAAACTGCAATATTCGCATCTGCACATGGATCCGAAGTGGCCGTTATAGCTGGTGCCGGGGTTTCTGAACTTGCAGACGACTTTGGGGTAGTTGGTGCAAAGCCAATTTGAGATCCAACAATCACAATAATTACTATAATTGTGAAAATCACTACACCAAAAGCAACAGAACGATTATTTTTCATATAGCATTATATCCTTTGCAAATTTAAAATTAGGGACGGTGTATTTCAACCGTCCCTAATTTTAGCCTAATTCGCAGCTCTATCACTCACTCTATGGTAATGGGCAGTTGCGAACCGTTATCAGTGAACCGCCACCTGTCAATGAAGTATTAACTCCATTCCCAGATGAAACTACAGCAATTAATGTAACAACTGAGGGACTTGAAATTGACCATCCATTTTGGGTATTTTTCACAAAATTTCCACATGTGAGGGTGACATTCCCAGTTGTTACGATAGCCAACCCATCTAGCGTATTATTGTTAGAAACTACCTTTGCAATACTTACGACATCTTGGGAAACAATTTTTAATCCTGTTCCCAAGTTATTTGTGAATGTATTATTACCAGTAAAGGTTACACCACCTGACGCACCAACTTCATCATTATCAACATTCACACCCTCAGTGCCATTGGTATTTGCTGTCACACTATTTAAGGAAATCGCTCCTTTTGAATGGATATATAAACCTGCTTGTTTGTTGCTATTAAATGTGTTGGAGCCTGTAAAAGTCACTTTTTGGGGTGTTACCGCTGTATAATTTTCAACATATACACCATAACCAGTCGTCGTATGTCCATTCCCGTTAGATATAATATTGCTCAACGTGATTGCACCCAAAGATGAAATTTTCAGGCCATTGGTGTAATTGTTCTCAAATTTATTAGTTCCTGTTAAAGTCACTGCACTTGTAGAGTTAGAAATATCATTCTTTAGATATACACCATCACCGGCAACATTTCCACTAGCAGTTAAGTTATTTATAACAATCGAACCTAAGGTAACAACAGTCAAACCACCAGATTGGTTTCCATTAAGTGTATTGGTCCCATTAAAGACCACATTCTTGGAAAGGGTACCAGACAAATTATAGTTATCAACACTAATTCCATAACCAGAGCCAAGCCCTAAACCATTAAAGTTTGCGGTAACTCCATTAAACGTCACTACTCCATAAGACTTGATTTCTGCGCCAGTATCAAAATTACTATTAAAAACACTTAAACCCGTAAAAGTAACGTTTTGTGGAGCAGCGGGGTTTGAAGCATTATCAATTGTCACTCCCAGACCCTGTTTGGTATCAGAAGCTGTAATAGAATTCAAGGAAACAGCCCCATTTGTCAAAATATCCAAACCACCAGCCTTATTCCCATTAAATGTATTTACACCAGTCATGGTAACCCCAATTGTCCCTGAACTATTATCAAGAATTGCCCCTTTTGCTGCATTAATATTCAACCCGTTTCCATTAGCAGTAAGATTACCAACGGTAATAGCACCTTTTGTCGTTACAAAAATTCCTTCCCAACTATTATCAGAGGTATTGTTAATACCTCCTAAAGTTACACCAAGAGCGCCTGATGATGTGCTTGCATTTACATTATTAAGATATGCTCCATAATAATGTCCACCACTAAGAGCATTTCCAGTAGCGGTCAGTCCATTAACAGTAATCAGCCCACTAGACACAATATTCAAACCATATCCAGAATTATTCAAAACTGTTGTCTTCCCGGATAATGTTATTGGTTGTCTAGAGCCTGTTCCACCGAATGTATTGTTTAGATATATACCAGAATCAAAACCTGTTGAGACAGCATTTGCTGTATTGTTTGAGGTTAATACTGATGAAGAAGTAATTGCTCCTGAAGTTTCTACAGACAGACCATAATAATAATTCCCAGTGAATATGTTTGAGCCTGTTAATACAACATTTTTCAATGTAGCATTCTTATTACTTAAAGTAGCGCCACCGCCATTAGATGACACAAGCCCATTTTGATTAGCTGTAACGTTGTTAATAGTAATAACACCCAAACTGACAACATTTAATCCATCAAGATAATTATTATTAAAAACATTAGTTCCTATTACGTTAACCGAGCCAATTGCTCCTGAATTATCAGCATCAATATTCATTCCTTGAAGATGATTGGAAGTAGTCGTCACATTATTTGTTGTAACAGTTCCCAAACTAGTAATGTTCAACCCTACCCCACTATTTCCAATGAATTTATTAATGCCAGTTACAGTAATGCCGTTTTTAAAACCGGGGTAGGCATTATACAAATAAGCGCCGTCTCCATTTGTGGTTTCACTTGCAGTCAACCCAGCCACTGAAATGACACCCTTTGACAAAATATATACCCCGCCAGATCCATCTGTCTTGGTTACAAGATTTACGCCGGTCAAAGAAACTGGTTTTACTACAGTAGCAGCATGATTATCGAGAAGGATTCCATACTCTGTTCCACCAGAGCCATTTTGGTCTGCAACAACATTTGCAACTGAAATAATGCCATACGAAAAAACAGAAAGTCCATTACCTGAATTCAAACTAAAGTTGTTCGCACCACTAATTGTTACATTCTGAGGGGTTATTAAAGTGCTAGCTGTCTGATTATTAACATTAACACCATCACCATTGACTGTCGATTGCGCAACAAGGTTAACCAAATTAACAGCACCGTCTGTTTGAATTCTAAGGCCGGTATCATAATTTCCAATAAAGGAATTAGTCCCAGTAAAATTTACGCCTGCAAATGTAGAGGAGGCTGTATTATCAATATCAACTCCATAGCCTGGAACAAAAAAACTGGGGGCAAGTGATCCATTTCCACTAGCTGTCAAGCTATTGATTTTTACTAATCCTTTGGAGGTAACTACTAAACCACTTTTGTAGTTATTATTAATAAAATTATTACCTGTCAAAGTAACACCTAATGGAATATTTGCACCTATATTGCTTAAAATTACTGCATCATTTAGGTCAGACCCATTGCCATTGGCAGTTAAACTATTTATCGTAATTAATCCAATGGTCTCAATTGAAAGGCCTGAGGACTTGTTGTTACTCATTACGTTTGTACCATTTAGAGTAACTGCCTTTGGGGAAGTTAAGGAGGCATCTTCATTACTTAAAACTACTCCACTCCCATTGGGATTCCCATTTCCATTTCCATTGGCATTAATATTAGTTAATACAATCGAACCAACAGTATGAATATATAAACCACCAACATGATTATTATTAAAAGTATTTGTGCCTGTAAGAGTCACATTCTGAGCAGGGGAAGCCAATGCATTATCAATTTCCGCACTATAAGCAATGGCACTTAAGAGCCCATTATTATTGGCAATAATATTATTCAAAACAATGGCACCACGGCTGTGAATTTTTATACCTTCTTGTCCATTATTGTTAAAGGTATAAGCATCTACAACGGTCGAAGTAAGAGTCACTCCTAAAACTCCAGGGGTATTATCAACAGAAATTCCTACACCACCATTGGAATTTGCTGTAACATTTGTAATAGTTACAAGGCCTTTAGAAGCTATTTGTAAACCATAATCGCCATTAAATTTGAATTGGCTAGACTTTATTGTAAAAGCTTGTGGAGGAGTAGCATTAGCATTTGATAAATTTGCTCCAAATCCTAGGTTGGAGTTTACATAAAGATTACTGACATTTAAGGCACCATTTGTAAGGACTTGCAAACCATACAAGTTATCATTAAAAATATTTGTTCCAGCTAATACAATTGTAGCGGAATTTCCAGGATCAGCGTTGTATAAATAAGCTCCACCATCACCATTGTTACTAGCTGTAACATCTGTGACTGTAATCAACCCTGACGACTTAACATATAACCCAACAAAAAGATTTCCTTTAAACTCATTTAAGCCCGAAAGGGTAACTCCTTGCTTTGTGGATGAAATTGCATTATCTACATTCAAACCATTTCCACCATTCCCCAAGCCGTCATTATTGTTATTAGCAATAATGTTTGCGAGGGTAATCTTTCCTGTGGAATGAATCTTTAATCCATCACCGTTATTTCCAGAAAAAGTGTCTTTTGTAAGTAGTGTGTTCCTATTATTAATAGTAACGGTCACAGTGGATGCGCCAGTAGAATTATCTAAATTTGCGCCACCGCCATTCACATTTCCGTTTACAGACACACGATCTAATTTAATATTTTTTGTAGTCTGAACAATCAACCCATCCCCAGAAGTGACCCCACTTGAAAGATCAAAGACAAGGTCACTCAGCGTCACATCATTTTTCCAATTAAGAATTTGAAGGGGCGCTAATATTTTTGATGGAGTTGTAGTATCAACAGTGGCTATTCCATTACCATTCCACCCGCCTTTTATGGTTAATTTATAACCACTCATCGTTTTAAATTCTGAAATATTACTACCATCAAGTATAAAACTTGGTACTTGGTAATCAAGATTGCTATTAATACTGGCATCGTATCCTTTAGAGACCCAAATAATTCCATCTGCTTTCGGATTGTTTGATCCTTTCAATGCATTAAATAGCTCGGTAAAAGATGCAAACGAATTGGTACAACCAAACTTATTTGCAGTTGGTACGGCTACTGAAGCGGGACACCACATTGGGTCAATATCTGATGTAATAATTTCAGAAGCTTCTTGTGTTGCAAGTGGAACAATATCTCCATTTTCATTGAGAACGATTACATCTGTATTTTCAGGAATCTGAGAAAGTAATGTCGCTTCAGGTTGACCTGTAATTTGTTCAGTTACAACTGTAGACCCTTCGTCTGAAAGTACATCCGGAATCAGTATTGGTTGTGTAGTAGGGATACCTTCAGCCACAGGAGTATCCTCTATAGGTAGAACAACTTCCGGCGTAGGTGCAGGAGGCGGGGTTATATCATCAGCCAAAACAGGGATTGTCCAAATTGCACTGAAAGCGAAAGTCAGTACAACAGACAGAGTTATCATCAAAGATCGAATTGATCGTTTCATTTGTTTTCTCCTAAATTCCCATTGCATTCATTATGGCAATGGGCAGGCACGCACAATAATCACAGAGCTTGGAAGTACACCTGTGATACTGGTATCACCACCAGCATTTCCAGCAGTGATTACACCTTTCAAGGTAAGGGTAGAGGCCAGAGTAACTTGCAATCCAAAACCTGTGTTATTAATGAAGCTACCACAAGTAACCACTGCCGTACTTGAGGTAATAATAAACAGGCCGTTATTTCCATTATTGTCAGCGGTTACCTTCGTGAGATTAATTGCACCAGAAGAGCGAGTTACCAAACCAGATGTAGTATTAGAAAGTGTAGTACTAAAACCTGTAATTGTGATACCAGCACTACCACCTGTATCATTATCAAAGTAGGCGCCATAATCATTATTATTATTAGCTATAAGGTTGCTTACAGTGATTGCTCCTCTCGAGTTCACATCTAATCCATTTTGTTTATTGCCATTAAAAATATTGTTGCCAGTAAGTGTAACTTTGGGGGCAATCGTAGCTGTTGAAAGTTTGTTTGTCAATTTCACACCATAACCAATAGCTAGGTGACCATTATTACTTGCATTCACACTATTCAAAGTTATGGCGCCAAATGAGCCCACATCCAGTCCAGTAACATAATTGCCGGTAAATGTATTAAGCCCACTTAGGGTAATCGTACCAACACTCTGTTTAATGACCAATGTGACAGGAATTGTATACGACCAATCATTATGGAGGTATGCACCAGTTCCGTTGGTTGTATCTGTTGCAGTAAGGCTGCTTACTGTAATTGACCCAATAGATATAACATAAAGGCCGCCAGTCTGATTTCCAGTAAATGTATTTATGCCTGAAATAGTTACATTTGCGGGCATATACCCAGAATTATTAACTACTTTCAAGCCATAGCCGCCATTAGATTTCGCAGTAATGCCAGATATGTTCACAGAACCATATGCACTAATATTTAAACCATCATCTCCATTACCACTGAAATTGTTTGTCCCTAAAAGGGTAACAGATTGAGGTAAAGTTGGCCCCAGACTTTCGGTGTTTACGAAGGCTCCATTACCACCATTATTTTGAGAAGTAATATTACTAAGTGTTACCAAGCCAGCTGAATCCACGAACAATCCATCAAAGCCATTTCCGGTTATTTTGTTTACTCCAGAAACTGTAACTCCTAGTGCTTTAGATGTGTTATTCTTTTCATGGTTATTCTCCAAATGAACGCCATCTCCAGTGTTATCCATCGCAGTAATATTGGCTACTGAAATCACACCAGAAGTTAATATCTGAAGACCGTAAATCTCATTTCCTGTAAAGCTATTTGTGCCGCCAATATAAACTCCTGGGGGAACACTAGGAAGAACACCACTTATGTCATTTTTCAAGACCACCCCACCGGCGCCAAGTCCGCTTATGTTGTTTCCTGTAGCTTTGATATTATTTACTGTAATAGCTCCTATACTCTTTACATAAAGCCCTTCTTGAGAAGAAGAAGAAACATTGATTTTTCCAAGTAAAGAAACAACTTGTGGGGATGTACCAGCAAGTGTGTTACTAATGTAAATTCCCACTCCATTGCTATTTAAATCAGCATTCAAGGTTGCTGTAGCAGGCGAGGTTACTGTACCTTTAGTGTTTACAAATAAACCACCATCATAATTAAGATTAAATGTGTTTACACCACCAACTACGATTGATTTATTGGTGACAGCATTAGTATTATCTAAATAGACACCATATTCTAAAATTGCATTCCCATTCGAACTAGCGGTCACACCTGAAATAGAAATCGTGCCACGAGATACAATATACAAACCAGTATTTTTGTTGTTATTAAAAACGTTACTTCCAGAAATAGCCACAGAGCCGAGTGAGCCGGCCAAATCATTGATCACAGTTACTCCCCTACCGTTTCCTAATAGAGCACCATTATAAGAAGCAGTAATATTGCTAAGTGTTACAACGCCAAGACTGTTAATCAAAAGGCCATCATTCAGGTTGTTATTAAAAGTATTAGACCCAGCTACTGTTACAGCATAAGACCCACTTATATTATTAAGAGATACCCCTTCTCCATTGACATTGTTACTAGCTGTTACACTAGATACAGAAATTGCACCTTTTGCATTAACTAGTAAACCACCACTTTTATTATCATTAAACTTATTTACTCCTGTGATTGAAATTGTTTTTGCCACAGGAGAAGCACTCAAGTTAGAAATATCTGCACCATACCCAGAAGAAGTAAGACCGTTACTATTTGCCGTAACACTATTTATAGAAACTGTTCCTTTTGACCTAATATACAGGCCAGTATTGTAATTAGAATTGAAGGTATTTATTCCACTTACTACAATGCCTGACTGAGTTGTACTGAATGTATTATCAAGTTGAGCACCATACTCCGTAATAGACTGACCTGCGTTCACATTAGAAATAGTAATAGTACCCTTTGATTGAACATATAAACCAGTAAGTTTATTATGATTCAAAGAAGGAGCACCTATTACACTTACTGCTGATGAAGCTGCATTTTTGTTATCTAGGGTTACGCCATATCCATTGTGATTATCATTCGCGGAGACATTATTGACCGTAATCGCGCCTAAAGAAGCAACGGAAAGGCCTGAAGAAAAATTACTATTGAAGAAATTAACACCAGTTAATGTAACAGCTACTGGTGTGATAGTGGTACCAACATAACCATTCGTTATATTAACCCCATTTTCTCCGGAGCTATCACCGTTAGAACTAGCTGTAATATTTGCCAAGGTAACGACTCCATAAGAATTGACTACCAGGCCATTATTCTTATTATTACTAAATATATTTGTACCAGTAAGTGTAATGCCTTTAAGCGAGGATGGATTACCATGAACATGATTATCCAATCCAGCACCATTCCCAGTATTATTGCTAGCCGTAATATTACTGATTGTGACAATCCCTTTTGTATCTACAAGCAATCCATCTGACCCATTGTTAGAGAAAGAGTTTGTACCAGATAATGTAATATTCATTGGGGCAGAAGAATTGTAATTACTTAAGGTCGCCCCCTCAAAAGTATTTCCATTGGCATTGACATTTGCGAGGCTCAAGCTACCTTTACTTGAAACCAAAAGGCCAATCGTGCCATTAGCATTAAATGAATTTGTACCCGTCATTGAAACGCCAGCATTTACACCTGTGCTATTATCAATTTCAACCCCAAGAAATTTGTTAATATTAGCATTGATGTTATTGGTAGTGATTAATCCATTGGACTTAATCACCAATCCCCAAGATCCATTATTATCTTCAAATCGATTTGTGCCCGCAAGCGTGACTGGCTGTGGGGTAACAATTCCAGCCATGGTATTTTGTATATTTGCGCCAGATTGCCCATTGGAACTGGCAGTGATGTTATTTATAACAATTGCACCTCTACTCGTAATAAATAACCCATTGTCAATATTTTCAGTAAATACATTAAAACCAGTTAACGTAATGGCACCCGCTGCACCTGTGAAATCATTGGTTAAGTAGGCGCCCATATTACTATTTTTATTTGCTAAAACATTATTTAAGGTAATAGCACCTTTTGATTTAACATACAGTCCGTATCCCCCATTTGTATTAAAAGTATTATCACCAGTCATTACTACATTCAGTGGAGTATTGGCATTAGAATTATCTATATCTGCACCAATGCTTCCGTTTGTATTTGTATTTATATTAGCAAGAGTTACCAAGCCCTTGGAAATAAGCTGTAAACCATCTAATTTATTTCCAGCAAATGTGCTACCTGTAATTGTTATAGATGCTGCAGTGGTACTCGCAGAATTATCGATTACTGCACCATGCTGGCTTAAAGCACCAAACCCATTATTCTCAATAAACAGGCTCGCAAGTGTAATATTTCCCTTGGAATAAACTGTTAATCCAAACCCATCGTTATCACTAAATTTGCTATTACTTACTGTAACAGCGTTAGCTGTTGTACTCGAAGTATTATCTAATAAAGCACCGTTGCCTGGCCCCACATTATTTATAGACTTGACTCGGTTTAAATTTATGCTTTTTGTAGTACTTACTTCTACCCCATAAGAAGCTGTACTGGTATCAACAACAATATCACTTAAAGTAACATCGTTCTTCCAGTTAATAATGCTAATAGCGTCATCAAAAACAGATGGAGAGTTGGTATCAATCGTTCCAACACAAACTCCTAATGGGCATCCAAGCCACCCGCCTTTTAAGGTCAACTTAAAATTAGCCATAGTAGTTAAGGTAGCCCCATTGAAAGTAATCGGGGCAATATCTTTTGTTTTGTCATACCCAGCTTCAATCCAAATAACACCATCTACATTTGGCTGATTATTTGCAAGATATGACAATAAACTACCTAAAGAAGTAGGATCATAATTTACATTGGCAAGCCCAGGATCTGTACATCCATTCACTCCTGCAACAGGAATAGCTACACCAGCTGGGCACCAAATTGGATCTCCTGTGACGATGATACTCGCCGCTTCTTGCGTAACGAGCGGAACTGATTCGCCATTCTGGTTCAGGAGTACAACATCAGTATTCTCGGGGATGTTTGCTAGTAGTTTTTCCGTAGCTACAGGAGATTCCTCAAAAACTTGAACATCAGGAGTAGCTTCTGTTATTTGTGTAGAATCAGGTTCAGGAGTAGGCGACGAAGCGTCTATAGAAGTAGTATCGGCCGATGGCTCAATAGTATTAATCGCCTCTGGAGTTATGGGTGGCTGCCCATCATCTGCAAAAGCTGGTACAGTGATGACAGCGCTGGCTAAAAATACAAGAAAAACCATCAATAAAGTCGTAGCTATTCTAGGTTTTATTAACATAACTATCCTCTTTCAGTTCACTCATTCGATACTACAAGGTTTCCGAGGGAAACTTCTTATCTAAAATATGTGGATTTTTATTAAAAGAACTTCTTTTTCTATTTTACAAAATTTTATGTAAATTCAGTGTAAAAATTATACTTTGGTTCGTAACAATTCTGAAAGGTGAATAGAAGAACCAAAGTACTATTTGCAAGGCTTTTGATAGATTTATAAACATTTCTGAGCAGATAATGATAAAAAGAGAGGCAACCTGAAGTCGCCTCTCTTTTTATTCTTCATAAAATAGTGGGCTATGGGCAAGCACGCGATTCTACAAGAATGCCACTTAATTTGTTCACTTCACTAACATTTCCATTTCCAAAGGAAAATACACCTTTCAAAGAGATAATGGTAGTGGCTCCAAATCGCCAACCAAATACTCCATTATTGGTCATACTACCACAAACAACATTGATACCTGCATTTGCTGAAAACCCATCCACCCCACTTCCATTACTCAAATTAGTAGAATCATTATTATCCGCAGTGATATGGCTAATGTCAGCGAGGCCATTGGTCTCAAAATATAAACCAGTGTTTAAATTATTACTAAAGGTATTGTTGCCTGTAAGTTTTAGAGTAGCGGAAGAAGACGTGCCGGCAACACCACTATAATTATTTAAGTACGCTCCATTTAAAGTGTTTCCATTAGCTGAAATATTATTCAATGTAATAGCACCATCAACATCAACACTTAGGCCCATTCCAGCATTCCCATTAAAAGTGTTTGTCCCGGTCATGGTCAGCTTAGATGGTAGAGTCGCATTATAGGCAAATATATCAACGCCATCGCTATAATTGTTATTTGCCAGAATATTATTCAAGGTCACAGCACCATTTGAAGAAATACTAAGACCAAGGCCAGCGTTCCCTTCAAAAAGATTATTACCAGTCAACGTCACACCCAAAGAACCAAAACTAAAATTGTTATCTAAATAGACACCGTTGCCGCCATTATTATTTGCGCCTAGAGAATTGCCTTTGATTAAACCGAGTGATTGAGCATAAAGGCCATCAACAAAGTTGTCTTCAAAGATATTGACACCATTCAAAGTAATTCCTCTAGCAAGTGTGGCCCCGGATGCATTATCTAAGAGCAAGCCATAACCTGTGGAGCCCACGTTTTGTCCATTTTGACTGGCCGTTATGTTGTTCGTTGTAATAGATCCGAAGGTAATTACATCTAAACCATCATCTCCGTTTAAGGAGAACACATTAGTCCCATTAATGGTAACATTTTGAGGCAAGACATCTGTACTGGAAGTATTATTAATTATTACACCTGCACCACTATTGTTATATGAATAAAAATTAGTTACAGTAATGGCACGATTACTAAACAACAAAATTCCATCAGCACTATTATGAACAGCTTTGGCATAACCAGAAAGGGTAATGCTACCTACAGAAGTAGCGTGGTTATTGGTCAAACGAGCTCCATAATTCAAGTTCTCTGAAGTTAACAAATTGGCAATCGTAATACTTCCAAGAGAATCCACCTCTAGGCCAGTATTTTGATTATTATTACTCCAGGCATGTCCATTGATGGTAACTCCACTCAATGCGCCGCTCTCATTATTATCTAGCAGGGCACCATAGCTTGTATTATTATCAGCAGTGAGGTTATTTAATACTATAGCACCTAGCGTATGAATTTCCAAACCAACACCTGTATTATTTGATACATTCACTCCAGTATTAATTGTTACCCCCTTCTTCAGACTACTAGTAACACAGTTTACGGAGAAATCACACAAATCAACATAAACACCACCACCTCCATTTGCAGATGCAGTTATATTGGTTAATGTAACCTGTCCATAGGCTTGGATTCTTAAGCCTGTGAATGGGTTATCATGAAAATTCCCATAACCGCTGATGGTAACTATTTGCGGAACAGCAGGGGTATGTGGTGTGCCGCGGTTATCAACAAAGGCTCCGTACCCACCATTAGTGGCAGATGTTATTTTATTTAGAACAACAGCACCATCTGTTAAAATATAGAGGCCGTCATTGTAATTAGATAAAAATTCATTTGTCCCTAATAGTGTTACAGACTTTGGCAACGAAGCCGTGTCATTAATGATTTTCACTCCCCACCCATGAGGATCAGAAACGTTTGATGAATTTCCATTAAAATTAGCCACGATATTACTAAGAGTAACAACTCCATTTGTACGTATCTCAATTCCAGAATAATAGTTATTGCTTACATCGTTAAGCCATCCTGCTAAACTGGTTCCGACACTCACATTTCCCGTTCCCGCTACGTTTGTAATATTAATTCCTACACCAAAGCCCGGGGTCGAACTATTATCAGTTGCATCAACATTCGCAATCACAATGTTCCCCTTACCCTCAAAATAGATACCATCTTTACCATTATGGCTTACTTCGCTGTTGCCATTTAAAGTAATTCCACTTGTATTAGTAGCAAGTGTAAAATTATTTTTTACATAAACACCATATCCATTAACATTATAGGAAGCGGAAATATTATTCAACGTGACAGTACCGAGGCTTTGTATATATAGGCCATTCACATTAGAACCACTATTTTCATTAAAAAAGTTTACTCCTGTGATAGAAACATTGCGCACAAGAGTACTTCCTGTTTGATTATCAATGTTTGCGCCATCACCAAAGTTCAAGTTCGCAGTAATATTTGCAAGAGACACGGCTCCAAAAGTATTTACTCGTAATCCACCACTAAAATTGCTATTTAGTTTGGCATAACCATTGATTGTGACATTTTGAGGCACAGTACTATTTAAGTTATTTACAAAATTTGCACCAAAATTACCATTAAAACTTGAAGTTAGATTACTCGTTGTAATTGCACCAGCACTCCATATATAGATTCCATCTTGGAAATTACTTTTTAATTCGTTAACGCCTGATAAGATGACAGCCTTGGGTGTTGTTGCCAAATGATTATCTATTTTCAAGCCATATCCGCTGACACCGCCAATACCGTTAAGGTTTGCTGTAACGTTATTAAGAGTAACAATTCCATCGCTGTACACTTCGATACCAGATTTCCCATTTTCGTTAAAGCTATTGAAACCTGAAAGAGTCACAGGGGCCACACCATTCAAGAAACTCTCATTATGAAGGATTGCACCCATCGAAGCATTATTGTTAGCATTAATATTACTTAATGTAATAGCACCATTAGAATTAATTTGTAATCCATCACTACCATTGAACTTAAACTGATTACTTACACCAGAAAGGGTGATGCCCAAAGCTGTTACAGCTGAAAGATTATCTAACCGTACACCTGCACTACCATTCGAATTTGCCACTAGACTACTAGATGAAATTACTCCACGGGAAGTAGCATAAACGCCAAATCCGCTATTGCTTGATGCAATCGTAAGGCCAGTGAAACTAATTCCAACCACAGACGTTCCAACTGTATTATTAACAGTAATCCCATTGCCAACATTATGATTAGCAGATATATCCTTAAGAGTAACGACCCCATCTGACAATATGTTTATGCCAGTGTTGCTATTATTATTAGCATTGCTATTTGTGATTGAAACTGTACTAATTAGGCTTCCATCAGCATTATTAATATTAATACCAGTAATCCCAGCTCCATTATTGTTAGAATCTACATTAATAAGCGTTACATTTTTAGTAGTTTGAATATCCAGAGCCGATGTTCCAGAGGTTGTACCTGTGATGAGAATATCACTAAGGGTAATATCCCCATTCCAAGCAGTGATATGGAGATAATCCCCATTGAATACAGATTTGTCATTGACATCTATTGTTCCTACGCACGTAGTAACTGGGATAAAAGTACAGCCATTCCAACCACCTTTGATTGTCAATGAAAAATTAGCCATAGTATCCAGCTTATTTACCCCACCATCAAGGGTAAAGCCTGTGACGGCACTATCACCTATTGCTGTAGAACTATCATAATCTTTTTGAATCCAAATAGTTCCTGCCATGTTTGGATCATTTACCTGTAGCCAATTAAGTAATCCCGTCAAATCTGAAAAGTATGGGGAACACCCAGATTTATTATCTGCTGGAACTGCCACACCAACTGGGCACCAAATCGGATCATTCTTAATTTCAGTCTGAGTCGTTTTTGTATTTGCAAGAGGCTTACCTTCTTCAACTAAATCCATGCTTATGTGGCTTATATCTGGTTGGACAAATGAATTCGATTCTGTGCTAAGTATCTCTTCTTGAGTAGGTTCCTCGCTAGGAACAACAAGACTTTCCACTATAACTGAAGCTTCAGTTACAGTAGGAGGTGGAGTTTCATCATCTGCTAATACTGGGATGGTGTTTACTGTGCTCAACGCAAGCGTTATTATTGCTATTACTATAAACTTTAGGTATCGAAACCGTTTCATGAATTCTCCTCTTATTTACATCGTGATATGTTGAAATTAATGCCCCTATTTATATAATTATAATTGCGGTTGTATTTACAACAAATTACATCCTTGTAATGATAAAACAGGAGATAGCCCGACGGGCTATCTCCTGTTTTCACAGCAATGCCACCTTTACAACTAGAGGCAATAATTTATTTTTACCAGAGTCCCATTTACCTTATTCTCATTAGCATTGCTATTAAGTGTAGAGAAGACACCTTTTAACGTAATTATAGTGTGTGCATCTAATGACCAACCATAGAACCCATTATGGGTCATGCTACCACAAGTAATGGTGATAGCTCCATTATGTGAGGTCCCTACAATGCCACTGCCATTAACTAAATTTGTAAAATCATTACCATCAGCAGTAATATTTGAGATTAAGACAGCGCCATAGGTTTCAAAATCCAAGCCATTAGATCCATTACTATTAAATACATTGGTACCAGTTAAGGTAATCGCAGAAGATGGAAGGGAACCACCGCTAAAATTATCTAACACAGCACCTTTCTCATCATTATAGCTAGCATTTAAATTATTGATAGTAATAGAAGAATTTGATTTAACCCACAATCCCTTCCCTTCATTACCGGTAAAATTATTTGTCCCAGTAATTGTAACTCTAGCTACTTTGAAAGAGTTATAAACATCAATATATGCGCCTCTATCAGAGGAAGTTAAAGTACCATCGCCATTTGAATTAGCATTTAAGCTATTTAATGTGACAGTTCCAAATGACAAAATAGATAAACCGCTCTTCAAATTATTATCAAAAGTGTTTACGCCGTTAAGTACTACTCCAGCCGAGCTTATACTCTCGATATATTTATTAAAAAGATAAACACCAGCAGTAAACGGACTACTAGTTCCATCATTACCATTTGCTGTTAAATTGGAGGCAATAATAGAACCTAGAGAGTCAACATGCAGACCCTGTTGGTAATTTCCATTAAAGGTATTTGTCCCATTAATATTGACTGATCGCTGAGATATAGCAGTACAAACAGATAACACAGGCAAACAATTATCAAGATACACACCATATCCAGTGCCCGGGTTGCTAGTTCCCATATCTGCGCCATTATCAATTGCATTAAGGTTATTAGTAGTGATAGTCCCAAATGTATTCACCCGTAAGCCATCATCCCCATTAGCCTTGAAGTAATTTATACCTGTTATGGTCACATTTTGAGGTAGGCTCGCACCCAAATTAGAATTGTCAATAAACACACCAGTAAATGTGTTATTTTCTGCATCCAGGTTGGCAACAGCAACTGAATGATTACTGTATATGCCTATTCCATAATCACCTTGGTTGCTAAATGCCTTGTTATATATACCCAACAAGGTAACTGTTCCTACCCCATCAATATCTGTAAGGCCAGGATCAATACAACTTGTGCTAGTTCCCCCCATATTATCAATACAAGCTCCATATGCTCCATTGCCATTTACATCAAGGTTGTAGATAAGCACACTACCAAGAGTTGTCAAACTAATACCGTTACCACTCACATTGTAATTAGCCCAAGCATGCCCAGTAATGGTTATACCACTTGTAGTGCCATTCTCATAATTATCGAGGTTAACACCATCACCGCCAGTATTTCCAGACGATTCAAGATTATTAAGGAGAATGGCACCTAAAGAATGTATTTTTATACCATCTAACCCATTGGTAAAAGCCTGAATAGTACCGTTAGCGGTAACACCCTTTCTAATGATCGCATCTCCATTAAAATTATCAACAAAAACGCCATACTGGCTGTTACTTTCTGCATAAGTATTTGTTAGTAAAACAGCACCATAACTTTGAACATACAACCCACTCAATCCATTGTTTAAGTAAGTGCCATATCCAAAAATACTGACATTTTGTGGAGTAGCTGGTAAAGTACGATTATCGATATAAACACCTTCATCTCCATTGGAGTCTGCATAGACTTTATTCAGTGTCACAAACCCATTAGTAAGGATATACAATCCAGCATTGTAATTGGCGTCAAATTTATTACTGCCGTTCAAAATCACTGATTTGGCAGAAGCAGCTGTACTATTGTCAATATACAAACCATATCCATACGGAGTAACGCCAGCTACATTGCCATTATTATTTGTTGTAATATTATAGAGAGTTACAAGTCCTCTAGAATAAATCTCTATACCTGAGTCGTAATTTCCACTGGCAGAATTAGACCAATTTGCAAGCAGAGTACCAAGGGTGACATTACCAGTACCAGCCCCTAGTTGGTAATTATCTAAATACAGGCCAGATGCGCCTTCATTTGTATTGTTATTATCTGCTGTAAAATTAGCAATTAAGATATTTCCTTTGGTCTGAATCTCAAGACCTGTTCCGTAATTATTACTAAAACTGCTTGTGCCATTAATTGTAACGCCATTAACTGGGGAGCCTTGTGCATTATCCAGATACACACCCAGATTGGTATTTCCATTCGCCTGAATGTTGTTTAATGTGATAGCTCCTTTACTAAGAATATAAAGGCCATCACCTGTATTGTCATTAAAACTATTGCTCTTGCCACTCAAAGTTACACTAGTAGCAAGGGTACTACCAGTGGCATTATCAATTTTTACGCCATAATTCACATTAGAATTTGCGACAATGTTGCCAAGTAAAACTACCCCGTTTGTCAAAACAGACAGCCCATTGTCTGAATTGTCATTGACAGTAGTTGTACCTAGTAAAGTTAAATTTTGTGGAAGAGCCGAATTCAGATTGTTTAGTAATGCTCCCATTCCACCTGTATTAGAACTGGAGGTAAGATTACTGACAGTAATAACACCTTTGCTAAGCACTTGCAATCCATTACCTGCATTGGATGCAAACAAATTCACGCCATTAACGTTAACTATAACAGGCTTGGCATCTAACACCCCATTATTCTGTAAGAACACGCCAACGCTACCGTTATCTTTAGCTGTAAGATTAAATGTGGTAATAATGCCAGTACTTTGGACATACAAACCACCACC
Source organism: Anaerolineales bacterium (assembly GCA_046328925.1). GTDB lineage: Bacteria > Chloroflexota > Anaerolineae > Anaerolineales > Villigracilaceae > Villigracilis. Next base: position 165,812 of record JAXLVT010000001.1, read on the forward strand.
AACATTATTATTAAATATATTCGTGCCACTAATAGTGACCGGCGAATTTACTGGCGATGTTAGATTAATAACCTTGACACCTTGATTACTACCTGAATTATTTGTAGCTGTTATATTAGATAAAGTAACTGCTCCAGCACTGGTTATTTTTAAACCGCCATTTGTATTATATTTAAACTGATTACTAACCCCAACAATGGTAACTGCTTTTGCTGCCAAGCCAGCCCCCGAGTTATCCAAGTCTGCCCCTAAACCTGTATTTCCATTAGCGACTAAATTATTGATTGTGATTGAACCTTTTGACTGTACAATCAATCCCTTGCCTCCATTACCTGCAGCGACAGTTGCACCAGTTAAACTGACACCAGAATTTATAAGACTGGCCGTATTGGTAAGCGAAATTCCATCACCGCCTAAATTCCCATTGGCATTGACATCTTTTAAAGAAATCACCCCATCTGAAATCACGATTAGTCCACTACCATTATTATTGTTAAAGCTACTGTTCGTGATAGAAACATTTCCTACTGCCGCACTTGAATTATTGTTAATATAAGCCCCATCCACACCTGAACCAGTACTGGATTCGACTTGTACATTGTTAAGAAACACACTTTGGGTGCTTTGAATTTCCAAAGCGGCCCCATTAGAAGAACCAATTGCTACATTTTTGATAAGAACATCACTTAAGGTAACAACACTATTCCAATTAATGATAGAGAGTTGAACATTAAATTCTGATGGATCATTAGAGTTAATCGTTCCGGCAGTAGTACCAGTCCAGCCGCCCTTAATTGTCAACGCATAATTTGAAGTACTACCAAGACCACCAAGCCCAACAGAAGCTCCGTTTAAAATTACCCCAGAAGGCACCTCGTTCAAGGATGTGCCTTGATAATCGTTACGAATCCAAATCGTTCCACTGACCGTTTTATCTGCAATCAAGGAAATTAAACCACTATTAGTAAATGTCAACTGGGTGGTTGTACACCCATTATTTCCTGGGCTAGGGGCGACACCAGTAGGACACCAAATAGGATCGTTTGAATTAATAGCAGTGACCTCATCACTAGACAGAAGTTGGTTAGACGCTTCTGATGAAGGGACACTTACAACTGCAACTTCTGGTGTTACCGTGGTTGACACAGATTGAGCTATTTCTGTAGCCACATTCCCAGTCTGGGAATCAACTGCAGACACATCCGAAGATGGAGGCGGCGTTTCATCATCAGCCAGAGCGGGCATAGCTATCATAGCGCTTAAGGCAAGTACTGTAACTACTGTGATAGCCTGCATTAGTTTTTTATATTGCTTCATAAATTCTCCTTATAGGACATTAAGGCAACGTCTGTGAATTAAGCCCCAACTGGGGGTACATAATAGAGACGATTATAATTGGAATCTCTTTGATTAAAAGAGATTATCCTTAGAATTACGACTTTGCAATATAGAAAAGGAGGGCAGCCTTGCGGGCTGTCCTCCTTTTTTGAGTGAAACTAAAAGTAGGTTACGGGAGTGGACAGGTACGGGTGATGACTGGCGTACCACTCGCAGCGTTTACTGCGCCATTTCCAAAGGTAAATATGCCTTTGAGTGTAATGAGAGCCGAAGCGCTCAGGTTGTACCCTGCACCTGTGTTGAGAAGTAAGCTACCACAAGTCAGGTTAATGCTACCCACAGCAGTCCCTTCTACTCCAGCAAGTGTGTTCATATCAGCAGTAATCCGTGTCATATTGACAGTTCCTGATGAATTGAATTTGATACCGCTTGAAGTGTTGCTAACAAAAGTATTGTATCCGTTCAAGGTGATATTCTTTAGTACACCACCTGCAATCGAGCTATTATCCAAATTAGCACCATACCCGCTATTATTATTAGCGGTGATGTTATTCAGAGTAATGGTTCCATCTGAGTATACAGTGAGGCCATTGCCGATATTTCCATTGAAGGTATTTAAACCATTCATGGTTACACTGACAAAAGAGGAAGATGTAGCGTTGTAATAGTTCTCGATATACACTCCAGTGCCACCAGCTGTGTTGTTTGCAATCAGATTATTGGTAATGACATTGCCATTACTAAGTATAACCAAACCACCATCTTGATTATCGCTGAAAGTGCCATATCCAAGGATGGTAATGGGGGTAGTGAACAAGTCATATTTATTATCTAAAACTGCACCTGAACCGGTGTTTCCATTGGCAGTGACATTATTGGCCAAAATAGCACCTTTTGAAAGGATGTTCAACCCATCATCAAGGTTGCCATTAAAGGTGTTAACACCATTTATTGTCACGCCTTTTGCAACAAGGGCGCCTGAATTATCAACCAATACACCATTGCCTTCAGGAGTAGGATTGTTGGCCAAATCGTAAGGCGCACCGTTATTGGTAGCGGTAACGTTATTGAGGGTCACAATACCATAGGAAGTAATTTCCAAACCTGTGTTCCAGTTATTGTTAAACTGGTTAATGCCTAACAAGGTGACACCCATGTTTTTTGTGGGGTCAGTATCATTTCGAATGGTGACGCCACGATAGAAAACATCTCCTGAAGCGGCGCTTGTAGGACCATTGAAATTTGCAGTTAAGTTTGAGGTTGTGACAGATCCATTACTATAAATGAATAAGCCACCATCCCTGTTTGACGAGGTCGTGGAGAAACCAGTAATCGTGACTGTACCTGTTGCACTGGTCCAGTTATTATCGAGGGTAGCACCTCTTCCAAGGTTTCCATTGGCAGTGAGATTGTTAACCTTGATAGCACCCCATGATTCTACAGACAAACCATCTCCACTAAAGTTATTGTTGAAGGTGTTATTGCCATTCATAGTGACAGTCTTACCCAAGATGGTTGTACAGTTAGGGCCGCTGGCAAAACAATTATCCAGATATGCACCAAATCCATTATCAGAGGCAGCTACCCCATTGGTGGTGATTGCACCAGAACTTTGGACAACAAGACCTGTTACTGCATTTCCATTGAATACACCTGCACCATTCAAGGTAACAGCGGCGCCAGCGGGAATATCAAATACTAAAGTAACAGGATTCCACTTAAGCGTATTATCAACAAAAACACCATCTTCGCCATTAGTGTTTGAGGTGAGGTTACTTAAGGTGACGGTACCCCCATCACTATATATTCTCAATCCATCCCCGGTATTTTCGCTAAAGGTATTGGTCCCTAAAATGCTCAATGCAGCGGGCGTGGGACCATAAACTGCTACAGAAACTCCATCACCGGCATTAAAATCTGCATTTAAGTTATTCAATGTAACTACAGTTTTGAAGGAAGCAACTTTTAAACCTGCAGTATTATTACCAAGGAAGGTACCATAGTCAGTAAGCGTGACCCCAAGCCCATCCAGATAGGCACCTGCACAATAGCTAATATCTAAGTCAAACAATGGGTAACAGTTGTTGTTGTTCGCAGTCAGGTTGTTGACCTTAATCGTACTGAGTCCAAGGGTAAATAATCCGTTGCTAGCATTCCCATTAAAGGTGTTGGTGCCATTAATCGTAATTGCCTTGGAAGTCCAAGTTCCAAAATTATTTAAGAATACACCTTTTCCATATGCATCGTAATTATCAGCATTAAGGTAATCGGGCAGTCCAGAAACAAGAACATCGGCGGCTGGGCGTAGAGGATCTATACCATTGCCATTAGCAGTTAGGTTGTTGACCGTGATGACACCACCAGACCAAACTCGTAGGCCATCCCAATCATTATTACTGAAATTACTGGTTCCATTGAGGGTCACAGCAGAGGGAACACTGTTTAGACAATACTGGTTAACATCATAACCAGCACAATTATCCAAATATGCTCCTGAACCTCCAGCATTAGAGGTAGCCGTTACATTACTCAAGGTTATTGCACCAGTGGATAAGACTACCAAACCACCCTTGGTATTAAATTTAAAATTATTCGAGCCTGTCAACGTTACAGTTTTTGGGGTAACAGCAGAAGCATTATTTAATTGAGCGCCATTGCCGCCATTACCGTTGGCACTTAGGTTCTTTGCGGTAATCGTTCCGTGAGATAACACACTTATCCCAAAGTCAGAAGTATTGCCATCAAACGTGCTATCGTTCAGCACCACATTCCCAAGCCCAGAGGTGTTATCTAAATTAGCACCACCTTTCGATGTTGTATTATTTACAACATCTACATTGGCAAGGGTAATATTGCCAGTTGTTTGAATATTCAATGCATAATATCCAACTTCAGTAGCACCATTCACCATGATATTGTTAATAGTGACTGCATTGTTCCAGCCAGTGATACTGAACGCATTGGACAGTGTGGAATAGGGTGTAGCCGTATTCAGAGCGGTAGACCCAAGAGCATTCAAACCACCTTGAACCGTAAGGGCAAAGTTTTCCATGGTCCCTGCTACAGAGGAACCCACAATATTCATGGCTCCAGCTTCGCCTGGGGCCACAGCAGTAGCAGAGTAATTATAGGCCACCCAAATTACACCCGCCTTGCTTACTTTAGTTGCATTTGCGCCATCGTTAAGCCAATTAATTAAACCCAAATCGGGCGATCCATCATTATTAAAGCTTGTGAACGATGGGCTACATCCACCCAAATTATCCTTGGGGACCACACCTGCCGGGCACCAAATTGGATCCCCTTCCACAGGTTGACCTGCATCTTGAACTGCTAAGGGAAGGCTCTCCCCTCCTGCATTTGGTACAACTCCACCCGCATCTTCCGAAGCGGGTACAGGAGTCGCATCAGTAGCAGGGGGCGGAGTCCCATCATCAGCCAATGCTGGGGCAGTATGGATGGCACTAAATAGAAGCGTCATTAATACTGCAGTCGATAACACCAGATAACGCAATTTATTCATATATTCTCCTTTTTCTCAAAACACGGAATTGCTGTCGAAACCACCTGAGCAATTTCAGTGATTATAATGTTTCCTAATGAAAACGCAAGAAAGAGTTTAATGACTTTTATCTTAATCTCAAACTGACTCTTCCTCCTAAAAAGAACCCCGCCTCCAACCTAAGCTGGAAGCGGGTCATCTTGCAAAAGCTTATTCTTTCAACTATTTTATGGGAGTGGGCAAGTGCGAACTATGACAGGAATATCGCCACTTGCATTGGTATTAGCAAACAGATTTCCATAAGCACTTACACCTTTTAGCGTCATCACTGTGAAAGCATCCAAATTCCAACCATATTGCTTGTTGCTTGTCATACTTCCGCAAGTGAGCGTGATGGAACCATTCGCCGAATAGCCAAATACACCACTACCATTATCATTATGCAGGTCACGGTCGTTACCGTCTGCTGTAATTTTGGTAATATCCACAGCACCGTAAGACCTGAAGAATAAACCATTTCCACCATTGTTACTGAAGTTGTTGACACCAGTGAGTTTAATGAGAGATGCCGGGTACACGGGGTTGCCGATAGTTGGATCATAGTTATTGAGATTCGCGCCATCTGCACCGTTGCCTAAAGCAGTGATGCTATTCAAGGTGATGGCCCCAGCAGCTTCGATAACCAAACCAGTGCCAGTCCCTGTAGACATGTTGCCGTTATTCAAAAAAGTATTCCGCGTACCGGTCAATGTCACACTTGCTGCTACAACATTATTATAGGTATGAAGGTAGGCACCATCTCCACCATTTCCAGTAGCAGTCAAATTATTGATTGTAATTCCCATAATACTGTACGCAACCAATCCTGTTCCGCCATTCCCCTCAAAGCTATTCCAATTCGCGGGGAGAGAGGTGAGGATAATACTTCCATTGGAACCGGATATTTCATTATCCAGTTGTGCACCATTGCCACGGTTGTAGTCTGCCCAAATCTCATTAATCTTTATCGTTCCAAGAGAAGTAACCCATAACCCATCCAGGAAGTTACCACTGAAACCATTTGAACCATTCAGTGTGACGCCTTTTTGAGAAACGGATCCTGTGGAATTATCCAAATAAGCACCCCAACCTTTGGTAGGATCAGTCGGCAGGCTATGTGCATCAGCATAGTAGTTGTTTTGCCCATTGTCGCTGGCATTGATGTTGTTTAAGGTAATCAGACCAAACGTTAAGATCTTCAAACCTGTATCCCCATTATTGGTCATATCATTAGAGCCATTGATGGTTACATTTTGTGGAGAACCAGAACCACTAGTTTTGTTATCTATCACCAAACCTGCCGCGCCATTGTTTCCAATAGAGAGGTTGTTGAGTGTGACAGCCCGGTTACTGGTAATCACTAACCCATCAAGGCCGTTACCACCAAAATCATTGCGACCTGTGGAAGGCACTGTAATATTAATAGTCCCAATAGAACCAAGAAAGGCATTGCTCAAAATCGCGCCGCTACCATTGGGATTATTGTTTGAATCCAAGCCAGAGATGGTAATAGAACCAAGACTCAATATTTGTAAACCATAAGCACCTTGATTATTAGTGAAATCAAAGGCCCAATCGGGGTTGGGGCTGTTAAGGGTCACACCACCTACAGCACCTGCAAAATTATTTTCCAGATTCCAGCCATACCCACCGTTATCTCCTACCCAGGCATCGATCACATTGATCGTGATAGCGCCCTTGGAAGTGATATGCATGCCATAAGTGCCATTTCCTTGTGTAAAGGCTCCGCCATTTAATGTAATGGCCGCTGGTATCACTGCATCTTTGTTATCCAAAATCACACCAAAGCCAGTATTGTAATCAGAGTTCATTTGAGTTACGGTAATGGCGCCCAAACTGTGAACTTCTAATCCACCTGTAAAGTTGTTGTTAAAGCCCATATTTACCAAAAGAACAGGCTTGGCAATTGTGCCGGTAGAGTTATCTAAAATAACACCGTAACCAAACGAACCACCTTGGCCATTATCATTAGCAGCAATATTATTTAATGTCACTGCGCCGTAGCTTTGGATATCCAAGCCATTGTTGTAGTTGCCAATAAATTCGTTGTAGCCAGTCAAAGTCACGGATTGAGGTGCAAGCGTACCGCTGGCTGTATTATACAATTCTGCACCGTCGCCATTGTAATCTGATGAAATATTGTTGATTGTTATGGCACCTTTGGTAATAATTGCCAAACCGTTGTTGTAATTACCATTGAAATTGTTATAGCCCTTCAACAGCACAGGTTGCGGGGTTGCGGCACCTGAATTATCTAGGTTAACACCATCACCACCATTGGGGTTGGCTCCATTGTTATTCGCATTCATATTATTGAGTGTAATAATGCCATGCGAGATAACATACAGACCGCCATTATGATTCCAATTGAAGCGATTATCACCATTCAAGGTAACAGCCTTATTACCACCAGAATTATCGACCCGTAAGCCATACCCATAAATAGGATCAACTGTATTGTCACCGCCATTATGATTGGCGGCCAGGTTGGTCAAAGTCACTGCACCATTGCTGTAAATTTCCATTCCGGAGAGGAAGTTGTTGGAAAGCCAATTGCTCCAATTAAGTCTACTCGTACCAAAAGTGACATTCCCAACTCCGCCACCAGTTGCATTGTCAATGAAGACTCCATGTCCCCAAAGAGGATTGCCTGCATGACCATTATCATAGGAGCTGAGATCCATCACTGTTATATCCCCATGACTGGTTAGGCGGAGGCCATCCAATCCATTGCGAGTGAAATCGGGATACGCATCGGCTGTGTTTTTCACAAAGATACCAGCTGTTGCACCGGCCATTTGGTTATCAAGAAAAGCGCCGAAACCACCATTATCTCTGGCATTTGTATTATTGATTGTAATAATCCCTTTGCTGGTGATATCCAATCCATTACCGCCATTGAATTCAAAGTTGTTATTTCCTGTCAAAGTGATTGGCTTGGCTATAACAGTCTGGCATGTACCTGGTACAGTTTGATCACAATTTTCTAACAACACACCATAATTGCCATTGTTATTGGCATTGACGTTATTTAGAGTAATCATTCCATAAGAGTAGACTTCCAGTCCATTTCCAGCATTCCATGTGAAATTATGATCTGTACCATTGATGGTCACATTTTGCGGGGTCGCGGTTCCACTATAACGATTATCAAGAATGAAACCATTGGCATTGTTATAGGCGTTCATATTATTTAGTGTAATTGCACCCTTGGTATGAACTTCCAAACCTGTGGCTCCATTATTACCATAGCCTGTACCACCCGTAATCGTTACTCCACCTACACCCAAATGATTGTACAAGCGTGCTCCATAGGATGAATTTCCCCAGGCCCATAAGCCATTGATGGTAATGGCACCGCGGCTATTGGCATTAAGACCAAAGCCGCCAGTATTACCACTGAAGGAACCACCCCAACCAAGGAGACTAATACCACCTACTGCACCAACATAATCATTTTTTAACTCGGCACCAAATCCATTGAGAGTGTTGCTTGCATAAGCACCACTAATGGAAATTGCACCCAGACTATAAGCAGCCAAACCGCCACTGTAGTTATTCAAGAAGGTACTATCTACATAGTCACCGCTTACTGTAATGGTAATTGCTTTTGGAGTAACAGCCACTCCCTGTGAAAAACCAACAAGGGAATTACCATAATTATCCAGGTAAGCACCATATACAGATCCACTCGCTCCATTATTATTCGCAGTGATGTTATTTAAAGCAATGGCGCCATAGGTAATTACATACAACCCTGTACTGGTATTGTTATTGAAGGTGCCATAACCAGTAACTGTAACATTTTGTGGAGAAGCTGGCCCACTTAACGTTCCTTCAATAAAAAGACCACTTCCATCATTATTATTGGCTGTAATATTGTTTATGGTAATTGCACCATTTGGGGCAATATGCAAGCCATCAAAGCCATTGAATTTGAATTCATTGGTACCTGTCAGCGTAATAGGTTGGTGGAAAGTAGCATTACAAGATGTACCATTCCAAATACAACTATCCAACCATGCACCCCAGATTCCATTGGAATTCGCGATAATGCTATTAAGCTTGATAGCACCTTTGGAAGCAACATACAACCCTTCCAGACCACTATTTTCAGAGAAATAATTCGTGCCTAATAGGGTAATGCCTTGTGCAGTAGTTGCCGCACTGTTGTACAAACTGGCTCCAATTCCACCATTCCCAGTTGCTGTAAGATCCTTAGCAGTGATTGCCCCCGCAGAATTGATTTCCAAACCATCGCCATGATTGTTGTTGAAATCAAAGTTACCTGTAATCAATGTCACAGGTTTGGCGGCAGCATTTGAATTATTCAAATAGACGCCATCCATGGTATTGGCACCAAGATTGCCATTCGCGCTAACGTTACTTAAGGTGATGGCACCTCTTGAATAAACTTTCAAGCCACCACCAGATATGTTGGCATTGAATTGGCTATTATTAACCAACACATCTGCTGTTCCAACCGTATTGGCTAAAAAAGCACCTCCATTGTTTGTGTTTGAATTTGCAGTAACATTATTCAAAGTGATGGTGCCTGCAGAACCAATATATAAACCACCAAAGTTACTATTAAATATATTTGTACCATTCAGCGTCACGGCCTGAGCTGTAACAACCGGATAATCATTCTTTAGGTAAGCACCATACCCGCCTGCATTCGAATTGGCAGTTACATTATTAAGTGTAATCACGCCTCTAGATTCAATATCAAGGCCATAAAAGTTATTATTAAACGTATTAGAACCAGTCAGCGTCACTGACTGAGGAATAGAAGCTGTATGGTTATCCAAATAAGCCGCTCGCAAGGCATTTCCACTTGCAGTAACCGTATTAAGTGTAATCGTACCCTTTGAGGCAACAGCAAGCCCGCCAGCATCGAGGCCAGACCCTGCATTATTATTGAAGGTACTAGATGAAATTGTTACATTTCCGGTGCCACTTACATTAGATAAAACTGCCCCCGAACCCGCATTATCATGTATATTGACATGTGTTAGAACAATATTCTTAGTAGTTTCAATGTTCAAAGCAGTACTGCCTGAACCAGGAACACCCGTAAAGATAAGATCACTCAGGGTTACATCTGCCTTCCATCCTACGATACTCAACGAAACACCTAATTGTGAGGGATCGCCTGTGTTAATCGTAGCGCCTACCTCTGTCCAGCCACCTTTGAGGTTCAGGCTAAAATTGCTCCAGGTAGTAAAAGCTCCTAGGGTACCACCATTAATCGCAATCGGAGATGCAGAGGCATCAGGCAACAAAGTGCTGATCCAGATGACACCATTTGCAGCAGGATTAAGTCCGGTGCCTACATCATTGACTAATGCTTCGAGGCTTCCATAATTTATGGAACAACCCGCGCCGCCAGGAGTTACCCCGGCAGGACACCACATGGGATCAGCGGCGATCACAGTTTGCACTGCTTCATTACTAGCCAATGGCAGGGCTTCCCCTTCTGCATTCGTCACTACTACATCTGTTCCTTCGGGAACGGTGGTAAGCAGGTCAACTACGGGGGCAGGCTCTGTAGCCACATCCACTGCCGGAGGGTTCACAGCAACAGGCACATCGGTCGGTGGAGGCGGTACGCCATCATCTGCCAATGCGGGAACGACAGTGACTGTACTGAGTGCAAGCACAATAACTGTCGTCATGATGAACAGCAAACATCGAAAACGGTTCATATATTCTCCTTTTATCTTACCCAACCAAAAAATTGCGTCAAAATCCCATAAACAACGTATTCTTAGTATAGCGACCCCTAACAAAAATGCAAGCATATTTCTGGTGACATTTGTCTTAAGTTTTTCAATATATGAAGTTATGACAAAAAAACTCCCCCTGACTGGTTGTCCGGGGGAGAACCTTATTTCATTGATCTAGTGGTTTAATTTTCAAGGAAGTGCACAAAAAGAAACAATCGGCGTGATATTGGTGTAGTCAGCGGAACCATTGTAATGAGAATATATCCCCTTAAGAGATATAGTGCCAAAATAAGATGTGAGCACGTATCCATACCCGAAACCGTTTCCGACATTCCCAACGGTATGAGAACAAGTTAGGGTAATACTCCCATTAGCATAGATAACAATTCCATCACCATGAAGGCCGTCTTCTACATTTTCCCAATCGTTATTATCCGCATTGACACGATTAAGTAGTGCAGATCCGCTAGAATAAATCCACAGTCCTTGAACATAGTTTTGATTAAAGTTGTTGACGCTCGTTAGAGTGACATTTCTTGCAAGTAAGCCGCCCGTATTACTTAAAAATGCGCCATATGAATTTACACCAACATGTCCATTTCCATTGGCTGTGACATTGTTAAGGGTAATTGCGCCATAACTGGTGATATACAATCCGCTGTTATAGTTTTGATTGAGAAGGCTACTTCCTAAGATTGTGACTGCGTTTTGTCTGGCGGCTGTTTGGCTATTATTGATATTCAGACCCTCATCGTTATTTTGAGAAGCACTGACGTTACTCATCGTCACCACACCATCCGAGAGCACATCCACCCCATCCAACCCATTTGCATTTGCAACAACAAAGCTACTAAAAGTAACTGGCTTGGCAATGAGCGGATTTTGATTATTTACATAGATACCGTGATAGGTCTGGTTATTGCTGGCCGTGGCATTATTGATGACAACAGCGCCATAACTGAATATTTCAATTCCGCCGATAAGGTTTTCACTAAATGTATTAAACCCATTTAAAGTAATATTAAAGGGCTTTGAGGCAGATTTATCGTTTTCCAAGTACACTCCATCGCTGGTATTCCCGTTCGCCATGACGCTATTGACGACAATTGCGTTCGAGGAATTAATATACAAGCCATTGCCAGAACTGAGGTTTCCATTAGCAACGATATTATTGACGGTCACAGCTCCGACTGCGTCAATATAGAAACCATTGCCCTGATTATCATTCGCCGCATTGATTCCACTTAACAGCACGCCTGCTCCTGAATTTTTGATATATACCCCGCCGCCGCTATTGCCATTGGCTGTGACAGAGTTGACCGATGTTGTACCTATGGTGGTCGGAATATTCAGGCCAAGTTTGTGATTGTAATTAAATACGTTCACACCTTTAAGAGTTACCGTTTTTCCAGCGATATACACCCCATCTCCGCCATTGACATTGGCGGTCAGGTTATTGGTAGTTACTGCACCGCCTGAATAAATCAGTAAACCTGGAGCGCTATAGAAAGCATTGGAGTTATTAAATAAAAATGTGCCATATCCCAATAGGATAACAGAAGCTTGGGAATACACCGAACAATTAAAATTACAGCCAGCATTAAATAACCTAGCGCCGGAATCATCTGGGCCATTACTATTCGATGTCAGATTGCTCACTGTGATAGTGCCGAAAGAGCCAACTGAAATTCCCACGCCACCATTTCCACTGGCAATCGTAGTACCGCTTATATTCACAGACCCCTTCCCTACACAGCCGGTGCCGTTGTAAAAACAATTATCCAGACTAATGCCATATCCCATATTATTAATGGAAGTGGCATTACTCAAGCTGATGTTACCTTTTGAAAGAACGCTTAAACCATCAGACCCATTGTTAGAAAAAAGATTTGAACCGCTGATGGTGACACCTTTGAACCCCACGCTTCCTGTATTGTCAATCAAGGCTCCTTTATCACTATTCCCTGTAACAGACAGGTTTCCAACTGTGACTTGTCCGCTTGAATAAATATTCAAACCGATGCCATTGTTTTCATTAAATTGTTGAAAGCCTGTAAGGGTCACTGGCTGATCCGTAGGAGCAAAACTGTTATTGAAATATGCACCAGAAACGCCGTTTCTCTCGACAATGGTATTGGTAGCCGTAATTGCCCCACGCGCATACACATCTAAGCCATCCCCTTCATTACCACTGGATATGACGTTTAGTAAAGTAACCGTCCCTACAGTGCCTGAATTGTTATTTAAAATAATTCCATTTCTGGAATAATTGATGTTCAAGTTTTGGTTATTTTGAAATATCACATTAGAAAGCTTAATATTCCCCTTCGTGGATACAGTTAATGCCGCATCCTGAATGGCAACATTTGTCGTTACACCCAAAACAAGGTTATTAATCGTCACAGCGCCGCCCCAATCAGTAACGGTAAGTGTGGAAGATGTGAAGTATGAATATGGGTCAGCAGTATGTAGTGCAGTGCTCAACGGTATCCCCTGCCACCCGCCTTGAACCGTTAACGCAAAGTTATCCATGGTGGTGTAATTCGTACCATCAAACTTAATGGATGTAGTTGTTTCATTAAATAAATTATTACTGTAATCGTAAGCAATCCAAACCGTGCCCGCCTTGTTTTGTTGATTGGTGGAAAGCCAATGAATCAAACTCAGTGCATCGCCATCCCCAAAGAAACCAAAATGGGTAAAGGATGGGCTACACCCACCCGTGCCTGCTTTGGGAGCAACCCCGGCAGGGCACCAGAGCGGGTCGCCATCTATAACGGTTGAAGGTGCATTTGATTCAGAAAGGGGTTCATCTATCAACGGTGCCGTTGGATTAACAATGACACTCGCCTCTTCCTCCGCCAAAGCTGGGACTGTTTCTACAGGCGCAGATTCTATCGCTACAACAACTGCTTGGGGTTCCACCACTACAGGCACATCGGTAGAAAGAGGCGGGGGGACACCATCATCTGCCAATGCGGGCATCGTCCTCATCGCACTTAACACAAGCACGGTCAATACGGTCGTTACAAACATTTGATAACGAGTGCGATTCATCATATTCTCCTGTACATTAATTAGAGCACTCTTACTCGTCATCCCCGTGGCAAGTGCAATTTGGACTATTCTTGTTATTATAACGGGAGTTGGTACAAAAAAAGGATGGTCAACCGTGTGGTTAACCATCCTTTTTACTACATTATTATTTCAATTTCAGATTTCTTACGGCAACGGACAGGCGCGGATTGTAACCAAAGTACCGCTTGTTAGGTTCTCATCACCACTAACGTTCAATGAAGAGAAGACACCTTTCAAGGTCACCGTGGTGGCTGCGCCCAAATCCCAACCATAGCCACCGTTCTTGGTCATACTTCCACAGGTGATGGTGACAGAACCAGTGGTTGAGCTGCCACTTACGCCGCTGTAGAGAGTTCCATTTTGATCGGCGGTGATGCTGGTAATATCCACCAACCCGCTGGACAGGAACCAAAGACCTTGACGGATATTCTTGTTAAAAGTGTTCACCCCGGTGATCTTAAGGGTTGAGCCAGCCCATGGACTGGAGACAAGCGTATTGCCCACAAAGGCGCCAGCAAACCCATTTTCATTAGCTGTGATGTTGTTCAAGGTGATGTTGTATCCAGCTTCGATCCGTAGACCTTCGTCATGATTATTATTGAATACATTGGTTCCGGTGATGTTGACCGAAGCCACCTTCACAGTTGTGTTGACGGTGTTGATAATAACACCCTGAGTAGCTGGTGTATTCCCGCTGGCATTCAGGTTGGCAAGGTTCACTGCGCCGTTGGAATACACCTGCAAGCCCTGTGCCGTTGGCGTTAAAAGTGTTCGTGCCGGTCAAGGTGATCCCATTGGTTGTAGGAGTGGTGGCTTGCTGGTTGCTCAGGTAAGCGCCGTCAACCGTGTTTCCAGTGGCGGTAATGGCATTGACCGTAATCACGCCCTTGGATAATACTTCCAAGCCGCTTCCTTTATTATCGTTAAAGTTGTTTGTGCCGGTGATGGTTACGTTCTTCGCCGTGATCGCGGCACAATTGATGGTAAGAACACAATTATTAAGTTCCACACCATTTAGGCCCAAAGCAGGATTGTTTATCTGCCCATTTGCGTTGGCGGTCAGGTTGTTGGCAAGGATCGCACCATAGGTGAAGACATAGAGTCCATATCTTCCATTGTTGGTGAATGTGTTGCTGCCATTGATGGTTACATTCTGCGGCAAGGCTGCTCCAGGTGTGCTGTTATCAATGAAGACACCATAGGCGCCATTATTATCAGCATATAGGTTGGATACCGTGACCGCACGACTGCTCAAAATGTAGATACCGGAGGATGTGTTGTTATCTGCCAGATTGCGCGTGCCCAACAAACTGACAGTTCCGGTGAAGCCATTATTATACAATTCTGCGCCATACAAATTGTGTGCGGAAGAAAGATTGGTGATCGAAATGTTGCCGCGTGAAGAAGCAAACAAACCTGTACTCACAGTAAAGAATGTATCGGCGTAACCGCCAATGGTGATACCGCCCACCGCGCCAGCAGAGTTATTATTAAGATATGCACCATAGCCAGTAATGCTGTGAGAGGCGGCTAAGTTATTCAGGGAGATTGCTCCCAAACTTAAGATATCTACCCCGTCAACGCCATTCCACTCGGCAGTCAGGTAGCCAGTTTGTGTTATGTTGCGCGGCAGGGTGGCAGAAGTTTGGTTATCTACAAAAATGCCATGGTTTGTGTTGTGACTGGCAGTGATGTTGGCGAGAGATACGGCGCCATAGGTACCAATCGTAAGACCGTTTATCCCATTATTAGAGAATTCGCCATACCCCAGCACACTGATATTCTGCGGCACGGAAGAATTATAGCGATTGAAAAGGTACGCGCCATTGTCATTGGATGAAGCGGAATTGTTGCCGTTCGCCGTGACTTTGGTGACTACAATAGCGCCCTTGGAATTAATGGACAATCCGGTTTCATAATTGTCGTTAAAGGTGTTTACGCCATTCAAGGTGACCGATTTGGGCGTGACAGCAGAGGTATTATCAATGTACAATCCGCCGCCACCATTACTACCACCTGGCGTTGAAGGTCCATACCCATTGCCGCTGGCGGAAACATTGAACAGAGTGACAGTGCCGTTGCTACCGATATAAATTCCACGGTCGTAATTATTATCCGCGTGGTTGATCCAATTCGCGAGGGTGGTGCCAAGTGTTACGTTGCCAGTGCCACTCCCGCCAGCGTAATTATCCACATAGATACCGTTGGAATAATCAGTGTAATTATTGTTTGAGGCTGTAAAGTTATAGATGACGACATTACCCTTGCTGTAAACACTCAACCCTGTTAAGTGATTATTATTAAAACTACTGGTGCCGGTGACATTCACCCCCAAAGCAGAAGCAGCCCCATCATTACTAAGAAGAGCACCGCCCGAAGCAACAGAATTATTGGCGATCAAGTTGTTGACCGTGATCAAACCATTGCTGGACACGTACAAGTTAAAATTACTATTCGAGTCGAAGGTATTGACCGCACCGCTCAAGGTTACGGGGTTGGCTGTACCTGAAGTATTGTCAATATTTGCGCCTCTGCCTGTATTATTATTGGCAGTGATGTTTCCTGCCGTCACCGCACCGGAAGTCGTGATGGTTAAACCATTCCCATTGTTGTCAGAAAGGTTCATGGTTCCCAGCAGGGTCACATTCTGCGGCAAGGGAATATTTACATTATTTATATTCAACCCCAAACCACCGGTCGTATTCAACGTGGAACTCAGGTTGCTTACCGTCACTGCGCCTACGCTCTGTATTTCCAAGCCAGTCCCTGCGTTGTTGGAGATCGTATTGATCCCATTCACAAAGACCGCCTTGGGAGTGGAGGTGGAAGCAGAAATATTACTCAAATACACGCCAACGTCGTTATTGTCTTTCACCGTCAGGTTGTTGACTGTAATGATGCCTTTGCTATACACTTCCAAACCAGTGGAGCCATTTGTGTTGAAAATGTTCGTGCCGCTCAAGGTTACCGGGCTGCCGGAAGAACCAAAAGTATTACCAATGGATGCCCCACTGAATCCATTGTTACTGGCAGTGATATTCCCTGCTATGACTGCGCCGGAAGTATTGATGGTTAAGCCATACTGGGCATTATGGGAAAGGTTAAAGGTACCCAACAGGGTTACACTCTGCGGCAAAATATTATTTATGTTATTTATAAACAACCCATCAGGATTGCTAAAGTAATTATAGGTGGAACTCAAGTTGTTCACCGTCACCGCACCTACACTGAATATAGACAGACCGGCATTGGCATTATGGAAGGTTGTATTCGTTCCGTTGACAAAGACCGCCTTGGGCGCAGATGTGGAGGCGGAGGAATTATCCAAATACACACCCACATTGCCATTTTCGGTGGCGGTAATGCTGTTTACTGTAATCACCCCTTTGCTCAGAATATACAAACCAACCCCGGTATTGTACTTCATCTGATTGCTGGAGCCTGTAATGGTCACTGCCTGCCCCGCGCCAGAAGTGTTATCCAGATAGACGCCACTATTTGTATTGCCATTTGAGATCAAATTGCTGGCAAGGATCGCGCCTTTTGAATTCACGGTCAAGCCGGCATCTCCATTGCCGGTTGTCAGGGTGGAGCCTGTCAGGTTAACGCCTGCCAGAATCACGGCATCTGTATTTGTTACAAAGATGCCATTATCGCCATTGGCGCTGGCGGTCACATCTTTAAGTGTGATCGCACCATCTGAAAACACAGTCAGTCCGGTACTGGTAGCGCCTGAGTTGTTGCTATAGGTGCCGTTCGTAATCGTGACCATACTAGCCACAGGAGACGGAACGCCATCCCGCGCATCAATAAACACACCATTAACGCCGGTATTCCCCGTTGCGTTGACATTGGTAAGCACCACGTTCTTAGTGGTTTCAATATTCAGTGCTGCAGTATGGCTGGACGAACCGGTCGTCACGCCTGAAAAGACAATGTCTGTCAGCGTGATGTCACCCTTCCAGTTGATGATGGAAATACTCTGGTCAACCACAGAAGGATTGTTAAGATTGACCGTAGTGGTGTTTAAACCGTTCCAGCCACCCTTCAATGTTAATGAGAAGTTTTCCCATGTATTGTATACAATGGCAGAACCGTCAATCAAAATTGGAGTCCCAGAAACGTCACTATCAGTTCCACCCTCAATCCAAATAATGCCGTTCGCCGCAGGATTCACCCCAGCAGTGCCAGCCGCCAAGTAATCTACCAATAGCTTCAAACTGGCATAGGAAGTTGTACACCCACCAAGCCCATCTTTTGGAGTCACACCCACTGGACACCAAATTGGATCGATTATGTCGATGGCTTGTGCCGCTTCACTACTAACCAGCGGCAGGGACTCCCCATTTGCATCGGTCACCACAACATCTGTCCCTTCGGGAACGGATGCAAGTGTTTCTGCTACAGGGGCAGGTTCCTGTACAACCGCAGGAACTTCAGTGGACACAACCTCAACCACTACAGGGGCATCGGTGGGAGGCGGCGCAACATCGTCCGCAAGGGCCGGGGCAGCAGTAATAGCACTTAATACAAGTACCATTATTGCGGTCAGTACGAACATGAAATATCGAAACCGATTCATAGATTCTCCTTTGGGTATGTGCATAAATACAAAATTCCCCACCTTGCATTTTTGATAATTATAATCGGATTTGGTTGATTCTTATCATTTAAAGCTCCAACTCCATGATAAACCCGTGAAGGATTTGTTTATCTTACAAAAAGACCACCAAGCAACTTCTCCTGGTGGTCTTGACTTGCTCGTTTAATTATTTCTATATCTGCTGCTTACGAATCAAACCCCAAGCCCAATGCATCCAAAGTCTTCAACCATAAATTTCTCTTCCCGGCATGTTGATCGGCTTGATCTAAAGACCAGCGTGTAAAGTTAATAATTGGTGATCGAAACGGTTCTGGCGGAAATGGAAATGGTTTGGATTTCACCATTTGCAAAGCAGTCCGCTCGGTGCGTTGGTTATCCAACAAATCCAACATCACTTGCGCACCGAAGCGCGATGCACCTACGCCCAAGCCGGTATATCCCAAGGCATATGCAACTTTGCCGCCATAGGCTTTGCCCCAAAATGCAGTGTAGCGTGAGCAAGTGTCAATGGCGCCACCCCAGGCGTGTGTGAAGCGAAGACCTATCAGTTGTGGGAATGTTTGGAAGAAGTGTTCTGCCAAGACGGCGAAGGAAGCGGGTCTGCTTTCCAAGTGTGGACCCATTCCATTTCCTTGATAATAAACTGCATCATATCCACCCCACAAAATCCGTCCATCTTCTGTAGTGCGGTAGTAATGAAACTGATTGCCGTTATCGCTTAAACCTTCACGTCCACTCCACCCAATTTCAGCGCGCTGTGATTTTGATAATGGCTCGGTCATCAAGACATAGTCATAAACAGGCACAACATAAAACGAAAGTCGTTTGAGCAAAGGAGGGAAAGCATTGGTGGCTAAGGCCACTCGTTTGGATTCGACTTGGCCATAATTCGTTTTGATGAGCACAGACTCGCGCTTCGCTTCCAACGCTGTGACTTGGGTGTGCTCAAACAAGCGGACACCAACTTCCAGGCAGGCTCTTCTTAATCCCCAAGCCAAGCGTGCAGGGTTGACCATGGCCACAGAGGGATCATGAATCCCTGCCAGATACGAAGGGGAATTTACACGTTTGCGCAGGTCAGCTGAATCTAAAAATTGAATCTGCTCCCCTACTGCGGCAGAGTCTTCGGCCTCGGCGCGCAGTTCAGCCACTTGATATTCTTCAGTGGCAATATTGATTTCACCCGAGCGGATAAAATCACAATCGATATTGAATTGTTTGATCGTGGCTTCAATGCCATCGAGATTCTTATGCCCGAGCTCCACCAGTTTGGGCATTTCATTCTGCCAGCGGTTCATTCCATTTTGATAAGAATGAGTCAGCGAAGATGCGACGAAACCGCCGTTTCTACCACTGGCACCGATGGCGGTCTCTCCCGCTTCAAGAAGTACAACCTCGCGGGTTGGGTTTGCTTGTTTGGCTTGCAGAGCAGTCCATAATCCCGTAAAACCTGCGCCGATCACCACCAAATCGGTTTTCATCTTTTCGGTGAGCGCTGGCAGGGGCTCAGGCCGCCTTGGGTCATCCAACCAAAAGGGCGTGAGCTTCACATCCGCAAGAGACTTAAGTGCCTCGGGGCGCGGAGTGTTTGAGAAAAACATGGGGTCTCCAGAATTCGCGGCTTGTCCATTTCAAAAGACAAGCTCATAGATTTGTAGGGAGTGCCCAACTTCAAAATAACAAACCCAAAATGGGATGTCATTCTGAGCCGCGCTTTTGCTGTTTGCGGCGAAGAATCTCCAGGACAATCTGAGAGGCCCTTCGCTCCGCTCAGGGCGACATTCCTACGGATAGGTACTCCCAATTTGCAGCAAGTGTAACGGGAGTTGAATTAAAAAGAAAGGCGACTCTTGCGAGCCGCCTTTCTTTTTATAAGAATGAGTTAAGGCAAGGGACAGCCGTAAACTTTTACAACTGTACCTGTCGTAGCAGTATCTGCCATTCCATTTCCTGCGGAAAGCACACCCTTGAGGGTCATAATCCCACTTGTGGAGAAGTCATACCCACGGCCTGTATTATTGACCAAGGAGGCACAGGTCAGGTTGATATTTCCTGTATTTGCAAGAATAGACATACCATAGATTGCATTGCCATCTGCTGTAATTTTGGTGAGGTTGACTGTTCCATTGGTCTCGATGGTCAACCCATTTCCGCCATTTCCGACAAGGGTATTGACTCCATTCAAAGTAACAGAGGCAAAGCTACCAGTGGTGTTATTAATATTGACGCCAGAATCACTGTTAGCAGAAGCTGTCACATTATTGGTAACAACATTTCCATCGGATTGAATGTACAATCCCATTCCACCACTATTGTGGCTAAACTGATTGGTACCAGTGATGGTAACGGTTGCAGCTGTAATGGTGCCAGAATTATTTACCCAAACACCATTAGCAGTATTGCCATTGGCTGTCATGTTGTTCAAGGTCACTACACCGTAGGAGTTGATTTTCAAACCGTGACCAAAATTATCGTTCATAACATTGGTACCTGTGAATTTGACAGCCTTGGGAGCAGAGGTGCCAAGATAGGTATTATCAATTTGAATACCTGAATTGGGGTTTAGAGACGCACCATTTTCACTGGCTGTAATGCTGTTAATGGTCACTGTGCCATTTGCTTCAATCCCTAGTCCTGCATTATCGTTACCCTTTATTATGTTTGTACCATTCAAGATCACAGCACCAGTGGCTCCAGTGAAATTAGTGTAGATACTTACTCCATTGAAGACATTATCTGTAGCATTCACACTGTTAAGAAGAACAGTACCAAGCGCCTCAACATAAAGACCATCTCCATTATTTCCTGTAAATGTATTTGCGCCATTCATCGTAAGGTTTGATGGAGTGACTCCTCCTATTTGCACAAGGTCAATATTCACACCATTGTTATTATTTCCTATCGCCGTCACATTATTCGTAACAACTGAGCCATATGAGGAAATGAATAAGCCCTTTGAATTATTTGCATTATTATTCGCGATTAAATAGCCTGTGATCGTAACTGGTTTAGGAGCAGCAAAACCACTTTGGGTGTTATCAATATAAACGCCATCACCATGATTATTAAAAGATGCAGTGATATTATTTATGGTGATTGCATTCTTTGAAACAAAACTTACACCGCCGCCACCGCCATTATTATTGCTAAAATTATTGGTGCCTGTGAGAACAATGGTGCCAGTGGCTCCTGCATAATCACCGTTATTGAAGTAAGCTCCCCATGCATTGATACTTCCAGTAGCAGTGACATTCCCAGCTACTATGTTTCCCTTTGAGGTTACTTGCAAATTGGGCCCATAATTTAAAGTTGAGGTAGTTGTGCCTTTCAGAATAATGTCAACTGGAGTAGTTGCGTTTTGATTAGCAAGCACTATTGCAGGACTACCGGAGCCAACACCATTCCCAGAAGCAATCAACCCATTGGTGGTAATCACTCCATAGGAACCAACAGAAAGCCCTGAACTGTTATTATTATTAAAAGTAGCCACGCCAACCAAGGTAACTGGTTTCTTCGCTATAGCATCATTGGCATTATAGATATATGCCCCGACACCAATCAACGAACCAATAGAAGTCAGGTTACTTACAGTAACAGCGCCATAAGCATAGATAGAAAGATTGTCATTTCGATTGCCAGAGAAATAATTGGTGCCGGTTAAACTGACATTCCCAATGGCTCCTACTTGAGAACCATCAATATAAACACCAGATGCATTGAGATTTGTTGCGTTATCTTTGGCCGTTAGGGTATTGGCAGTCACATTGCCAAAGGTTTGAATATGTAAGCCTGTGTTGGTATTTCCATTAAAGGTACCAAAACCCGTCAGGGTGACTCCTGCTGGAGCAGTCGCATTACGATTATCAAGAACAACGCCATAGCTGCCATTTGTATTGGCAGTTAAATTACTGATCGTAATGATACCCTTACTGGTAATAGCAAGCCCTCCGCTGGCATTCCCAATAAAGCTGTTATTGCCTGTCAAGGTGACAGCCTTAGGTGTCGTTGCGGTTGAATTCACAATATCGGCGCCATAATTACTAATGGAGCCACTGGCAGTCACATTACTCAATGTAACCGTTCCATTGGTGCGGATATACAGGTTTTGAGACTTATTACCGGTCAAAAGGTTGGTACCAGTCATGGTGACATTGCCTACCCCAACACCATTATTAATAAGATACGCCCCATAGCTATTTGTAGTTCCTGTAATAGTAATGTTATTCGTAAGGATAGACCCCAGTGTGGTAATTTTTAACCCAGTATCCTTGTTACCCTCAAAGAGATTGGTTCCAGCAATCGTGACGTTGGCAGGCACAGAGGCTGAATCATTATCCAGTATTACACCACCAAATCCAAAACCTGAAAACCCATTAACACTGGCTGTGATGTTATTGACAGTGATTGCCCCGTGAGAAAGAATCGTCAAGCCTTGATACTCATTGTTCTTGAAGATATTAAAGCCAGTCAAGGTGACTGTCTTGGGAGCTGAAGTGCCGCTAAAGGTATTGTCAATGTAAGCGCCATATGCACCATGGTTACCATTGGCCGTAATATTTGAAAGGGAGATAATGCCTTCAGATTTTATATATAGGCCATTATCTTTATTCCCATTAAACACATTTGTACCTGTCAAAGTCACCCCTTTGAAGAGGGTGCCAAAAGTATTATCTACGAAAAGCCCATGGGCAGAACCTACAACGCCGTTATCATTCGCATTGATATTGTTCAGTGCCACAGCCCCAGCAGATTTAATCACCAAACCATAATAGGAATTACTATTAAAATAGTTTACGCCTGTCAACGTAATCCCGCTGGAAATTGAGCTCAGCTGGTTATCCAGATCCGCACCAATAGAATTTGAATTAGAAGTGACATTGCTTGCGGTAATCTGCCCAAGTGAACGGATATACAAGCCCGTGTTAACATTGAATTTAAAAACATTGCTACCGGTCAGAGTCACAGGCTGGGGAGTTGCGTAATCATTTTCAATAAAGGTACCATAACCGCCATTATTCACAGACTGTATATTATTTAAACTGACGGCACCTTTGCTATACACTTCCAAGCCGGAATACTTATTGCTAAAAAATATATTGGTGCCTTTTAAAGTAACACCGGCTGTAGCACCAGCATAATCATTCCTTAATGATGCTCCATACCCGCTGACTCCGTTGGAGTTATTATTGGCGGTCAAGTCTGTGGCTGTAATCAGCCCCAAAGACTGAACCGTAATTCCATATGTGTTGGAAGAGGCGGTCAGGTTGGTAAGCGTTACAGCCATAGGGGTGGCAGCATTATTATTTTTCACATACACACCGCTATAATTAGAAACAGCTTGCACATTGCTGATGTTTACCACACCTTTGGATTCTACGGATAAACCGGTATTTATATTTCCGGAGAATGTATTTGTGCCGCTAAGCGTCACATTACCCACGCCAAGAAAATTTTCAAGTTGCGCCCCATCCACTCCATTGGTATTGGCGGTCAGGCTAGAGGCGGTGATGCCCCCTTTTGTTATTACTTTTAACCCTGTATTATGGTTATTAGAAGTGGTCACATTGGTAAGTGTCACTGCTTTGGGGGTAATAGCATTTGCATTATTCATATAAATACCAAAACCGTTTGCACCCGTCCCATTGTTGCTTGCAGTCACATTTTTAAGGGTGACCGTGCCAAAACTGGAAACAAACAAACCACTAGATGTACCGCTATTCCCATTAAATTGGCTGTCATTAATGGTGACATTGCCCACACTGGAGCCAATGTTATTGTTCAAAACAGCGCCGTCATTCGTATTGTTTTGTACTGTCACCCGTGTAGTGGTGATATTGCCAGTGGTACTTACCCACAAAGCATTTACCGCCGATGTATTTCCGGTAATGGTAATGTCATTGAGTGTCACGTCATTGTTCCATCCAGTAATAGTCAACGAAGTGCCATTAAATACTGAAGGATTGGCAGTGTTAATGTTGGTTCCTGTGCCCGTCCACCCACCTTGAATGGTGAGGGCAAAATCTCTCATAGCGGTCAATGAGCTGCCATTTAAAACGGACACGCCGCCGGGGTCAAATCCCACAGCATTGCTAATATAACTATCTTCGATCCAAATCACACCTGCTTTACTTGGGCCCGTTGCTCCATACTGTGAAGTCAGGTTTGTAAGCATAGTATTGAAACTGGTGGTAGGGGATGTACAACCAACGCCGCCAGGAGCAACACCTACTGGACACCAAACAGGGTCGCCATGCACAATTGCTTGCGCGGCATCTTGTGATGCAAGCGGAAGAACACTCCCTTGTTCACTCACCACAACAACATTTGTATTTTGTGGCAACTCCGCGAGGATGGGAGCAGCCTCAGGTTGAGTCTGAGGCGTCGCTTCGGTCACCGCCCCATCTTGCGCGAGCGGTTCTGTGGGCTGAGTCTCTGCAGGAACATCCACCGGCGGGATACCATCCTCTGCATAGGCAGGGATGGTGAGCACTGCGCTCATCATGAGCACCAGGAAAAGCGCAGTGGCTTGAATTTTCATTCGAAAAGAAGAACGCATTGTGTACCTCATATTCATCATCAGTTCTCTCATTAAGGTAACGGGCAGGCACGTACAAACACAGTAGGAACGCCAGCATTATCAAAACTACCTAGTGTGTTCCCAGCCGTAAAGACACCGATCATCGTAGCAGTTGTAGCATTATGAACTTCCCAACCATACCAGGCATTCATATTGAAACTTCCACAAGTCAAAGTCACGGTGCTTGTCGTTGTAACTACCAGACCAGATTTAAGATTGGAATCACCAGTAATCTTAGTGAGATTCACGGCTCCAGTAGAAGTAATATTGGCTCCGTTATCACTATTCGTATTGAAGATGCCATATCCAGTGATGATGACACCGCTTGTCAACGCGACACCGTTATTCGTAACACTCAAACCATAGATGCCATTGTGATTGGCGGTAATATTGTTGAGCGTTATTTTGCCTTTGGAATTGAGGATCAACCCACTTCCGGCAGTGTTGTTATTGAAGGTATTGGTGCCTGTAAAGTTGACACCTGCAGGAGTGGCGGCAGCCGCAGTACTGTTATTTACTGATACGCCCCAATTGCCCGTATTGTTGGAAGCATTGATGCTACTAATGGTCACCAACCCATTGGAGACTATCGTCAACCCATTGTAATTGCCGGTAAATTCATTTACCCCACTCAATGTGACGGGCTTGGGAGCTGTGTTTCCAGCAAAAGTATTATCAATAAACACGCCCGTATTGTTATGG
This sequence comes from Anaerolineales bacterium, assembly GCA_046328925.1. Taxonomy (GTDB): domain Bacteria; phylum Chloroflexota; class Anaerolineae; order Anaerolineales; family Villigracilaceae; genus Villigracilis. The sequence goes on from JAXLVT010000001.1 coordinate 191,401, forward strand.
GATGTAGCAGTTACAGAGCTCACTGTCACTGCACCTTTGGACTGGATAAACAAGCCATAGGCTACATTGTTAGTAAATTTATTTACTCCTGTAATCGTCACACCAAAGGCATTAGAGAGAGCACCATTATTCACCAATTGTGCACCAAAACTTGAGTTATTGGTGGCAGTCAGGTTGCTAATACTGATTGAGCCAAAGCTGAAAACGTACAACCCATTCAGGTAGTTCCCTGTAAAAGTATTCGCGCCTGTCAATGTAACGTTTGCAGCAATAACAGCACCAATGTGATTGTTATCAATATCAACACCACGGCCTGGGTGTAAGAATGAGCCATTATTATTGGCGGTCAGGTTATTGATCAATACCGAACCATAAGTATCAATCACCAAACCATCTGTCTGGTTGTTACTGAAGGTATTTGTGCCGCTTAAAGTAACACCTTTGGGTGTGGTGGCATTGGAGGGAGACCCAAGATTATTAAGCACTGCCCCAGCCCCACCCGCTGAATAGGTAGCGGTGAGGTTACTGATGGTAATCACTCCGTTGGTGTTTACGTTCAGGCCATTAATAGCATTATGGTCAAAAGAATTGAAACCAGTTAATGTCACACCAGCTGTAGAACCATTAGAATTATTATTCAACCTAGCGCCATTATCTGTAGTACTCGTGTTGGCTGTGAGGTTGGAAACTGAAATCAATCCCTTGCTTTGAATATACAATCCTGTATCCTGGTTGGAATTAAATTTGTTCGTACCCGTTAAAGTCACACCAACAGCAGAGGTTGCATTCACATTATAAATATCAGCCCCACGATAGATATTATTTTCTGCTGTGACATTGCTCAAAGTAATTGCACCATTTGAATTGATATACAACCCTGAGTTGGCATTTCCAGAGAAACTATTGGTACCACTTAAAGTAACAGGTTTAGAAGGTGCAGTACAGGCACTCACTAAGTAATGACAGTTATCCAAGAATGCACCCGAACCAACACCCGTAGCGTTTGTAGAATTCACATTACTCAGGCTGATAGCACCATGAGATGTAATGTTTAAATTCGTAGCCGCGTTTGCATTGAAAATATTTGTTCCACTTAGAGTGACAGAACCAATCCCCCCGGTAAAAGCGTTGTTAATATAAAGACCATTCCCTGTATTGGAACTAGCTGTGACAGAGCCGATGATCACATTTCCCAATGAATAGACTTGTAACCCATTACCATTAACATTACCAACAAAAGAATTTACTCCGCTCACAGTAACCCCAGCCTTACTAGTTGAGCCAGAATTATCCAAGTAAGCCCCATCAATACCGCCTGTATTGCCATTGTCACTGGCAGTTAGGTTGCTAACAGTGATTGCTCCATTTGAGTAAACCAACAAACCATTAGTACTATTACTGTTAAATGAATTTGTTCCAGTCATGGTAACAGCAGCAGAGGAAGAATAGGTATTTGTGAGAGATGCCCCATTTGCAGTAATCGAAGAATTGGCCGTGACGCTGTTCAATGTAATTGCGCCACGGGATGTAATGGACAGATTGGTGAGTTTATTTCCTGTGAACAAATTGGTACCGGTCATGGTCACACCCCCAACAGCACCCGTGCCACCATTATCAAGTACTACTCCTTGACCGACACTTGCGTTATTCGCAGTCACGGCATTGGTACGAATGGCTCCTTTACTAATCACATACAAACCGTGATCAGCATTGTCATTGAACTGATTTGTTCCATTCAAGGTCACAGCTTGTGGAGAGCCAGCAAGGTTATTTATAATATTTGCGCCGTCACCACCATTGTTATTAGCAGTGATATTGTTGGTGGTCACCGCGCCGTAGCTGGAAATCGTCAACCCATGCCCAGAATTCGTATTAAACTCATTCGTTCCAGCGAGGGTGATTGCCTTTGGTACAGAAGAACCACTTAATGTGTTGTTTAATTCTGCCCCATTCCCGCCGACACCCGAATTATTGGAACTTGCCTTGATATTATTCAAAGTAATAACGCCGCTGGTAATAATTCTTAAGCCAGTTGTGTAATTGTCACTAAATGAATTGAATCCAGTAATGGTGACATTCTTCAAACTAACCGAGCTTCCATTTTCAATGGAGGCACCAGTACCGCCACCACCGGTACCATTTCCATCGGCAGTAATGGCGTTCAACAATATGGTTCCAAAGCTCTTAATGTTCAAACCGTTGTTGAAATTCTGGCTAAATGAATTTGTCCCTGTCAGCGTCACACCAAGGGCGGCACTACCAAACCTGTTATCTAAATCCACCCCATGAAAGCCCGCATTGGAGTTGGCAGAAATATTATTCAAATTAATCTGTCCTTTAGACCAGATTACCAGGCCGGCAAAGCCGTTGTATTTAAATTCATTGGTACCAGTCAATGTGACAGGTTGCGCAGTGTTTCCCTGCTCATTCTTAATAATTACACCACTGTCAGTATTTGAATTGGCAAATAAGTTACTTATTTTCACAGCACCAAAGGAAGTGATACTCAACCCAATGGCGTTGTTGTCTGTAAAAGTATTCGTCCCAGTCAAAGTAATTCCACTAGGAATAGCCACATTGAAATTGTTATAGAGCTGTGCCCCATAACCAGAGTTACTACTGGCAATAATGTTGTTTAGTGTAATTGCACCATCAGAGGCAATATAAAGGCCATCCATATTATTACCATTGAATGTATTTGTCCCACTCAAGGTAATTGCTTTGGGTGTGGCAGAAAAGCGATTATACAAATAAGCACCATACCCATTCGCTCCCCCATTGGAACTCGCGGTCACATCTTTAAGGGTGATGATGCCTTTGCTTTCTGCACGTAACCCTTCGCCATCCGTCGTGCCATTTCCATTAAACTGACTGTTGGTAATGGTTATGTTTCCTACGCCACTATCATTTTGAAGTAAGGCACCCCGCCCTGCATTCCCATTGGATTGAACATTATTCAGAACGATATTCTTAGTTGTAAAAACTTGTAAACCATTGGTCCCAGTGGTCCCCGTGATTACGATGTTATTAAGGGTGACGTCCCCATTCCAGTTAAGAATGCTAAGGGAGTCACCGGTAAAGTATGAAACACCGCCCGGAGTAATGGTTGTCCCTGTTCCAGACCAACCACCTTGAAGCGTCAAGGCAAAGTCTTTCATGGCCGTCAAGTTGGAACCAGTCAAGATAAAAAAGCCAGGGGCTGCTGCATCATTTACAGCACTGTTATAAGAGTCTTCAATCCAAATAACACCTGCTTTGCTTGGCCCCACCGAAGTGTACATTCCAGTTAAATTCGTAAGCATGGTTGCAAAGCTGGTAGTCGTCCCTGTACAGCCAGCGCCTCCTGGGGTCACCCCCACAGGACACCACATTGGGTCACCTGCAACAATTGCATTTGCAGCTTCCTGAGAGGCAAGCGGAACCGCCTCCCCTGCTTCATTCAGTACAACCACTACTTCAGGTTGAGCCTGAACCGCATCTACCACCACTGGATCCTGCGTTGGTGGTTCTATAGGCAGTGCCTCCACCGGAACATCTACGGGTGGAAGACCATCATCTGCATAGGCAGGGATGGTCATCACAGCACTGAGCATAAATACGAATACAAATGAAAAAATGGAAATCTTGTTTCTGAACGTCACGAGCAACCTCCTAAAATTAATTGATACACAGAAATAAACAACGCAGGCATATATGCCTGCTGACCATAAACAATATTAAATTAACAGCGTGAACAATATACTTTCGATTCTGTTGACTCTTGTTGCCAAAATGTTGCCAACTTTCAGGTAGAATTTCATTCGTATGGTGAAACAAAAGCACAATTTTGAACCTTCAGCATTTCAGACATTTGGTGAATTGCTTAAATACCTTCGCGAACGTGCTCATCTCTCACAACGTGAACTAGCGGAACAAGTGGGGTATCACTACAGCTACATGAGCCGACTCGAAAACAATGTCCGCATGCCAGACGAAGCTTCGATACGAACACGCTTTATACCTGCTCTACGTATCCAACAAGACCCTGCCTGGGCAGAAAGATTGTTAGAGTTAGCCACCGAAGCTTCAGCCAAAGAATCTATAGTTGAAACGCAATCAAATTCAAACATAGGAGGAAGCGGAGCCCTTCCCATTCCATTAACCCCACTGCTGGGGCGTGACTCTAAATCAGACCAATTGTATCAAATTTTATCCGCATCACAATCACGGTTGGTGACTCTCATTGGCCCTCCGGGGGTTGGAAAAACTCGTCTCTCCTTGCATGTTGCCGAGCACCTCTCCACTATGTTTAAAGATGGCGTTATCTTCGTCGACCTGATGCCCATTTCGGATTCGGAACAAGTAATTCCTGCATTAGCCGCCGCATTGGGCACACAGGAAACTAGTGAAGCCTCAACCTTTGAAAACGTAAAAGCAGCACTGCATGAACGCAATATGTTAATTGTGATGGATAACTTCGAACAAGTTTTGGATGCAGCGACTGAATTAGCCTCCCTACTGGCAGCAGCGCCCGCAATCAAAATTCTGGCAACTAGTCGCGAGGCACTGCGGTTGCGAGGCGAACAGGAATTTCCGTTGGATCCATTGGATGTACCCAATGGTGAAAATTCATCGGTTCTTGATTTTCCAGCTGTGCAATTATTCCTTCAACGGGCACGTGCCGCTCAACCAGATTTTTCATTGGGTGAAGAAGACGCATCTCGCGTCGCTGAAATTTGTCGCCGTTTAGATGGTTTACCTTTGGCAATTGAATTGGCCGCCGCACGGATTCGTTCTTTTTCATTAGCAGATATGCTAGATCAGTTCGATCGCCGTTTTCAATGGTTGGCTCTTACCGCTCGTGATATCCCCGAATGGCGGAGAACGTTATGGTCTGCCATTGCATGGAGTTACAACCTGCTCACCGAACATGAAAGAAATCTCTTCGAACGACTTTCCGTATTCTCAGGCGGATGGACCGTGGAAGCCGCTGAAATTGTTTGTGCTGACGAACAAGATTGTCCTCGAGCTGAAATCCTCCCCATGCTTTTGCAATTGGTTGATAAATCATTAGTGGTACGAGAAGCAAATGCGCGCTACCGTTTTCTTGATACGATTGGAAAATTTGCTCACGAAAAATTAATCGAAACTGGCAAGCTGGATGAAATCAGCCGCTGCTATGTATTGTATTTTTCCAATTGGGCAGAAACTCTTGAAAAAAAATACAATCTAATCGGCAGAAATCAATTTCAAATCCAAACTGGGCGGGAACAAAACAATATCCGCGCAGCGCTGGATTGGGCGTTATCTCATGAAGAAAATTATATCGACGGTCTGCGTTTGGCCATTCCTGCCAATTTAATCTGGTTGGAACATGGCCAGATTCGGGAAGAATACGAACGAGCCCAAGCCTTTCTACGAAAAGCAATTGACCCTACCCTGGCACCTTTGCAAATTCGCTTATTGTTACGCACTGCAGCGCTTGGGTTAAGAATTGGTCGAGGTAGCCTGGCTTACCGCTACTGTAAAAAAGCCGAGAGCATGGCGCGTACCATTAATGACAAGTCTTTGCTCGCCTCTGCACTTCTCATGGTAGGAGATATGGAGCGCGATTCGAACCGATTTGACGAGGCTGAAAAATCACTTTCAGAATGCATCAAGCTATATCGTGAATTAAACATGCTTCCTGAGTTGAGTCAAAGCCTTTCAAGCATTGGAAATAATCTCTTTCATCAAGGAAAGACGCAAGAAGCGGATATAGCACTGGATGAAGCGATTCAAATTGCTGAAGAAATACAAGATGCTGTTGGGTTGGGAAATGCCCTGCGTGTCCGCGCCACCAACCTTAGATTTGCAAAAAAGTATCGCGAATCTCTGCAAGCCTTTCAATATGCATTGGATGTCGCACGTGAAAGCGGAGACCGTCCAAATATAGGAATTAATCTGGCAAATTTATGTTTGTTGTCTAATTTGTTGGAAGAGTACGCAACCTCAGGGATATATGCAGCTGAAGCCGTATCCGTATTTCAATCACTAGGAGATGAAGATCAACAAGCCTTTCCCAAACGAATGCAAGCCTATGCATTATTACATCAAGGGTTTCCAAGCCGTGCAAAGAAATTAGCACTTGAAAGCCTGAATGCCAATCTGCAAAATGAAATTCAGGGCATTGGGACGTTTGGTTGTCTCATCGCTCTGACTGAAATTAATCTGGCAGAAGGGAAAGTAGAAGAAGCCGCAAAAATCCATGGGTATGTCAAAAACCACATCAACGAACAGTTCTTATCAGATAGCCCAGATACACATGCTCTTGCACGAAATGAATCTCAATTTGAAAATAAAGATGTGCAAACATGGCAAGCTGAGGGAAGTTCAATGTTTCTAGAGAAAATCGTGGAATTGGTATCTCAAAATTAATCAACTCCTGATTTCTTATCCAAATCTTGCTTTAATTCAAAACTTGCCCACGAGAAACTCGTGGGCAAGTTTTATTTTACTTACACAAGCTAGCTTATGGCAATGGGCAACCTAAAACTGTCACCAATGTACCACCACCTGTGATGTGTGTACTCCCGAGAGTATTCCCGGCAGTAATTACACCTTGTAAGGTAGCAGTCAAAGGATTGGGTAAGACCGCATTGAAACCATATCCGCCATTGTTTGTGAGAGAACCGCAAACCAACTTGATTGCGCCACTCGTATTGACATAAACGCCATCCTTGGAAGTAGCGGTTCCATTGGCATCAGAATTTACCTTTGTAAGGGTCACTGCGCCATTGGAAAGGATATACACGCCATTGTTATAGTTTCCAGATGTATTCACACCGTTTAATGTGACAGAACCTGAGCCAAAGGTATTGTTAATATAAAGACCATCGCTATGCAAATTGTTATTTGCCGTCAAATTATTCAACACAACATTACCAGCAGCTTGAATATGTAAGCCTGAAGCATAGTTTCCATTAAAGATATTGGTCCCATTCATCACTACTTGACCATTTCCACCTAACCAAACACCATCTCCTACGGCATTTGTGATGCCATTGGCGGTAGCAGTGATATTGTTTGTAGTGATTAGACCATTAGAAGTAATCTCCAAACCAGTACTATTATTATTCGTAAACTGGTTGGTTCCCTTCAAAGTAACAGGCTTAATCGCTGAAGCAAAGGTATTATCAACATTTACACCAGCAAACCCAGTATTATGATCCGCTGAAATGTTATTCAGGGTAACGGCTCCGCGAGTGGCAATATCAAGGCCAAGGCCAGCGTTGTTATTGAAAGCGTTCACGCCAGCTAGAATCACGTCACCGGACCCACCCCAACTTGAGTTATCAATAGCAACACCGGCAGCGTTTGTATTTGTGACAGTGAGGGCATTGGTAGTAATTGTGCCTCTAGAATAAATGCGCAAGCCTTGAATGCTATTCGCATCAAACGCATTGGTGCCATTCATAATGATGTTGACTGCGATGGTCGCTGAGCTATTATCTAACAAAGCTCCAATGCCACCATTATTATTTGCAGTAATGGAATTGGTTGTAATGACTCCACGGGACACAATATTTATTCCCTGATTGGGATTGTTATTCAAGAAGTTTGAACCCGTTAAGGTAACAGGTTTAGGGGTGGGACTACTTGTATTATCGAGAGAGACCCCATTACTTCCCCCACCACCGTTATTAGCGGTGACGTTGTTGACCAAAATCGCTCCAGAAGCGGTAACCCATAATTGATCTTGTCCATTTCCGGTAAAGGAGTTGGTCCCAGCCACAATCACATCACCAATGGCTCCCTGGCCCATATCAGTAGACAATTTCGCACCGGAATTCGTATTGTTATTTGCAATAATGTTATTGATTGTAATACTACCCAAAGCCTGTGCCCATAAACCCTGCCCGGAATTGGCAGTAAACACATTGGTCCCTGTCATTACAATTGGCTTGGGAAGGATGCCATTAAAACTATAGTTATTTACATAGGCTCCATGAGAGCCATTGTTGGTTACTGTCAGGTTATTTGTTGTAACCGCGCCATAGGAATATATGTACAACCCAGAATAAAAATTAAAACGAAATTCGTTTGTACCACTTAAGGTTACAGGCTGCGGCGAAGAAATATCATATGCATTATTGATATTCACACCATACCCATTTGCTGATGAATTCGCTTTCACATTGGCAATACTTACCGCGCCAGAAGTATAGAGAGTAAGATTATCATAGTAATTACTCACAAAAGCATTGACACCTGTGAGAGTAATCCCTGGAGTTCCTGCACCTCCAGAATTAGCCAGATAAACTCCATAAGAATGTTGGTTATTGCTTGCATTTAAGTTGTTGACCAAAATCTTCCCAAATGTGCTTACATAAAGCCCTTGGGTATAGTTCTGATCAAATGTATTGGTGCCTGTAAAAGTAACTGTACTTGCAACGCTACTCGATGTGGCATCAATATAAGCGCCACTACCATAAGAGCCATTTTGTCCATTCAAATTAGCAGTAATATTATTAAATGTGATTGGACCATTCGAATAAACATCTAATCCGTCGGAACTGTTACTGTTGAAAAAGCTGGAGCCAGTAAAAGTAATTGGTTTTACCGAACTTGCAGCTTGGTTTGAAACATAAGCGCCAGTAGAGGCAAGTGAGCCACTAGCTGTAATATTACTTAAGCTAATCGCACCTTTTGAGACAATATACAAGTTGTTATATTTATTTCCAGTAAAGAAATTTGTCCCAGTCAATGTAACATTTTGCCCTGTGGAACCAGCATATGAATTGTTAATGTCAACACCATAGTTGGTTACACTATTCTTGGCTGTTAAATTATTTGCTAAAACTGCGCCATCTGTATAAATTACAAGGTTGGAATAACGGTTCCCATCAAAGGAGTTATTGCCACTCATTGTAATATTAAACGCAGTTGGGGCCGCGGAATCATTCTTTAAATAAGCACCATACCCCTGTAAACTGGTCAAACCATTCAGGTTGGCAGTTACATTATTCGTTGAAATGGCACCATATGAAGAAATTTGCAGGCCAGTGTTCCAATTATGATTGAAAGAATTGGTTCCGGTTAGAGTAACGGGAGCAGGTTGGTTGATGCGATAATTATTATTTATGTTGGCTCCAATAGCTCCAAGGTTGTCATTAACGATTAAGTTACTTAAAGTAATGGCACCTGCAGAATTGACCGTGAGCCCTCCACTGCCATTATTATTGAACGAATTTGAACCATTAATCGTAATTGGTTTGGGAGTAAAGGCAGATGAGTTATCAACATTCAGCCCAACACCATGATTTGCATTGGCTGTAATACTATTCAGGACAATCGCCCCATAAGAACCAATATTCCCACCGCCACTATTAATACTATTGTTAAATTGGTTGGCTCCATTCATCGTAATACCACTTGTCACGCCAAGGTAAGCATTGCTAATATCTACATTTGTAGATGTATTATTGTTTGCAATGACATTATTCGTAGTAATTTGCCCACGAGAACGGAGATACAACCCAATGGATGAATTAAACTTGAAAATATTGGTACCCGTCAAAGTGATAGGCTGGTTGGTAGGTGAAAACTCATTGCGCAAATAGGCCCCATAATAACTATTTGCCGTGCTCACCAGGTTATTGACAATAATAGCGCCATAGGTTTGTACATCCAAGCCATCGCTACTGTTCATATCAAACTGGTTGGTGCCGGTAAGTGTAACGCCACCACTCGCACCAGCATACGAATTATAAAGATAAGCACCACTACCGTTGGTGGTACCGGCAGCTATAACGTTATTAACTGTAATTTGCCCAAGAGAGTTAATATTCAATCCGTTGAATTTATTCTGATTAAAAGTATTATCACCGGTTAAGTTAACCGCCTTGGGGGTAGCAGCACTAGTATTTTGAACTACAAGACCTGTGCCATTCGAATTTCCATTGGCAGTGATGTTATTTAGAGTAATGACATCATTCGAGTAAACCTGCAAACCATCACTACCATTATTATTAAAGGAATTGGTGCCACTTACTGTGATTGTTTTGGAGGTAGGTGCAATCGCATACGTATTATCAAGTTTGGCACCTCTGCCAGTATTGCCATTGGCTGTCACATCTTTTAAAGTAATGGTCCCTTTGCTTTGTACATACAGGCCATCGCCTCCTGTATTGTTATTAAAGTGGCTATTGGTAATTGAAATATTTCCAGTGCCAGCATTATTCTCCAGGTCGGCACCACCGCTTCCATTTGAATTGGCGCTAACATTGGTAAGGCTGATATTCTTTGTAGTGAAAACAACAATGCCTGTAGAGGGTCCGCCGGAAACAACAATATCGCTCAAAGTGACATCGGCCTTCCAGTTTGTGATGAAAAGGGACACATCAAATGTAGATGGCTTACTGGTGTCAACGGTGCCAATACAGGTAACATCTGTTCCATCACACCATCCACCCTTTAAAGTCAGCTTGAAGTTTTTCATTGTGGCAAATGTCGCGCCATTAATCAGGATTGAGGAATTATCTTTGGTCTTATCATAATTCGAGGCAATCCAAATCACACCATCCATGCCTTGCTGGTGTGATGATAAATAAGCAACCAAACTTCCAAGTGAAGCTGGGTCATAATTTACATTGGCAGGTCCAGGATCTGTACACCCATTCACCCCAGCAACGGGAGTAGCCACACCTACAGGGCACCAAATTGGGTCTCCATTAACAATGGCTTGCGCCGCTTCTTGGCTGGCTAGGGGCAGGCTCTCCCCTTGAGCATCCAGCACCACCAGGTCTGTTCCTTGCGGAACTTCTGTCGTGACAGGAGCAGATTCAGGCGGAGTTTGAGGCGCGGCCGCATCAACTGTCGCTGTATCTTGCACAGGCGGTTCTATCGGTTGAGTCACCGCTGATGGGTCTGCGGGTGGGGTGCCATCATCTGCATAAGCAGGCACGGTCCATGTCGCGCTGACTGCGAGAAGCAGTGCAATCGTAAACGAGTAAAGGTAAAGTTTTTTATAAGAGTGCATGAGTTCCTCTTTATTATCTGTTTGGAGGGATGGCGAAGAAAATTAAATTTTCTTCGCCATCCCTTTATCCAATTACGGTAAGGGACAATTTCTTACAGTCACAGTGGGAATTCCTGGAGCGAATACTGGGCCTAATGTGTTATTGAGGGAAGAAAATACACCGATCATAGTTGCCAAAGTTGTGTTATACGCTTCCCAACCATACCAAGAATTCTTATTAAAATCACCACAAGTGAGGGTGAAGGTGCCAGTAGTATTTACTACCAAACCAGACTGACCATTCAGGTCACCTGTTACTCTCGTGAGGTTCACTGCACCTTGAGAGAGGATGGTCGCGCCATTATCGCCATTTCCAATAAAGGTGTTGATGCCTGTTACTGTCACCGCTGCAGTACCACCACTGTTGTTTACATCCAAACCAGAGAAGGTATTTCCGTTGGCGGTGATGTTATTCAAGGTCACTGCCCCATCAGAAACGATCAGCAAGCCATTTCCAGTGGAATTATTATTAAAGGCGTTTGAACCAGTGAAGACCACATTAGCTTTCGGGTTTGCACCACTGTTATCAATAGACACACCGGAACCAGCTAGCGTACCTGAAGCTGTGACATTACTTAATGTCACAGTGCCGTAGCTGGTAATGACCAGCCCGGTGCCCTGATTGTCATTAAATTGGTTAGTACCCGTAAAGGCCACTGGCTTTCCATGGGTTGGGCCTGCATAGGCATTGTTGATATAAACACCAAAGTCATTTACAGAACCATTGGCAGTCACTGCATTAAGCGTGACTGTTCCCATGCTGTCAATTTTGAGGTTCTTGCCTTGATTGCCCGTAAAAGTGTTTGAACCAGTTAAAGTCACGCCAAACGAGTTAGAAGGGGCTGTATGATTATCCAACTCTGCACCAATTAAATTGACACTTGAATTGGCGGTGACATTGGCAAGGATAATATTGCCAATGGTACGGATATGTAGTCCTTGATCGTAATTGTGGTTGAAGAAGTTTGTGCCTGTTAATGTAACATTGGCTGGAGCGCTTGAACTTGCAAGTGAGTTGTTCAAGTCGGCGCCTTTTCCTAAATTCATACCGTTTATGCCATTATTATTGGCGGTCAAGTTATTGATAAGAATTGCTCCATAGGTATCAATAGTCAAACCCGTATTGGAATTTCCGCTAAACACATTTGTACCGTTTAATGTGACAGTTTTAGGGTGAGCAGTAGTGCTGCCGGTATTACTAAAATGTCCACCCATGGCTCCAAAAGCAGCGGTACCAGAGTTGGTGACGGTAATATTGTTGGTTAGAATGACTCCATTGGTTACCACATCCAAGCCTATATCATGGTTGTTATTGAATGTATTTGAACCATTCATGGTGATTCCAGCGGTGGTGCCGGCAGTATTTATTAATTTCACCCCATAGCCATTACTGCTATCATTTGCTGTAATATTATTCGTTGTAATCAATCCTTGAGAAATGACAAGGAGATTCCCATTTGTGTTTCCTGTAAGTATATTTGGACCGTTCAAATTCACTGCAGCAGCCGTAACAACGGGCGTAGGGAAACTTGGGTTTACATTGTCAATATTTACCCCAAACAAATTGCCTGCGGCTGTGATTGCGCTGGTTATCACAGTGCCATAAGATTGAATCGACAAACCAAATTGGTTGTTGTTTGAAAAGATATTAGAGCCCGTCAAGGTAACGGTCTTGGGGGTGGTTTGATTTCCGGCCTGTTTATTATTAATATCAGCACCTGAACCACTTGCAGAACCTGTAGATGTGATAGAGTTTAAAGTAACAACTCCAAACGCATTAATCAAGAGATTTGTATTTGCATTTAAGTCAAACAGGTTGTTGCCAGTCAGAGTCACCCCACCTGTACCGAAAGTAGTATCAATGGAAACACCATAAGAAGTATTTGAATTGGCTGTCAAATTAATGGTTGAAACCAGCCCTTTGGAAAGAATTTGTAAACCAACTCCTGAGTTAAGGTTGTTATTAAATGTGCCAAAGCCCTTAATAGTGACCCCTGCACTGGTGGGAGATGCAGCATTTACAAGATATGCCCCATGGTTTCCAGCAGTAGCGGCATTGTGATTTGCAATCAAGTTATTGACTGTAATTAAGCCGGTAGATAAAACCTTCAGACCTATATCGCCATTATCTGTAAAAGTATTATTTCCATTCAGAGTAACTGGCGAAGAAGTGGAGAATGTGTTAACAATTTCAGCGCCTTTTCCACTGGATCCAGTGGAAGTGATATTGTTCAGCAATACTGTGCCATGAGAACTAATCGACAAATTGTCTGATGTATTGCCATTAAAAGTGTTCGTGCCATTCATCGTGACATTGCTGGTATTAGTAGCAGGAGCAGATGAATTAAAAAGGTAAACACCAAAACCGACATTACTATTGGCAGTAATTCCATTGGTAGTAATTGTTCCATTGGAAACTATATGCAATCCATAGACATGGTTGTTATTAAGAGTACTAGCCCCAATTAATGTAACAGCCTGCGGTAACGTAGAGGCGCTATTAGAAATATCAGCACCAATATTCCCATTCCCATTTGCGGTCAGGTTGTTAATAGTAATCACCCCATTGGAGGTGATGCTTAACCCAACAGCGTTATTGGTATTGAAGATATTTGTACCAGTAAGAGTAATGGCTTTGGGCACTCCAACACCGCTGGCACTATTATTAATCTGCGCACCACTACCAGAAAAAGAACCTGTGGACGAGATATTGTTTAGCAAAATAATGCCACTGCTATCAATCTTCAAGCCATCAAATCTGTTTCCGATGAAAATGTTATTCCCTGTGACGGTGACGCCCTTGAAGTTAGTTACACTATGATTAGCAACCTGGACACCATAACCTGAGCCACCTGTAATCCCATTACCCTCTGCATCAAGGTTGTTTAATAATACGGTACCGTTGGTAGTGATATTAAGACCAGTAAAGAAATTATTCTTAAAGAAGTTGCTACCTGTAAGAGTGACACCTGAAGCAGCAGTCCCTGTATTGGTCAATGCAACTCCAACATTACCATTCGAGTTGGCTGTTACATTATTAATCGTGATGATGCCTTTGGAACTCACCGATAAACCAACGGAGCCATTGTATTTAAACTCATTGGTACCGGTTAGATTAACAACCTGAGTTGTTCCAGCAGAGTTATCCAATTGTGCTCCAAGTCCATTGTTTGAATTGGAGTACACATTAGCAAGATTAATGGCACCTTTTGTCAGAATATATAACCCCGTTGATTTATTATCGCCAAAGATATTGGTACCTGTGAGAGTAACACCTGCAGTGCCAAAATCATTCTTAAGCTGAGCGCCATATCCATTTGCGCCAGAACCATTATTGCTCGCAAGAATATTATTGAGGGTAATCTGACCAAAGGATTGGATATTCAAACCATCTGAACCAGTGGCTGTGCCATTGTTATCGAAGGTATTGGTACCGGTCAATGTGACAGTTTTCGCCACTCCAATAGTATGATTATCCAAAATAGCACCATAACCATGGGTATTATTACTGGCTGTAACATCTTTCAGGGTGATCGTGCCATTGCTCGTCACATTCAAGCCATTCCCATGATTTCCTTTGAATTGGCTGTTCGTGACAGTGACATTTCCAACTCCGCTAGCAATATCATTATGCAAATAAGCACCACCGCCTGTGGTGTTATTGTTGGTCTGCACATTGGTTAAAATAATGTTCTTGGTAGTAGAGACCTCAAGACTATTCGCACCATTTGCACCCGTAAAGGTAATATCACTGAGGGTGACATCATTTTTCCAATTGATAATTTTTAAGGGAACATCCAAAACAGAGGGTTTACTCGTATCAATTAGACCAACACAGGAAGGGGCAGAACCATCACACCAACCACCTTTTAAGGTTAACTTAAAATTACTCATTGAATTTAGTGCAAGTGTACTTCCATCAAGAACAATGGCAGATCCATCTTTAGTCAAATCATAATTTGAAGCAATCCAAATGGTTCCATCCATAGCGGGGTTAGTAACCAAACCACCAACAGTTGTTAATTCTGTTACAAGGGCAGAAAAGTTGTCGTATGCAGCTGTACATCCACTCATCCCAGCCACTGGAACCGCCACCCCAGCAGGACACCAAATTGGGTCACCAGTGACGATGGTTTGTGCTGCTTCCTGGCTAGCAAGGGGCAAACTTTCTCCTTGGGCATCGAGTACGACCATGTCTGTCCCTTCTGGAAGTTCTGTCGAAACAGGAGCAGGTTCAAGCGTAGGTTGAGGCGTTGCCGCCGCATCTACCGTCCCCGTATCTTGTACGGGCGGTTCGGTAGGTTGAGTCACCACGGATGGCTCAGCAGGCGGAGTCTCTCCATCTGCATAAGCGGGCACGGTCATGATGGCACTAACAGTAAGTACAGTGGCAATCATGACCATGTATAAAGAAGTTTTTTTTCTAAATAGCATGGTCAACCTTTCTATATAAATAAGGATAGAAAACTAGTCTTTTCATTATATTTTGCAGCCTTTCAAAAACAATAGGTTCTAAGTACACCATTAGTACTAATGCAACCCTTTTTAGTACGTTTGTACGACCCCTTGACATTTTAGAACATTCATTCTAGAATGTAGCTAATTAGAACATATTTTCTTATCTACCAGTTCGACAAGGAGGTCGAAATGACAACATATCGTAAAAATAATGTTGGGGATGGGTTGAAGACCCTGTGGAATAACCTGCTCCGCAACCGTCAATTTAATCGCGGTGCGGCTTGGGGCATGATGATTATCGGCGCCCTACTCGCATTTGAAGTCTTTAATTTCAGCACCACACAATACGCCCTCCACGATATGCTTGGTGACCTGACCTTCGCTGGCTTCAAGTGGTCCACCATTCTCGGAATCGCCTTCTGCGGTATCGACTTTGCTGGAATTGCCCGCATCTTCACCCCCGAACAAGGCCGTGATGAACCTGCGGAAGTGTATTACCTCTTTGGCGCCTGGCTGCTAGCCGCTGGCTTCAACGCTACCCTAACTTGGTGGGGTGTTTCTGTAGCCATCACCACAAACGGACATATCCAATCGACCTCTGCTATGAGCGCCGCCACAGTTGCCAAGTTTGTACCGATCTTCGTTGCGGCCATGGTTTGGTTGGTACGTGTGTTGATTATCGGAACCTTCTCTCTTGCAGGTGACCGTCTTTTCACAACTGCCGAACAACACCAACCTTTCCGCTCTACTTACAATTCCTATCCTTCACAACAACCGCGCACAAATAACATTCCACAATCTCAACCGCGCCCCACCTATCAAAACTCACAGTCACAGAATCGCCCTTCCATTAACCAACCTGTTAATCAACCCGTTCTGCGCCCTGCCTCACAAATAGCACGACCCGCCAACGCTGCCACCCCGACTACAACTTTCCGCCCTGCGCCGAAGCCTGTTACAACCACCTCACATCAAAGTTCATTCATCCCTCCTGAGCCGACCTATCATCCTGTTTCCTACAATGCTCGCTCTGAAAGCGGAAGTGACCGACATTACGACGCTTAAGTTTTTGAATTGCACGATTAAAAAATAAATAACATCCTTTCGAGCTCGGGTCCCTTAGACCCGGAAAAGAGAATTTACAATGCCCCGCGCTCGCACCAACCCGACCATCCGGCAAACAGCCGCGTCCTCGCAGGAAGAAGGAAGCGGCTGTTTGTCTGGTTTTATGCTGATTCCGCTGACCGTGATTCTCAGCAGTTTGTTTCTCGCCTCCCTTGCGATGAAGACAAATCCACAGCAACCTCTTCCATCAGCGAATCAAAATTTAATCATTTCCTCAACCTTCACCCCAGAGATTCAATACTGGGCAGGGTCGATTTCACGTTGGGCTATCGCCTCCGGTCTGGACCCGAACCTGATTGCCACCATCATGCAGATTGAATCCTGTGGAGATCCACGTGCCACCTCTCACGCTGGAGCGATGGGACTCTTTCAAGTGATGCCGTTCCACTTTCAACTGGCAGATGATCCGTACAACCCAGAGACAAATGCTCTGCGTGGATTAAGTTATTTAAAACGTTCCTTGGATTCAGCCAATGGAAATGTACGCCTTGCCCTGGCTGGATATAACGGCGGCATTGGAATCATCCGCACTATGGAATGGAGCTGGCCTGCTGAGACGAAGCGATATGTCTTATATGGAGAACCCATTTACAACGAAGCGCGAAGCGGAACTTCATCCAATACAAGTGTGCAGGAATGGTATTCAAACTATGGAGCCAGTTTATGCAGGCAAGCCAGTCAACGCTTGGGATTGCAATAAAAAGAGTTCGGATGTTTCCATCCGAACTCTTTTTATTTTTGAGGATATTTCAAGATGCTTAGCCAAATGGCAAAGGTAGTTCCTTTTCCCTCTTTTGATTCAACCTTGATTTGCCCGCCGTGATGCTCCACAATCCAATGAGCAATGGATAACCCCAGCCCAAAGCCACTGGTCTTTGAGCGGGTACGGGATTTTTCTGCGCGATAGAAGCGATCAAAAATATGCGGCAGGTCTTCAGCAGAAATGCCTGGCCCGGTATCGCGGACAATTAAGCGAGCTTGGTCACCAATTTTGGCGAGGCTTAGAAACACATCACCACCTTGTGGAGTATATTGAATCGCATTGGCGGTCAAATTTAAAATCACTTGCTTCAAGCGGTCACGATCTCCGTTGACAATTACCTGATCAATATCGTTCAAATGCACATGCACACGGTTTCCCGCCAAGACCTGCATCTCTGTGAACACTTCAGTTAAGAGCAAATCCAGTTCAACAGGCTTGAAGATCATCGCCAGTTTTCCGGACTCCGCTTGAACCAACATGAGCAACCCACCCACCAGACGTGTGAGGCGGCCCGCTTCTTGATCAATGCTGGTTAATGATTCTTCATCAGCGACCTTCATGCGACGAATCAAATCTACATTGCCTTTGATGACAGTTAAAGGAGTGCGCAATTCATGGCTGACATCTGCGAGAAAACGCTGTTGCGAAGTAAAAAGGGATTCTAGCCTTTCAAGAGTCTGATTAAAAGACTCAACCAGATTCCCAATTTCATCTTTTGTTTCACCGAGATATGGAATACGTCGGGATAGGTCATCTGCACGATTAATCTGGTCTACTGTATCTGCAATGGTAGAAAGCGGAGAAAGGGTACGACCCAACAAAATCCATGAGCCCAGCGCCGATACTAAAACTGCAAGGATAGCCACTCCAATCATGATGGAGAGCAACACATTCCGTGTTGCATCAGCAACGCTCAAACTAGCACCGACTTGCAGTGAACCAATGCGATGTTCCCCCACCTCAAGCGGAACGGTCAACACTCGCAAATGTGTGCCATTCAAAGTGACATCTTCGTACATCGTTTCGCCTGATTTCAAACCCACTGGGTCCAGCGAATCTTTAATGGTGCCAAGGCTTGGAGAATAAGAGACCAACTTTCCGTCACGGCTCCACACTTGCACAAAGGCATTTGAGTTCATATCCAAGGGAGGCAAGCTGATGACATTCAACTCCCCCATGGAATTGACTCGTGTCACCTGTGTAATATCACGCACCACATTTGCTAACATGGTGTCGACTTGGTTCAACATGATGAAGCGCACCAAAATTAAAACCGTCGCGCCAAACACGAATAATATTCCACTCATAAAGACGGAATACAACAAGGTAAGGCGCAGACGGAGAGACATTTGAATTTAAAGTTTCGAATGCAATTAAAAAGACTAGGGAGTTTCCCTCAAAACATAACCCACCCCGCGAACGGTGTGGATTAAACGAATTTCGTTCTCGCCTTCCAACTTCTGGCGCAGATAACGAATATACACTTCCAGTACATTGCTTTCACCACCGAAGTCATATCCCCACACGCGATCAAAAATGACTTCACGGGTGAGCACCTGCTTGGGATGACGCAGGAACAATTCAAGCAATTCATATTCTTTGGCGGTCAATGCCACCACGCGATTTCCACGCGAGGCTTGGCGTGAACCTGTATCCAAGGAAAGGTCGGCAAACTTCAAGACCGGCACTCGCTCGGGTTGGGTGCGGCGCAACAAGGCACGCACACGAGCCAGCAACTCATCCAAATTGAACGGCTTGACCATGTAATCATCGGCGCCGGCATCCAAACCTTGAATACGATCTTGCACTGTATCCTTGGCGGTCAACATCAAGATTGGAATAGACCCGCCCGTGCGTAACCGATGGCACACTTCCAACCCATCCATGCCGGGTAACATCCAATCCAATACAACAAGGTCAGGGGTATGGTCACGTGCTGCAATCAACCCCATACGGCCATCCATGGCTGTATCCACGGTATAACCTTCATACGCCAAACCGCGTTGTAACAGCTTTAGAATCGCCTGGTCATCTTCAATGATAAGGATTCGCTCATTCATGGCAGTTCTCCTGTCTTCAAAATATACCATAAATCATCTCATGCTTTTTTTAGGAAAAGATGAGAGTGATAAAATACAAATATGCCTCTCAGCAAACGTCTCTTCGACATCCTCGTTTCGGCAATTGCCCTACTGGTTCTTTCCCCTATCATACTGCTGATTGCGTTAATTGTTCGCATCTTTATCGGGACGCCCATTCTTTTCACACAAAAGCGACCTGGCTATAAGGGACAGCCTTTCTTCATATATAAGTTCCGTACGATGACCAACCGCCTCGCCCCCAGCGGACAGTTGCTCCCGGACGCCGAACGTTTGACTCGTCCCGGGCGTATTCTCCGCGCCCTCTCCTTGGACGAATTACCCGAATTCTTCAACATTCTACGCGGTGACATGAGCTTCGTTGGGCCACGTCCACTATTGATGGAATATCTCGAACGATACTCTCCAGAGCAAGCCCGTCGTCATGATGTGATGCCCGGGCTGACCGGCTGGGCACAAATCAACGGGCGTAATGCCATCACCTGGCAGGATAAATTTAAATACGATGTTTGGTATGTAGATCACTGGTCGTTTGGATTGGATATCAAAATTATTTTGATAACGTTTTGGAAAGTGTTCACACGCGAAGGCGTGACTCAAGAGGGGCAAGCCACCACAGAATATTTTATGGGAAATGAAAAGTAATTCTTGACATCTATTCAGCCCCGCGTATAATCACAGCAACAAGTTGCGTGAAGATAAGTAGGTATTCAACTGTTTAGAGAGTTGCCGGGTAGTGCGAGGCAACCAGCCAGATAGCGAAATCCCCTTCACCTTTTCTTTCGCAGGGATTGTCCAATTGTGACATCGTAAGAAAGACGGGAAACGCCCGTTAGCGCGTACTCCGAGGCCCCCTCCGTCCCTTCGGGACACCTCCCCCATTTTCTACGAAAATGGAGGAGAAATAGAGGAAGGCAAAAGCAGGTGGCACCACGAAACGCCCCTTCGTCCTGCAATGGATCGGGGGCGTATTTTATTCTCTGCACACGGAGGTGCAACCATGTTAGACATCAATCTCATTCGTGAAAATCCCGATATCGTCCGCAAGGCTTTGAAAGACAGGCAAGGCGACCCATCCCCAGTGGATGCAATTTTGCAATTGGATGAAAAACGTCGTGCCCTACTTGGACAAGTGGAAACGCTCAAAGCAGAGCGGAACACAGTCTCAAAGGAGATCGGGCAAATGAAAGATGCAGCAGCCCGAGGGGAAAAGATCGAGGCGATGCGTGTGGTCGGTGATCAAATTGCAGCGTTGGATAAGCAGGTCGCTGAAGTCGAAAGCGAATTAAGCGGAATCACATCCACACTTCCCAATATCCCAGATGCGCGCACTCCTTATGGCACCAGCGAAGATGAAAATATTGTTTTGCGCACCATCGGGGAGCCGCGCAAATTTGATTTCAAACCGCTTCCGCATTGGGACCTGGGAGCTGCGCTGGGCATCATTGACTTTGAGCGTGGCACGAAGTTAACAGGCTCACGTTTTTATGTTTTGCAAAAAGCAGGCGCCCGATTACAACGCGCCCTGATTGCCTGGATGTTGGATTTGCACATTCGACAAAATTATCAAGAAGAATATTTGCCTTTCATGGTCAAGACTGCGACCGTGTATGGTGCAGGTCAGTTGCCGAAGTTTGCAGATAATTTATACAAAGACCATGAAGAGGATTTGTACTTTGTGCCCACGGCTGAAATCCCATTGACCGGATTGCACATGGATGAAATTCTCGATGAAGCCGCATTGCCAAGAATGTACACTGCCTACACGCCCTGCTTCCGCCGTGAAAAAATGAGCGCGGGACGGGACGTGCGCGGCATCAAGCGTGGACATCAATTCGACAAAGTAGAAATGTACATTTACAGCAAGCCAGAAGATTCTGATGCCTTGCATCAGAAAATGTTGAAGGATGCAGAAGAGACTTGTGCCTTGCTCGGCATTCCGTATCGCGTAAAGCAACTCTGCACTGGTGACATTGGCTTCGGCGCTACGATGACCTACGACCTTGAGATGTGGGCGCCCGGCTGTGATGAATGGCTGGAAGTTTCATCCATCTCAAACGACACCGATTTTCAAGCCCGCCGTGCAAACATCAAATATCGCCCAGCAGACGGTGGTAAGGCCAAGTTCTTGCACACCTTGAACGGCTCAGGGTTGGGATTGCCGCGCACTATGATTGCAGTGATGGAAAATTATCAGCAAGCTGATGGATCCATCGTCGTGCCCGAAGTGCTGCGCCCCTGGATGGGCGGCATTGACGTGATTAAGCCTTAAGCCTGCCATGTCAAACGATCCAACGTTTTGGGTGCAGGTTCTGATTGAGTCCATCACCTTTGCGGTCTTGGTGGTGGGACTGTTGGGCTTGATGATACCGGTCTTTCCCGGCCTGATTGTGATGTGGTTTGCGACCTTGTTCTACGCCATCATCGAAGCCATGCTCGGCAACATGACCGTGTGGGATTGGTTGCTCTTTGTGCTCATCACCATTCTGGCCATCATCGGCAACATCATTGACAATATCATCATCGCCAAAAAAGTGCTGGATAAAAAAGTGCCGTGGTCTTCCATTTTATGGGGCTATGCCGCGGGCATCGTCGCCAGTATTTTTGCTACACCGTTGATCGGCATCATCGCCTCACCTACTGGATTGTTCCTCGCGGAATACTACCGCTTACGTGACCGCAAGCAAGCCTTCGAATCAACCAAAGCCTGGCTGACAGGTTGGGGCTTTTCCTTTGCGGCTTGTTTCGGCATCGGCGTAGTGATGATTCTGCTCTGGGGCTTGTGGGCGTGGATATAAATTTGATTTGCTAATAAAAAGGACTCGAAGAATAATTCTTCGAGTCCTTTTGTGTTAAGGTTCAATTCTCGGCGGAGTGATGGTCTTTTAGTACATACCCTCTCCTCCAGGAGAGGGGCAAACCGTCAAGACGCGAGACCGTGATTAGCAGGGTGAGGTCAAAGACCCACGCCGAGCAAAGCCTTTATTTTTTATCTCCCTTAAATAATTTAGAATAGAGGAGATAAAAAATAAAGGTCAACAAGAGTGCAGGTACTATTATTATTATCAAACTCCCAAGTTCGACCCCGGTTTGAATTAAAGAGCTCACCAGTGTTTTCTTCTCGCTAAAATACAAATAGAGAAATCTAAGAAGCAAAATAAAAGGAGTATAAAGATAAGGTATAGCTTTTGCTATTATTTCATCATTTTTTTCATTTACATTCTTGCTAGTTTTTCAAGAACTTGACTATTTCTGTTGAGCCATTTGGCTTTTTAATGGTTAGAGACCCATCTTCTTCGACTGTAACTTCATATCCTTTTTCTTTCGCTTCTTTCATTTTGAATTCAATAATTTTTTGCTTTGACGAAATCAAAGGACTATCTTCTGGTGCATCAAGTATGGCGATAGTTGGTGGTATTTTTGAACGAAGACAATAACCACCAAGGTCTCCTCGTCCATTCATTTGTTTGTAGGAATCTTTTATAAAAGGCTTGTTACCATCTGCACCTTCAAATGGCGTTTCGAGATATTTCCGTTCACTTGCATGAAGTTCGCGAACAGACCCATCTTTTTCAACAAGGACATATAAATAAGGAATAGATTTTGCTTGCTCCTCTGAAACAATTACAAATAATCGATTTTCTTTTTTATTGAACAAATTTCCGAATAGTTTCATCATTACCTCTTCGCATTCTGTACGGCTTGAATTAAGGCTTGCTTGAACCTCTCCCCTGCTGCATCTTTTCCCAAAGGCAAGAAGATGGAACCGTTCTCGCTGGCATCAGTGAACATGCCAGTGACATTCATGCCCGTATCTGGAATCAAGGCATAAAAACTGCTCTTCTCATAATCTTCTACTACGATATCGCGCAACTGCATGGACTTGATATACAGCGCATTCTGGTCAACACGGTCAGCGAGAATCAGCCAACGGTTCGTCAGAATAACAGTTTGAATCAACAGCTTCGGGCCAGGTCCGCTGCCGAAGAGTCCCTTTTTAATTTTTTCAGATGTAGAAACAATGCAATTAGAAACTCCCGCGAGGATGTCCCCCAAATTATGTAATTCAATATACTTCTTAACCGCCTGTGTCACTTCCGCTGAAATTTCCTGCACGGCGATCTCTTTTGTCGAACGGTTGTAATCTCCCATATTCTCCTCGGAACCATAGAGATGGCTTTTCATTAAATCTCATGCAGAAAATGGACTGCAAAAGCTCTACTTTTGCAATGTGGAAGTAGAACTTCCACACTCCGTCTAACATGAATGAAATTCTGCAAAAGCTCACCACGAAAACACCAAGAACCTTTTTTCTCTTTGTGTCTTCGTGGTTCAAAAAGCCTTGTGGATAAAATACTTATTCTATTAAAGAACAACAGCCTTGCTCACCAAATTCGTCAACAATTTGACGGTATTCTTCACATCATTCAAGTCCACCATCTCAGAAGCCGAGTGCACATAACGGCAAGGGATGGAAACCGCTCCCACCATCACACCCGCACCCGTCACTTGAATCTCACGCGCATCTGTGGCACCGATCAACAGCACTTCCCGTTGATATGGAATCTTCGCCTTCTCTGCAGATTGAATCATCCAGTCCACCACGCGTGGATTAGAGATGGCACCCAAATCACGGAACTTGACACATGGACCTTTGCCCAATTCCATCACCATTTTTAAAGAAGCGGGAGTATCGCCCGTAGGGGTTACATCAACAGCAATTCCAATGTCAGGGTTAATGCCATAAGCCGCAGGGCCAGCACCACGTGAACCAACTTCTTCCTGTGTGGTGAAAACAAAATACACATCATTCTGTGTAGATTTCAATCCGCGCAAGGTTTCAATCAAGGTCAACACACCCACGCGGTCATCTATCGATTTCGCCACCAAACGATCTCCCATTTCAAAATAGGCTCGTTCAAAGGCACCTACATCTCCAACCTTCACGGGACAATTTGCCTTGGAGGTTGCACCGACATCAATATACATTTTGTTAAGCGGAAGAGTGACATCCACATTTTCCAAACGGTCATACCCCACCACACCTGTCACACCATTTAAAAAGTGGACTCTTGCCCCAAGCGTATACCGTCCGAAAGCCCCACCGATATTGGTGAAGCGCACAAATCCATTTTTGTCCACATGGCTCACCATCACACCGATCTCATCCATATGAGCGGCGAGCATAATCTTCATCGGGTTCTTTGCACCCTTGGCAGGCTTCTTGCGCGCAATCACATTGCCCAATGCATCCACATGCACTTCATCTGCAAGGGCTTTCACTTCTTTTAGAACAATCTTACGAACTGCATCTTCATAGCCTGAAGGGCCATAGGTTTGTGTGAGAGTTTCAAGTAATTGTTTCATCATTTATTTTCCCAAAGAAAATGTTTCACCAACACTGTAGGTTGTAATCAATTCTTTCGTAAAGACATGCACCTTCGACTTCCCCATCACAGTCCACGGTTCATTTAATTTCCCAACAGCCGCTGTGTTTTCATCAATCCCAATCATAATTTCACCGTCATCCAGCCGACGGCGCAAGGTGGATACCAAAGGTTTGCCAAATAAAGGCAATACATCAAAATGCGGCATGATGGACGAGACGGGCAACAATCCAAACGCTGCCATCGAACGAATCCCCATCGCACGAAAATCTGGCATCTCTCTGCTGAGAATCATCGCACCTGCCGAGCAACCCGCATACACACCGCCACGCCCCCAAACTTTTTGAGCAGACTTCCACACCAAACTATGCTTCATGGTTTGATGTAAATATCCAGGATTGCCACCTGAGAAGTAAACCAAGTCCGCTTCTTCCACCGCCGACGCATGATTCAAATCGTTGGCAGATGCTTCGTCGATCACAGGAACAGCTTGAACGTCAGCGCCGAGGCGTTTGAAGTGATCCACACCCATATCCATCCAACGGTTCACACTCTTGCTGCCTTCTTGTCCCGCGGCAGTTGGCAAACAAACCACTCGCGGCGTACGGCCTTGCGCTCCGCAATTCGCAAGCAAATAGCGATCCACTTCATCCATCACGGGCAAATATTCACCAGAACCAAGCAATGCAATTAATCCATTCATGTTTACCTGCCTATCAAATCACGAGACATATTTTTTAAAGCGGTATGTAAAAGATTTAAAGTGTTCTTCCAATCATCCACACGTGAAACGCTGATGGGTGAATGTGTGTAACGATGTGGCACAGAAACAGAAACCACAGGCACGCCAGTGCGAGCTTGTTGAATGGCACCTGCATCGGTTCCACCTCCGCCAGGTTGACGGAATTGAAACGGAATTTTATGTTTGATGGCAATCTCTTCCAGAAAGCGCACCAATCGTGGATCGTCAATAGTGGATGAATTCGCAACATAGATTGCAGGGCCAAGGCCAAGCTGGGTATTGTAGGAAACATTTTCGCGGCCTTCAAAATCAGGCAGGTCACGCGCAGGAGTCGAATCCACTGCAATGGCAAGATCGGGATTGAAATAATGCGCCGCCACTTTGGCACCGCGCAAACCAATCTCTTCCTGCACGCTGAACGCAAGACATAGTTCAATATTCTTTGGCGCATTCTTGAGCAGTTCAATCAGAATGGCACAACCAATACGATTGTCAATCGCTTTGGACATAATTGAAGGACCAACTCGTTTGAATTTTGTAGCAAAGGTTCCACGGTCACCAAGTTTGGCTTTGCCTTCGGGACCCAAATCAATGCGCATCGAGTCTACATCCACCGCATGTTTGCGCTCGCTAACACTGGTCATATGAATCGGCTTCGCACCGATTACACCAGGAACATGGTCTTTCCCTACAACCACTTGCTTGCCAACCAGATGACGTTCATCAATACCACCGACCACTTCAAAGTTATAGAAGCCATCATCATCATCGTTCACAATCATGAATCCCACCTCATCCATGTGACAATCAATCATCACACGCAATGGATTTTTTCCAGTGGCATTCTTGCGAACCAAGACGCTCCCCAACGCATCCACCTTCACTTCATCTGCGTATGGTTTTACTTCTTCCAGAATGATGCGGCGTACCTCGCCCTCATCTCCTGAAACACCGACTGCATTACATAATTTTTCAAGCAGTTTAATTTGCGTTGTACCGATCGTTAACATAATTATTCCCACACGATCTTTTCAATAAAATCTGATTCCAAAGAAGCGACAAACTCAGCCAGCAAGCGGCCAGCGCGTTGAATATCTTTGACTGCCACCAATTCCACTGGGGTATGCATGTATCTTTCTGGAATACTCAATACCATGGTGGGAATTCCTTCAGCCGTCAACTGCAACGCATCCGCATCGGTGGAAGAATATTCTGGCATGGCTTCATCTTTCACAGGGATTTCAACTCGTTTGGCTACCTCAGTGAAACGTTTGTGTAAGAACGGATGCATGCTCGGCCCAACACCCAAGGTCACGCCTTTGCCAATTGCAAAAGTGGTATGACCACTTGAGCCTGTGCCCTTGCCAAAGGTCACATCCACAGCCACAGCAATGGTTGGCCGTACTTGAAAGGCAGAAGTATATGCTCCCAAAAACGTCACTTCCTCTTGCACTGAAGCGACGGTCCATACATCCCATAGATGTGATTTAGATTGCAGCTCTTCCAGGCACACGGTCAACGCAGCGACGGATGCACGGTTATCCAAAGAATGACCGCTGACGCATCCCCCTGCCAATTCAACTGGCTCTGTGTTAAAGGAGACGCGGTCACCCACACATACCTGCTTCGAAACTTCACTGGGAGTGAGTCCTGTATCAACGAACAGATACTTCAATGCAACTGCATCATGTCCTTCGCCATCGGGCAAAAGATTTGCAGGCGGCAAAACCACCACCCCATACAAATCTGCACCACTCGCAGCATGGACTGTGACAGGAGTACCTGGCAAGACTCGTGAATCAATTCCGCCCAGGTTGGTGACATATAAAAACCCATTCACAATGTTGGAGACCATTAAACCAATTGCATCCATATGGGCAACCAGCATTACCGAAGGGCGTGGAGATTTCCCTGAGCCTTGTTTCAGGCCATGCAGAGAACCGACTTTACTGCGGCTCACTTCATTTACGAGCGGCTTCCATTTTTGCTCAATGAGAGTAGCAACAGGTGCCTCATGGCCGGAAAGGCCTGAGACAGAAATGATGGACTTAAGGAAAGGAAGGATATCACTCATAGGTTAAGGTTAATGAAAAAACGTCCCGCAGGTTTCTTACAAAAAACCTACGGGACGAAGTTAACTATCCGCCAAACGCCGTTGGAGATGGCGCAGGTGTGTTGCTTGGAGTTGGGGTCACTGTAAATGTGGAGCTAGGCTGTGGCGTAAACGTTTTAGTAGGCACCGTAGACGGTGTAAATGTTGCACTGGGGAGAGGCGTCCACGTGGGAGTGAATGTTGGTGTAAAGGTTGGTGTGCTTGTAAATGTACTGGTAGCCGTGAAAGTACCAGTGCTAGGCTGGAAGGGTGTCAATGTAGCTGTGGCGGTATTGGTCGCTGTTGGGGTTGAGGTGTTGGTAGGTGTATCAGTGATGGTACCTGTTACGATGAGCGGAGTCCCACTCACGGCGGGGCTGAGAAGCGTTCCCGTCAATGCTGTGACAGTTGGAGTGGGAGTCGAATTGGAATGATCGGGGGCTACACTTAAAAGAATCGCCCCAAGACAATAACAGGGAATGGTCGCAACAATGACCGCAATCAGGCGCATGCGAATTCGCGCACGCGGGGTTTCGTCGTTGAGGTTGAACATATTGGTTCGATTATAATCCATCCATACCCTAGGATAAAAACACACTAATGATCCCTCTTCATCTTCGTATTGCAGGCTTTTTATCGTATCACGACCCCGTAGATTTAGACTTTGCTACATTTGATTTGGCTTGTATCTCAGGTCATAATGGCGCTGGCAAATCTTCCCTGCTGGATTCTTTTACCTGGGCATTATTTGGGGAGGCCCGCGGTAAAGGCACAGATATTATCAATATCAATCAAGATGTAAAAGCTGCCGAGGTGGCACTTACATTTAAGTATGAAGGCAATATCTATCGTGTTCAAAGGACTTTGCCGCGTGGGAAAAGTACAGTTTTGGAATTTCAAATAAAAGATGGGGATGCCTGGAAAGCGCTGACAGAAAAAACCACTCGCGATACGCAAGCACGCATTGAACAAACCCTGAGGCTGGATTATGAAACCTTTATCAATGCCTCCTTCTTTTTGCAAGGCAAAGCCGACCAATTCACACAAAAGAAAGCCAGTGAACGCAAAGCGGTTTTGAGCACAATTCTCGGCCTTGAAATTTGGGACACCTATAAAGAACGTACTGCAGAAAAACGGAAAGCCATCGAAAATGAAGTCAATTCCATTGATGGACGCATCGCAGAGATTGATGCTGAACTCGCCGAGGAAGTCACACGAAAAACTCGCTTGCAGGAATTGGAAGCCAACCTCAAGCAATTAACACAAGCACGCGCCGCGCAGGAAAGCATCCTCGAAAATATTAAGAAGACCTCAGCCGTATTAACTGAACAACGCAAATTAGTGGAAACATTGGCCAAGACGCTTGGAAATTCACGCGCTTCTCTCAGCAACCTCGAATCAAAACTTACTGAGAAAGAAGCAGACCAAGTCAAATATGCCGACCTGATCCAGCGTGCCAAAGAAATCGAATCTGCCTATAAAACCTGGCAGAAAACCCGCACTGAAGTTGAAAAAATGGACAAGGTCGCCATCCAATTCCGCGAACATGACGAAAAGCGTCAGCCTTTGTTGCGTGAAATTGAAGTGGAAAAAGCAAAACTGGAACAGGAATTAGATGAATTAAGTAGACAAGCATCTGCAGTCAGTAATCAACTAGCAAACATGGATGACTTTGAACAACAAACTGCACAAGCGCACAAGTCACTAAAAAGCGTAGAAGAGAAAATCAGCCAGCGTAGTGAGTTGGAAGATAAAAAGAATCAAGCCCGCGAAAAACATGCCGCCCTTAAAGTTGAGAATGAAACCCTGCGTCGAGAAATGGAAGAATTTAAATCGCGCATCGACTCATTGGAAAAAGCCGAAGGGGCAACCTGTCCCCTATGTGGACAGGAATTAAGCGAGACACATCGCAAATCCACACTTAAGGAATTGAACAAGGAAGGCAAGCAAAAAGGCGATCAATTCCGTGCAAATAAAAAAGAAATCGAAGACATCGAAAAAGAGATTGCGGAAAGTGAAGCAAGCCTGAAACAATTTGGGAATATTGAAAATGAACGCATGAGATTTTCGAACACCATTTCCCAACTTACCGAGCGCATTGACTCGTTGCAATCCCTCGCAAAAGACTGGAAATCCAACGGCGAAAAACGATTAAAGGAAATTACCAAACTATTGGATGGTGAGAAATATGCCAGTGACGCTCAAAAAGAACTCAATAAACTGGATAAAGAACTTGCCAAACTTGGCTACGATGCCGTAGCTCACGATACTGCCCGCAGAAATGAAATCGAAGGCCGTGCTATAGAAGAAGAATACAGCAACCTAAAATCTGCACGGGACATCAATCAACGCATCGAAAAAGAAATCCAAGAGTTGGAAGAAGAAAGAAAAAAGAAGAAAGATGAAGTCAACGAGAACGAAAAAACGTATCAAACCGCTGCCCAATCTTTAACTGAGGCAGAAGCAGGCGCACCCAACCTTCAAGAAGCGGAAAATAAATTGTATTCCCTGCGTGAAGATGAAAATCAGGTACGTGGTGAATTAGGCGGCGCAGAACAAAAAGTCAAGGCACTGGAGACTCTGCGTACTCGCAAATCAGATTACGAAGTGCAACGGGAAGAACTAAATCAACTCATCAATCGTCACAAAAATCTCGAACACGCCTTTGGGAAAGACGGAGTTCCAGCCTTATTGATTGAGCAGGCACTTCCACAAATTGAACAAAAAGCCAATGACCTACTCGACCGTTTGAGCGATGGACACATGTCAATTCGATTTGTCACACAGGCTGAGTATAAAGATAAAAAACGAGATGACCTCAAAGAGACACTGGATATTCAAATCAGCGATTCAGCAGGCACGCGTGATTATGAAATGTATTCTGGCGGTGAAGCCTTCCGCGTCAACTTTGCCATTCGGTTGGCACTCTCCGAGATTCTGGCACAACGCAAAGGCGCACGCCTGCAAACTCTTGTCATTGATGAAGGTTTTGGCTCACAAGATGTACAAGGACGCCAACGTCTTATTGAAGCCATCAACCTTGTCAAAAATGATTTTGCTAAAATTCTTGTCATTACCCATCTTGATGAACTCAAAGATGCTTTCCCCAATCGGATTGAAATAGAAAAAACCGATCGTGGTAGTTCCATCCGAGTGATTTAATCAACCTCATGATTTATTTTTATATCTCCACGCTTTTCTGTATTCTCGGTCTCTCCATCATCTATTGGGTTCACAACCAATATCATCTCGATATCGTTGTCACACCAGTTGCCCCTCCCCAAAAGACTCCACTCATTTCCATTTGTATTCCTGCTCGTAATGAAGAAAATAATATTCGTCGATGTGTAGAAGCTGTATTGAATCAAGATTATCCAAGTATTGAAGTCATTGTCTTGGATGACCGCTCCACCGATGGGACTTCAGAGATTCTCCATCAGCTTGCACTTCAACATACGACGCTTCGAATTATCAACGGCTCAGACTTACCCGAGGGCTGGGCTGGCAAACCCCATGCTTTATACCAAGCCTCAGCCATTGCCCGCGGTGAATGGTTATGCTTTCTAGATGCAGACACATTTCTGGAACCTCAAGCCATTTCATCGTGTTATGTCAAAGCCCTCGAAACAGAAGCAGACCTATTTACGGTCATGACCGCGCAAATCCTTGGATCGTTCTGGGAAAAAGTTGTCATGCCTCTGGTGATGACCGCCCTCTCCGTTGGTTTCTCTCCACGTAAAGTCAATGACCCAACACGTCGCGATGCAGTTGCCAATGGACAATTCATTATGATTAAGCGAAGTATTTATGATTTGATTGGCGGTCATGAAAAAGTAAAAGACCAAATCGTGGAAGATAAGGCCATCTCTGAACAAGTGAAATGGAATGGACATCGCTTAATCGTTGCGGATGGAATGCAAGTGGTTCGTACGCGAATGTACACATCCCTACCTACCATGTGGGAAGGCTGGACCAAAAATATCTACCTTGGTTTAAGAGATCACATTGGCATGTTATTACTGGGCGCATTCGGCGCATCGCTGGCGCTGATTGCAGCTTTATTTCTACCAATATGGCCTTTACTTGGGTTGGGCTGGTATTTTATTAACAACGGCGGATGGATGGCATTAAGCGTGATTGCACAAGCGCTTCTGGTTTGGATGTATTTGATTTATCTTCGTGCAAAAATTGCAAAAAAAATGGGCATTTCAATCTGGTATGCAATCACAACCCCATTGGGTGCAGGCGTCTTTGCCGCTATGATGTTAACTTCAGCCTGGAAAGTACTTTCCGGGCAAGGAGTCACTTGGCGTGGAAGAAGTTACCATCCAAGTTAAAGTTAAGTTTTTAAAATTTGAGGTACTCTTATGAAAAAATTTCTGATACCAATTTTCGCTGGCTTATTTCTTTTAGGAGCTCCACTTCTAAAAGATAAAGATGGAGATTACAGCAAATATCAATCTATTTTGACGGATATATGTGGCATCACAAGCACAGATGATGTTATGACAGGTCTCAGAGCAACAGACAATTGGGTGGGGAGTGCATTACGTGGCAATGACAGTGATGCTTATATGATTTTACATAACCGCTATGATGAAGATGATGCCCTTATCGGTGCGAGCACTGATGTAGCGTCTAGTGTGGAAATCCACATCAACCAAACAACAATAGATGGCTCCAACACCATGATTGCTCAAAATTTAATTGTGATTCCTGCACAAAAGATTATAGAATTTGCCCCAGGCGGTATTCATTTGATGTTGATTTCTCTCAAACAAGATTTAATCGCTGGAAATGATATCACTATCACATTACACTTCCAAAAACATGAAGACCTAATTGTTAATTTCCCTATTAAGAATTGGTAAACCCAGTTAAATTGAAATCAGATGACAAATGTTACTTGACATTTGTCATCTGATTTTGTTATATTTTGTCAATCTTTGTTAAAGGTAACAAAATATAACATCATGACTTATCTCTCGATAGACCGCGAAAAAAAAATCTTAGAGCTCCTGCAAAAGCAGGGTAGCGCATCCATTCAAGAGTTGGTGGATGCTTTTGGTGTTTCCAACATGACCATCCATCGTGATTTAAATAAAATGGTAGAGGCTGGCCATATTCAAAAAAAACATGGTGGAGTCACTTTGGCTGGAAAAACAATAGTTGCTGGTGAGGGCCAATGTGACATGTGCAATAAGGCCATCCAAAGTCGAACTAGCTTTATTGTCCGCTTTGAAAATGGGGATCAAAAACGTGCCTGTTGCGCCCATTGTGGATTGATGCTTCAAAGTCAATCCAAAAACGCGTGGCAATCTCTCACAGCTGACTATCTTTATGGACATATGATCAGTGCCAAACAAGCCATTTATGTCCTAGGAAGTGACCTCAACATTTGTTGCGTTCCAAGCATTTTGAGTTTTGGCACACCTCAAGAAGCAGAAAAATTTCAAAAGGGATTTGGTGGAACACTAGCCAATATGGAGGAAACCACCCAATATTTACATGGAATGATGCACTCTCATTGAGATTGAGTGTGATTCAGAAAAATTTAAGAAAATAAAGGAAAAAGAGATGAAAAAGTTTTTTATGTTTTTTGTGGTGGGAATGCTTCTTCTAAGTGCATGCAGTGCTGAAGCCATGGAAGAAGGTACAGATATTGAAGCTCACGATCCATGGGCACGTCCAGCATTAAAGGGTGGGACCAGTGCAGTTTATCTATTAATGCATAATCATTCACAAACTGATGATGAAATCACTGGCGCATCCACCGATGTGGCAGAAATGGCAGAGCTTCACAAAAGTGAAATGGATGCCAATGGCGTCATGCAAATGACACCACAAAAATCCATTCCCCTCCCTGTAGATGCAGAGATTACATTTGAGCCTGGTGGCTTGCACATCATGTTGGTAAATCTCAAGAAGGATTTAAATGTAGGCGATTCCATCACTGTCGTCTTACACTTCAAATCACATGCCGATATTTCTTTAACAGTCCCTGTTTTGGATGCCGCCAACCCAAGCATGGATATGCATATGGACGCCACCCCTACCCCTTAAGAATTTGCACTTTCGCCAGTGCATGCTCCTCATGCCAGTCACTCGAATTCGGGTGGCTGGCATATTTTTTTTGGAACCAAATCAGGTCTATAGACGTCTATAAAGTAGGAGCTAACATGAAAAAAATTACCTTATTACTACTTACCCTTATCCTTGTGGCCTGTTCAGCTGGCTCATCAGAATTTGACCAGAATTTCAGCAAATGGGAAAAAGCAAATATAAAAGACTACCGCTTCTCCCTTTATATAGGCTGTTTTTGTGCCTTCCGCAATCAAATGCCACTGACAGTTGAAGTAAAAAACGGCGAAGTGATTTCAATGACCTATTCAGACGGAAGCATAGTCACCAATACCGATCCAAGCTTTGAAACATTTTCTAGCTACGGAACCATTGACCGCATCTTCTCTGTGCTGAAAGCTGGTCAATCCGGCGACGCAGATGAAGTAACTGTAACTTACGACACAGCTCATGGCTTTCCAAGTGAAATTTATTTTGATTTCATCAAGGATGCCGTAGATGATGAAGTTTCAATTCAAGTATCAAATTTCGAACTACTTAAATAATAAAATAAAAGAGGCTCGATTTCTCGAGCCTCTTTTATTTTAAACTTCACCTAGTAATACTTGATCTGCACCACGATCTACTTCCCACGGATAGACAATAAAAGCATCTGTCACGGCTGCATAATAATCAGGGCGGGCACTACCAAACAAATTACGGTACGGATTAAAGTGCAAGACACAAGTTTCAGGGAAACCACCTGCTGCTGAAACACGGTTTTTGACAGCGGTAATGGTTCGTCCTGAACCCCACACATCATCGACAATCAAGGTGGGTCTGCCGCGCAATTTATCTTCGGCAGGGAATTGAATAAACTCCGGCCAAGCCATGAACGCAGAAGATTTTTGATTCTCCATTTGAGCTGGAAAATCGACAGCAGCCGTGAGGATGTGTGTAATATCCATTGCGTCAGCTAACATTCCACCGGGAACAATGCCACCACGAGTTATCATCACCATGGCCGTGAATTCGCGGCGAAACTGCGGGACGAGGTGGTCAATCAATTTATCAAGCTCTTCCCATGAAATCATTTCGCGGCGAGATTCTGGTGGCATATTTTTCTATTCCTTGTAATTTGATTCAGTGTAGCAAAAATTTAATTAAGCAAGAGCAGCTGCGAGCGGAGCAGGAGCCGCAACTTGAATGGAACGTCCTTCTCGTTGAGCCACTTCCACATCACGAGCCCAAATGTAAAGGCAGGTGTGATACGCAGTGCTGGTGTAAGAACTAAAGAGGGTGGCAACCATCACAAAAGAGAAGAAAATCAAAGCGCCGATAGCAATTCCAATGACGACTACAACTGTGCTGGCACTACCCACATAAGCAATTCCACCGCCAATAGCGAAGGCAAGGACAAGACCAATCATGCCAAAAACAAAGCCGATTAAGCCAGTCACCCAGCGCACACCCACAGTGCTGATACCAATCAACAAGAGATTTTCTTTGGTGATTTTTACGATACGGGCCAGGCTATCTTTGAGATTTAAGTCATCAATAACCATGGCAGGCAAAACCAAAAGAGCGGCTTCGGTCCATAACGCTTCGACAACTCGCAACGCAGAGCGAAGGATGCTTGCAAAAAGATTATTCCTTCGATTGTTTTGTGTCATACTGCGCAACATTCCCACGATTGTAGATACTGCAGCTAGTGTGAGAATATCAAAGAAGTCGCGGCGCACAATGGCCCAAGCTTCGCTCATACGTCCATCACCTTTGGTGAGATAGCCATAAATCAAGTGAATGGTCATAGCTGAAAACACATACGTGACCACAAACTGAACAAACATGAGCAGCGCACCTAACACACCCATGATGACGCGCCCAATCACATTATCACCAAAGACAAAAGCAACGATCACAATTGGGATAATGCCGATGACTGAAACAATCATCCCAATGATCAAGGCATATACCGAAGGCTTGAGCAGGTCTTTATCTTTAAATGCCATGCTCCAAGCCTGTTTTAGAAAATTCCAACCACGTGAAAAACTTTGCATAAGTCACACTCCTTCTAAAAATATACGTTCATTATAGCAAAATTGATGCAAAAAAGCCTCGTCGGGAAAATGAAATATACATGTATAATCTGGCAATTCCAAACCTAGGACAAGGTATGAAACATATTTTTACCCTATCGATTTTGCTGATTGCCCTCGCAATATCCGCTTGCTCCGCGATTGCACCTGTGCCACCCACCCCCACTCCAGATCCACTGGTTGTGCAGGGACAACAGGTCTTTAACGCACGTTGTGCCACCTGTCATGCACTCGTTCCTGACACAATTATCATTGGGCCTTCATTAGCAGGTGTGGCCACGCGAGCCGAGACTCGTGTTAAAGGATTGAATGCTGAGGAATATATTCAAATGTCCATCCTTCGACCAGGAGATTATGTGGTGGAAGGATTCAACAACGTCATGATTGCCAACTTTTCCAAAGAGTTAACCAACGAAGATATGAATGCGCTTGTAGCATTCTTGTTGACACTGAAATAAAACACATCGCCCTGTCCTCTTCAACTGAAGAGGGCAAATTCATTTTGGAGGAGAATGTATGAAGATTTGGATGAAACGTATTTTTTCAGGGTTGGGAATTTTGATATTGGTTGGCATTTTGTATGCCGCCTTTGCCCCCGTCCCACAGGATGTAGTTCCACCTAAAGAAAAATGGGGTGCAGGATCAAGCAGCGTCGAGCCAGCCTATAGCGGACTTCAACGTGACTTCCCCCCCAGCAATGAAACGGATGCCAACGTCTCCACTCCTGAAAAAGTGGAACTAGGTCGCCTCCTTTTCTTTGACCCTGTCTTGTCTCAGAACAATGACATGTCCTGCGCGACATGCCATAACCCCGATCTCGGATTCACCGATGGAAAGGGTCAAGCGATAGGAGACAATGGAACTGTCCTGCCCCGCAGTGCCATGAGTCTGTGGAATGTAACCTACAACACCAACTTCTTCTGGGATGGCCGTGCCGCCACGCTGGAAGATCAAATGACCACTCCATTGACCAATAAAGATGAAATGGCCGCCACGCCAGATGGCATTGTCTCTGAATTAAAAGCCATTCCAGAATATGGCACTTTGTTTGAAAAAGCTTTCGGTAGTAAAGATTCAGTCACGTACGAAAATGTTCAAAATGCCATTGCTGCATTTGAACGTAGCCTCGTGACCAATAATTCCCCATTTGATAAATATGCTGCTGGCGACGTGAATGCCCTCACCCCCGCACAACGCCGTGGATTGGGAGTCTTTCGTTCAGCAGGTACACGCTGTTTTGAATGTCACTCCGCCCCAACCTTTGGAGATGATGATTTCTCCGTAACAGGTGTCCCTGACCTTCCCGGTCAAGCTCACGACACAGGTCGTTTGCAAGTTGAACCCACCAGTTTGGATGGCGCCTTCAAGGCTCCTTCCTTACGTAACATTGCATTGACTGCTCCATACATGCACAACGGCGCATTCTCCACACTGGAAGAAGTTGTAGATTTCTACGCCAAAGGTGGCGGTCGTGATGCTGGCGTTGAAAACGTAGATATTCACGTGCTTGGCTTCGACTTATCTGCTCAAGAAAAATCTGACCTCGTCGCATTTCTCTATGCATTAACTGATGAGTCCAAGGTTCCGCAATTCCCGGATGAAGTGCCATCTGGCTTGCCGGTTGCTGCCCATATCGAAAACCCTGCACGCGCCGTTGTCAGCCAAATGAATGCCACAGGAACAGAAGCAGGCACCACCGCGCCGCATGAACCGGTCACTTTGACTGTGGAAAAAGGTCAAACGATTCAATCTGTTGTCGATCAAGCCTTGCCCGGTGACACCATCAAAGTTCCCTATGGAATTTACAAAGAACATGTTGTCATCGATATTAGTGATGTCAAATTCCTCGGCATTCCCAATGACAAAGGCGAATGGCCTGTCATTGAAGGTGAAAACACTGGTGCGGATGGCGTCATCGCATCGGGCAACAATTTTGAAATGGCTTTCTTCGCAGTTAAGAACTTCACCAGCAATGGTGTCTTGGTGGAAGGTGCCAAGAGCATTTACCTGCATGACATGTACATTGAAAACACTGGCGTCTATGGTGTGTATCCCGTACGCTGTACAGATGTATTGATTGAACGCATCGAAGGCACAAAGATGAATGACGCCGCCATTTATGCAGGCAAATCAGAAAACGTTGTCATCCGTGACACATTGACTTACGGCAACGTCATCGGTGTTGAGTTGGAAAATACTGTCAATGGTGAAGTGTATAACAACAGAGCGCACGATAACACCATCGGTATTTTCATTGATCTGCTACCGCAATTACCCTCCAAGGTTTCGATGTACACCAAAGTACACGATAACATTTCAGAAAACAATAACGGCGAAAATTTTGGTAAGCCTGGCTCTGCTGTTTCCCTCATTCCACCAGGTACTGGCATGTTAATCCTCGCGGCTGACCATGTGGAAGTTTATAACAACACCATCCGCGGAAATAAAACAGGCGGTTTGGCGGTCTTTAACTTAACCATTGGCTTCTCAGAAGAGGAAATCGATGTTGGCCCCAACCCCGAGCATAACTATGCTCACGATAACATCTACGAGAACAATGGCTACGATGCCGATAAATTTGTCAAAGATATGTTGGGCAAAGGGTTCGATATTATTTGGGATGGTTCTGGTGTAGATAATCGCTTCGATGAACCCAGTGCAAAAACATCCTTCCCACCTGTGTTGCCTTCCAGCAAATGGCCAGACCCAGTATTTAATATCTACTGGCGCTTGTTAAATTTTGTAGTGAAGTTAGCTGGTTAATTTGTACTTCAAGCTCTGTCGGGGGCTAAGCCCCGGCAGAGTACATTCAAAGCAAACTTATGGGGTCAATTTCAATTCGCCAGTCAGCTAATTTTAAATCTTTCAAGACAGAAACTGGATCAGGGGAGCGTAGAATAATTTGCCAGCGATATTCACCGTTTTCTTTCGCAAAAAAAGCAGGGACAGGACCAATGATTTCAGTTTGATGAAGTGCATCCGCATCAATCTTAACCTTGAGCCTGCTTGCCACTTTCTGTGACTCTTCCTCTGCCCTAGCACTTTCCGCATGACGATATTCCAAACGTACAAGCCGTGTAAATGGTGGATACCCCAATTGTTTACGGCCGTTCAATTCATTTTGATAAAAACCATCTACATCGTGTTGGGATGCATATTGAATTGCAAAATGCTCAGGCATGAAGGATTGCAAAATTACTTTTCCGCCGCGTGAAGAACGCCCTGCCCGTCCTGCTACTTGAGTTAACGTTTGAAATACTTTTTCACCAGCAAACGGGTCAGGCAGATTTAATCCCACATCTGCCAACACAATTCCAACTAGGGTGACCAAAGGCAAATCAAGACCCTTCGCCAGCATTTGCGTTCCAATCAACACATCTGCTTGATGGTTGGAAAAATGCGTCAAAATCATTTCATGTGCATCTTTTTGACGCGTAGTATCCCAATCCCAACGCAAAGTCCGTGCCTGTGGAAACATTGCCTTCACTTCCTCTTCCACTTTTTCACTACCCAATCCATACTCGCGGATTTGTTTACTGCCACAATTTGCACATGTCTTTGGTTTATGGCGGGTATAACCACATTTATGGCAAAGCAACTGTTCTTTTTGATCCAAATGCAGAGTTAATGGGGTTTCGCAGTTGGGACATTTCAAGGTTGTTCCGCAATCACGGCAAAACACATATGTAGCTGTACCCCTTCGATTCATATATAGAATCGCCTGTTCGCCGCGTGATATGGTTTCTGCCAAAGACTCTGCCAATGCCCGTGAGAAAATTCCACGGTTGCCAGCTTTCAATTCTTCACGCATATCTACCACTTGCACAGGCGGCAAAACAGAATCGGTCACACGGTTGGGTAACTCCAATTTTTGCAATTGCAAATTCTCTGCTTGAAACCGTTGTTCCACGGTGGGTGTAGCAGATCCCAACACACAAGTGGCTCCACATAAATGT
Source organism: Anaerolineales bacterium (assembly GCA_046328925.1). Lineage (GTDB taxonomy): Bacteria > Chloroflexota > Anaerolineae > Anaerolineales > Villigracilaceae > Villigracilis. The sequence continues at coordinate 231,220 of JAXLVT010000001.1, forward strand.
GCATACTCTTGAGCAAAGGTCACTGCATTATAGAAAGGCGGGTCAGATTGGTAATAAGAGCCATCATGGCATTCATCAACAACAATCAAACCAATATTCGGCAATGGCGAAAACAAAGCTGAGCGTGCACCGATAATGACGTTTAATTTCCCAGCACGTGCTCGCCGCCAAGTATCGTACCGCTCCCCTTCTGAAAGCTTCGAATGGACAAGTCCTACTTGCCCAGGAAAACGTGATAAAAAGCGACGAACCAATTGCGGAGTCAATGCAATTTCGGGAACAAGAATTAAGGCTTGCTTCCCAACCTTAATAACTTCTTCCGCGGCTCGTAAATAGATTTCAGTCTTTCCAGAACCTGTCACACCGTGAAGAAGAAAAGAAGCTGGATGATTGTTGAAAGATGAAACAATCTTTTGTAAAGCAGAAGATTGTTCAACTGTAAGAACGAGAGGGTGATTTTCTTTTCCCTGCTCTTTGGTTTCAATCTTCCCTAACGGATCCCGAAAGATTTCATTTTCAAACAAACGAATCAAGCCGCGTTCTTCCAACTCTTGTAAATCAGCGAGGTTGCATCCCGTTTGTGCATATACCCAGGAAAGATTAATTGCATCAGGTTGTTGAATCAGAAAACGCAAAGCTGCCTGACGACGCGACAAGGTTTGCTTTGTGCCAAGAAAATCCATCTCGGCTTCGGCCGTTTCTGGCTTCACTGAAAGTTGCGCTACCCGAATATGCTTGGGTCTCACCCGCGGAGGAGGCAAAACATTCTTTGAAGAAAGCACACCCTTCTTTACAAGAAGATTGGCTGTTTTACGCCAATCCACTTTGGCAAAATGTGAATCGATTTGACGGCCGCGAAGAGATCCGCGCTCGCGTAGCAAAGTTACCAACCGAGTCGCAATTGTCGATGTTTTATCTTGATATTCTTTTATTCTTAATTCATAACTAACATCTGCTTGTTGACTTAGTCCAATCGGCAACATCATGCTCACAATGGCGGCAATTGGATTCAGCGTAGCATCTGCCATTCGAATGGCAAGAGCAAGTTGAGGCGCGGTCAGAACCGGGGCTGAGTCGAGCAAATCAATAATGAGCTTGGGATTCTCCACGGCTGGAGAATCTACCAAGTCAAGAACAATTCCCTGTACCGTTTGTTTTCCAAACGGAACCATGACAAGACAACCAGGCTGAATTTGGGGGAAAAGCTCAGCAGGGATGGCATAATCGAACAAACCAGAGATTGCAGTAACATTGACAACAACACGTGCGAACATGCTATGATTATAATGGTGAAAACGGAGGCCAAGATGATACTGATAGTAATGGTGTTGGGAATTTTTGTAATTCTGATTACGGTGGGTATTGCAGCCCTTTTGTTTATTAAGTCAAATCAAATCAATTTGACCGGAAAAACCGAGGAGAAGCCTGAATGGATGCAGTCAAACCCACCTGCAGAAACCATCGCTGCCACTAAAGCTGAAGGTGAAGGCTTCACTCTTTACAATCACGATGAAGGCGAACATTTGGCTGCGCCATTTGCTGAACAAATTGAAGATATTTTACGCGCCAAGCTGGAAGCCAATTCTGAATTAAAAAATTTCAAAGTAGATCTTGGCAGTAGTGAAAACGGAGATCTTGAATTTTGGGTGAATGATAAAAAATATGCGAGCATTGACGAACTCCCTAGTGAAAGTTTAAAAACGGTAGTTCGTGAAGCAGTAAAAACTTGGGAAAGTAAAAAATAAAAAAGTAGCGCAGGATTTCTCCTGCGCTACTTTTTTATTACAACACCAGCACCATACCCAACCACAGAAGAATTATCGCCAGTCACATCTCCTGAAGTGGCGTAATTTAATATCTTCACTTGATTTGCGCCGAGCACCTTAGACGCCCATAAAACCGAAGCCACCGCCGCTCGGCCACAGGCAAATCCTCGGCCTGTCTCTTCAGCCTCAAAAATGGAGGCAGGTTCAAAAGATTCAAAACGCTTCAACATTTCAGCGTCCAATAAATTTGCTGTTTTGGAATCATAAAAATGAGAAAGGTCTGTAGATGCGACAAGAATCGCATTTTTATTTTTAAGAACAGACCCCAACGCCTCACCCAACTTTTGAGCTGTTTCAGCTTCCTGTGAGCGAATCATCAATGGAAGGATTTTAAATTCATGAGTGAAGACTCGTTGTAAAAATGGAAGTTCAATTTCCAATGAATGTTCTCTGTCATTTGCAATCGGCGTGATGGGAATATCCAGGTTAGTCTGTAATTCCTCTAATGCAATTTGGTCAACCTCAATATGTCCAAGCGGAGTCGAATATGCTTGATGTTTTGTGGTAAGTATGGGGAATTGTGAAACATTATGAAATGGAGAAACAACAACAACCAACTCAGGGGCAAGTCTGCGAAGCGCGGCGAAAGCGTATGCGGCTACCGCGCCAGAATATTGATGTCCAGCATGAGGCGCAATCACGGCCACCACTTCCCCATGTAGGGTTGGAAGGTTGGCACTGGCAACATAGGCATCAACTTGCGCAGCAAGAAGTTTTGGATTTCCCTCATACCAAGTACCTGCAATGGGAGAAGGGCGAAGGTCAAGCATAAATTTATTGTAGCATAGCGAAAAGTAAAAAAGAAAGCCCTTACTGAATTTTATTATCAGCCATGTATGATAAAAGCGTAACGTCCATTACGGGTGAATAAATATCAGCGAACAATCTACTCCAGGCGGTTGTCAGCACAACTACTTTGGTTTTATCGTGAATCTCAAAGAAAGTCACACCTGAATATCCCCCCCTACGAGAGGTCCATTCCACTTTCTCGATTTGGTCATTCATAATTACTTCTGACAGGATTTTTACATCCTTGAAGCCATCAGAATATCTGGAGTTCAACCAACCAATTGCATAATCACCCGCAAAATTAAGCTGAACAACCTCACCTGTATCCACCGTGATACTTTCAATTACTGCATTTCGGTCTGGTGCCCAAAATTCTTCTTGTGAAACTTTACCAATTTGCCGATCACTACTTTGTTGCCATCCAAGGGGAATGGATATGGAAAGGGTCTGATGTGGAGTGTTAAATGTCCAATACGAGTTGTAAGCTGGGAGGCTGGCAATCGTACTAGCTTGAGGTTTAATTGATCTGCTGAATGTATTAAAAAGCTCGTTGTATTTTGTATCTGAAGCAATTTCCGAGCTATCCCCTGTCATTTCAATAATAAAAAGTGAAGTCCCATTTTGCTGATATATCGAGCGCGTAAATTTAAGAACTCCATTTACACGATATGTCTTTTCAGAAGAGACAGTATGATTTACAGGTTGCGGATTGAACTTAATCATCTGATAGTCAGATTGACTGGCATAATGATTTTTTTCAATGCCTGTCACCAGGTTTGTCAATGAAGCATCAGAAATTTTATAGCCAGTGTTGAGTAACGAAACTGAGAACACTACACTCTCTGGCGAATAAATGATAATTCCAGATTTGGAGTTATGAATCTCCCAACCATCTGGTGAGACGTAAGCAAAATGAGCATCAGGATGAATATGATTGCTGATTGCCAACACCTGAGGTGTTACCTGCCATGTTGAGTTTGTCATTTCTTGAAATATATAATAATGAGCCTCTCCTACCAAACCAATGGGCAGAATCTCTAGTCCATTACATGCTAGATTAAGAATAAGGAACAAGACAGGCAGGAAATACACTTTACTTCTTTGTTGTTTCATTTTTCTTCCTTTGAACTCAGTACAAACTTCCGATAAAAACCCTCCATGTGATTTGTATAGTAGTCCAAAAGCGCCTGTCTACACATGACATTTCCATGATAGATACAGTGAAATTTCATGATTAACGTTTTTGCAAGTTTCCACTATTTTAAGTTAAATAAAAAGAGACCGGAGGTCTCCGGCCTCTTTTGTATACAATTCTAATTACGGAATATGATAGGAAGAAATTGCGTTATTGATGACATCCATGGTGGCTTGATCTACATCATTATTCCACCATGCCGTGAACATCATAAAAGTCTGTTTATCATTCCCACGAAGTTCAAAGAAGGAAACACCAGAGTAACCACCACCTTTAGATTCCCAAGTGAGGCGTTCAGAGCCATCACCCTGAATAGAGTCGTCTGTAATTTTAATATCACCTTCTTTACCAGTGGAGCTATAAATATTATGCAACAAGCCAAGGGCAAATTTTCCATTTTGGCTGGCAACAAAAGGAGAACCATCATTGTAAACAAGATTTTCAATTTTAGCGTCGCCAGCAGGGGAGGTAAATGTATCATAATAGTAGTTAGTATCTGACCCATCTACATGAGTCCAATCTCCGGGAAGGTCAAAAGCCATTAAGTTGTTCTTGTCTGTAAATGTCACAAGACCAGAACCACCACTACTATTCGAGCCATTACTGTTATTATTGTTATTCGAAGGTGGATTCCCAGATGGTGGTTGAGGTTGGGAAGGCACTTTTGTTGGGGGGATCGTTGGGGCAGCCGTAGGCGCAGAAACGGCATTACATGCTAGGCTGACAGCCATCATAAGAGCAATAAAAACAAATAACATTCGATATTGTTTCATGGGATTCTCTCCTTTTGTGAGTTTGCGCAAGGATACCTTATAAATTTATTATGTGAAAGGTACTTTGGTCATGGGTATTGACCATTGAAATGAGATTGACTCTTGCTATTCAGGCATTTGACATGCTATCATGCCAATAGAATTCGATTAAAGCTAAAGGAGTGTAAGAATGAACAATTCGAAATTTGGGATACCAGCTCTTATTGCTGGCATAGCCGTATGTTTGTTTTGTATCTGCGGCGGTATTGTATTTTTATATTTTACGGGAGACTCCATTACTAGTGCTATCCAAGGAACGACAAACCCTACTAACAACGGTTCAGGTCCTGTAATTGTCCCTTCTGACACTTCCAACTTACCAGAATGGACCGTCATCGTTTATTCAGATGCTGATGACGATATCTTGGAAGAAGACTTGTTAACCGATATCAACGAGATGGAATTGGTTGGGTCAAACCCGCAAATGAACATTGTTGTACAGGTAGACCGAGCCCAAGGTGCCTATACAGGAGATGGAGATTGGACAGATACCCGCCGTCTCTATGTTACCCAAGATAATGATATGAACCATATCGCCTCGCAAGTGGTGGAAAATATTGGAGAAGCAGATATGGGCAACCCTCAGACCTTGGTAGATTTTGTGACCTGGTCAATTCAAAATTATCCTGCTAAAAAATATGCTTTGATTATGTCTGACCATGGTGGTGGTTGGACAGGTGGCTTTTCAGATTTAAATTCTGACTCATCCCTTACCTTTACACAAATTGCTGATTCCGTTTCTCAAATCCAAAGCAATATGGGCGGACAAAAATTTGAAGTCATTGGCTTTGATGCCTGTCTGATGGGCATGCTTGAAGTCTATGGATCGTTATATCCATACACAAATTACATGGTTGCTTCCGAAGAAGTTATCCCTTCCACTGGCTGGTCGTATGCTGCCTGGCTTGGCAGACTTGCACAAGATCCAAGCGTCGATGGAAGAAGTGTTTCAGAAGCCATCGTATCCACTTACATTGTCGAAGATGCGGCTCTTACCAGTCGTGCGTCTGCTTCTGAAATCTCTGAAATTGAATCCCAAACAACATTAAGCGCAATCGATAGCTCCCAGATGCCCAATGTTATCAGTGCGACCAATCAGTTCATTTCAACTTTGGCAAACATTGACCAAAGCTGGGTGGCGCAGGGACGTGAGTACACCAAAAGCTATTACAGTATCTTCGGTGAGGATGTTCCATCTCCTTTCATTGATTTGATTAACTTTGCAAATGTCATGGCTACAACGAATGACCCAGCCATCCAACAAGCATCCGATCAATTGACCAGTGCCATGTCTAGTGCAGTGATTGCCGAAAAACATGGGTATGGAATGGATGGGTCCAATGGAATGTCCTTCTACTTCCCCATTTCGGATATTTACAACCTGACTGAATTTCAACAGTCATCTCCCATGTATGCTGATAATGCATACCAATTCCTACAGCAATCTTCATGGGATGAATTCCTCGCATTCCATTACACAGGTCAAGCCTTTGTACCACAAGAAGGCCAGGCTTCTGCTCCAAACCGTGCTTCAGAAATTTTTGCACCAGGTGCTTCAGAGTTAACCATTGCTCCGATTCAACTTTCCAGCGCCAACGTTACTGGTGACCAAAAAATCACTCTTAACACAACTGTGACAGGAAACCCATCTTACATTTACTTTATCCTTTATTACTACAATCCAAGCGCAAATGCATATTGGGTTGCAGATACCTCATATGTTTTTGCAGACAATACCAACGAAGTTGGCGGCGTGACCACACCAGATTATGGAACGAGTCCAATTCAGGTTCAATATGAATGGGACCCCACCCTCTTCGTCTTAAAAGATGGCCAAACTGAATCATTTGCCTTATTCGAACCAGATGAATATATAGATGCCAATGGTGTTTCTACTTATTCTGTATACGGACAATACACTCCTACCAATGGTGGGCAACCAACCGATGCAAAGCTGGTCTTCGATCCCGATGGGAAATTGCTTCACATCTACGCCTTACCTGATCCTGATGGAAATGGAATTAGTACCGCCGTAGCAATTTCACCGCAAATTGGAGATACGTTTGTTGATTATGTAAAGTCCTATTACTTCGATGAAAACAATAATGCTACATTCGATTATTCTCTAAGTTCCGATGTGTTTACCTGGAGTGATAAAGGGTTCTGGTTTGAATCTCGTTATCCAGTAGATGGTCAATATGCTATTGGCTTCTACGCCACAGATTTTGATAACAACACAACAGAGCAATACGAATTTATCAACTACCAAGGAAAGTAATCCTACAATAAAAAGACTTCGGAGATAAACTCCGAAGTCTTTTTATTATTCAAGAATTTTTTGAGTAGCTCGAAATGCCAAAGGTGGTAAATTACTTCTAGAAAACCATTCAGCAGCATCCGCATCATCAGCAGCCAACAACTCCCCAGAAATCAAATTCGCTAAATACACAATAATGAAGTCTGCCCCACGCTCGTGTTCCCGCCCTGCGATGACATCCAAAACGCGCTTCACTTCCACGCTCAAACCTGTTTCTTCCAAACATTCCCGCGCCGCCGCCTCAGCAGGATCTTCCCCTCCGTTGACAAAGCCTGCAGGCAAAGTCCACAATCCGCGGAATGGTTCGTTAGCCCGACGCACCAACAACACAGCGCCATCTTCTCGCTCTAGCAAAACAGCAGCCGCCACTTTCGGGTCAACAAAATGAATCCACCCACATTGCGGGCAAACCGGGCGCACTCTATCAAATTTTTCTAGGTAAACAACCTCTGCACCACAACGAGAACAGAATTTCACTAAAGAGTTTTTATCCATCGCGTTCCACTATATCACTGTCCAAATAAGTGAACAAGCAAAAAATAAACCTCACAAATTAATGTGAGGTTTATTTTTTTTTAAGATTTACTCATTATCTAGGAACAACATCTGTCGGAATAATGATAAATACTGGAGGGTTAGTATCATTACTACCACCACCATCATTACCACTACTATTGGGGTGATTTGGATCAACAGCAGCCTTTGAAAAAGTCAATGTAATACTGCAAAGTGTATTTCCATTTCCATCTAAAGCATTTAACAAAACCTGGTATTCCCCAGCTTGCTTATAATTTTCCATAAACAATTTTTTGGATGGAACATCTGAATTATAGGGAACTTGGGAACCATCAGGCTGAGTCACAATGATTTGGTATCCATGTGCTTCAGGGTGTTCGGTCCATTCAAACAATGTTTCGCCAGTCTTAGGTAACTCACCAGTAAAGCCTGCCGTCCCAGGCTTAAGCCAACTCATAGGACATGTTGGCGCTTGTTTTAGCAACATTTGTTGTTGCGGGACACCTGTAGGAGTTGGGGTACCCAATGAAATAGGAATATCAATTGTTGAGGGAGCATAACACATACAAGCACTGGAGACTAAAACAAGAATTGCGATTAAGGGTGAAAACTTCTGGATGATTTTCGAATTCATTTCTTTTTTTTCCTCTCACAAAGATAATGCTATTTTCGCAGGTACAAAAAGAAATGAAAATCCCCTATTCGGGGTGACCCGAACAGGGGATTTTATAAATTGATATGATTAATCTATTTCCATTTTCGCCTTGAAGCCTGGCGAATTACATACATTGAGACAAACCCAATCAAGCCAATCACCAACAAAATATATTGAAAAGTTTCTGGAACCATGATTGCTTGAGGTTGATTTTGAGGTGCTGATTCTGTTGTCGGCTCTTTCGGGCTTGTTTCAGCAGGGACTTCGGTTTGGCGCGCCGCATCATTTGCAGAAGGTGCTAATGGAGCTACATTTGTTGGTGCGGGTGCAAGTTCCATGGCAGCGGCAGGTGCCTCTGTTGCCGCAGGAACTTCAGTAGCTGCCGCCGCAGACATTAGGTTGGGGTCGAATCCAGCGGCTGGACCGCCACCACATGCATCACACCCACCCCCGCCTCCCCCTACGCCATGTGGCCCAACAAAACCAGGCACTTGATTAAACGTCCCTCGGACACTCAAGGAATTAAAGGCGAAGGCCAAAAACAGCAATATAGTCGCAAACACTGATGAATATTGGAAAAGAGAATACACCCGCGGTAATGGTGGTTTTTGTCCAACCATTTTCCGTGTCAGCAAAAAGTTGCGTGGTGCTTTACGCAACGGCAGCTTGCGCAGAATTCCCCGAGCGAGGCGGATGTCTTCGTAGGCAGCAGCAAGTTCAGGGTCGGATTGGAGGCGTGACTCAATGCGCGCAGAATCAGATGGGCTCAATTGTCCATCTACATAAGCGGAGAGTTGTTCGATATCACGGAATTGTTTCATGCGCGTTCCTCGCTTTCAAGACGAAAGGCCGAGGGTAAAAGTTCCTCAAAGCCACGCAAACACTCGCGCAAACGCAAGCGTGCACGTGCAAGGCGACTCTTAATTGTTCCCAATGGAACTTTAGAAGCAGAGGCAACCTCTGTGTAATCCATGCCTTGAATATCTGCCAGCACCACCGCTGTGCGAAATTCAGTTGGAAGTGCTTCAAGACAATGTTGAATCGCATGTTCCAACTCATCGGCTTCCGCTTTTTGAGATGGGGTCATATTGGGATCTGCCAGCCATTTTGGCGAATCCATTTCTTCACCATCTTCAGTATCTGGTTCCAATGGTGTGGTGGGACGGCGCTTCTGACGGCGCAGTTCATCGTAGCAGGCATTAGTCACGGTGCGCATGAGCCAGGCTTTGAAAGAGCCACCACGAAAAGATGAAATGCTGCGAAAGGCAGAAATGAACGCTTCTTGCGATGCATCCGCCGCCTGGTCTTCATCTCCAAGCACACGCAAGGCGGTGTTATACACCATGTCTTGATAATGCAAAACAAGGGTGTTGAATGAATCCAAATCACCATGTTGTGCAGATTGAATGAGGGCTGGTTCGTCCATAGGAATGTATTTTACCCGCTATTCTTGGAAGTTCTTATTTGTTTCGGCCTATCACAAAGAAATAAATTATTCGCCATACCACTAGGCCAAACGCTGAGGTTGTAGTGAAGACGACTGCAAAAATTGGAATAATGGGTGCATTAAGGGCTAGTCCGCGAAAAACAAGGGAAAGTGGAGCAGCAAAGAGGGCGGCAAAGGCAGGCAACCACAATGTTTTCGGGTTAGAAGCGACTTGCGTGTTGAATAAGTCAAATCGAGGGGCAAGGATTAACCAAGTAATTACCAATGGAAAAAAAGCCGCAGCCATACGTGGAAGATAGGAAAGCCCACCTTCTCCGTGTGTGACAAACCCAATGATGGTGACAATTGCAATGGCCAGAATATCGCCAAAGACAAGAATATTTTTATTATTTTTCATGATGGTTTAAATGTTGTAGGGGCGAGGAACCTCGCCCCTACTGCCTTTTATTCTTCTTTACGTAATGCAGGGAATAGCAATACTTCGCGAATGGAATGTTTATTCGTCAGTACCATGGTGAGACGGTCAACGCCCATACCGAAGCCTCCATTGGGGGGCATACCATAGCGCATGGCACGTAGGTAATCTTCATCTAATGGGTGTTTTTCTTCTTCATCATTTTCGTAGTCACGACCCATTTCGAGGAAGCGTTGTTCCTGATCAAGTGGGTCATTTAATTCAGTGAAGGCGTTGCATAATTCGAACCCTGCCACATAGCCTTCGAAACGCTCTACTGTGAGTGGATCACCAGGCATGGATTTAGCCAAAGGTGAAATATCACGTGGGTAGTTATAAAGGAAGGTGGGTTGAATTAAGGTCGGTTCCAAAATTCACTACAAAAAGTCAATCATCTTGCCACGGGTTGATTTCGGGTCCGTAGGTCTTATTTGGGTGTTTCGCACGAATTGCTTGGAACAAGTCCTCAGCGGTTTTGTGTTCTGCAATATCAACGCCGCTGGCTTCAAGAATACCTTGACGCATTTCCACTCGATTCCGCCTAAATGGTGGTTTGAATTCGAGTTCATAGTCGCCACCCTGACTTTGGTAGAACCCGTCACCTGCTCGGCGTACAGGCCACCATTTGCTCGGTGAGTTCCATGACTTGTAAATAATCTGCGTAGGCCCAGTAGAATTCGAGTTGGGTAAATTCAGGATTATGTTTGAAAGAAACGCCTTCGTTGCGGAAGTCACGGCCAATTTCGTAGACACGTTCTAAATTCCCTACGAGCAAGCGCTTGAGATACAGCTCAAATGAAATTCTCAGGTACATGTCCTGATTTAATTCATTATGGTGGGTGGTAAATGGGCGTGCAGCTGCGCCACCATATAAAGGTTGAAGAATGGGCGTTTCCACTTCCAGAAAATCGTGGTCATCAAGAAAAGTACGCAAGGCTTTCACTAATTTTGCACGCTTGCGGAATGTATCGCGCACTTCGGGGTTGACAGCCAGGTCGGCATAGCGCTGACGGGCGCGTAATTCGGGATCTTCCAAAGTGGCATAACGGACAACGGTACCATCTTCCTGAGTCACATCTTTGTCAGCGGGGAGAGGAGTAATGGATTTGGCAAGCAACTTGAAGTCGTGGACATGAAGCGTCACTTCCCCAGCTTTGGTGCGCATCATCACCCCTGTGACTTCAATGAAGTCGCCGAGGTCAAACATTTTATTGAAGAGTTCGAGACGCCCCTCTCCCAATTCGTTCACACGCAAAAACAGTTGAATCTTGCCAGAGCCATCTTCAATATGGGCAAAGGTCAATTTGCCTTTGGGTCGCATGGAACGCATCCGTCCAGCAAGTGTAGCTTTGACTTCAACAGCCGAAGCTTCAGCTGCTTCAAATTCTGCAATCGCTTGTGCACTGGTGTGGGTACGCTTCGCACGAGTGGGATAGGCCTCTATGCCCTCAGCATGAAGGTCTTGTAATTTTTGTAAACGAATTTTTTCAAGTGAGTTGTATTCTGCCATGGTGTTTAAACCACTTTCATGATTGAGATATAAAAAAAGCCCCGCAACCTAAAATACAGGTACGCGGGGCAAAAGGTCGCGTCCTGTTTTAGCTAACTTTGATGATCTTCACGTTGTATGTGCCGCCGGGGGTTTCCACCTTCACCACATCGCCTAGTTTGTGATTCAAAATCGCTTTTCCAATCGGAGATTCATTTGAGATTTTACCTTCGCGTGGATTGGCTTCTGCCGCGCCGACGATGGTAAAGGTCTCGGGTTCAAAATTGCCTTCTTTGATAGTAACCTTCGAGCCAACCTGAATGGCGTCATTCTTCTTGGCTTTTCCGTTTTCTGCGATGATTTGTGCAGTTGCTAGAAGAAGGTCCAATTCCTGAATGCGACCCTCCACAAAAGCCTGCTCATTTTTGGCGGCTTCATATTCAGCATTCTCGATCAATTCCCCACCTTCCATTGCCTCGTGGAGGCGTTCGGCAACTTCCTGCCGTTTGGCGGTGCGCAAGTGATCCAGTTCCTCTTGAAGCTTCTGGTAGCCTTCTTTGGTAAGGAAATTGGTTGGCATGGTATTGTCCTGCTATATAGAATTTTGCACCTCTATACAGGGGTGCAATGATTAAAAAATTTCTGGTTACTCCAGAAAAGCGCGCTTACTATATCACGTTTCAAAGCCCACTTCAAGACCCAAAAGTATGAGTGGAAATGTGTCTATTCACGCGTCCAGAGACGAACCCCAGAGTTTTGGGCGGAATACTCGGCAATTTGAGTCCGCATGGCTTCTGGACTGGGGAATAACATACTCATTTGGGAAGTATAGGCTTCAATCGCATCTTGCCAGTGCGTTACGCCTGCCTCACTGACCGCATGGGCAGTTTCCTTCATCCCAGTTCGGTTCGGGTCTAAATGTTGAGGGTAGTTGAATAAATAAGGGATATCGGCTACATAGTGGAGAGGATGCCCTAGCAGCTCAGCAGCACGGCGTGTGAGAACATGGTCAACGTGTTTACCAATGCTGAATTGGCAGAACAACTGATCGTCAGGTTTGAGGCGGGCAGAGATGGCTTTTGCGATTCCATCAGCATATTCTGCGTCTTCTGCATGCGGTTCGACAAAAACATCCGAATACAGCCATTCGCCGCTTTTCCCGCGTCGGTAAATACAATCTAAAAAGTCAAAGTGAACCGCTTGCGCGCCGAGAATCTTAGCCGCATTGACGTCTTCCAAACGACGACCGCGCACGACCTCTTCAGCAGAGGTCATCCCCCATTGTTGATGAAGCGCCTGCGCAAACGGAGAAAGTTCATGTGGAGGAGGGAACCCGCACATAAAGGTCCAAATTTCCACAGTGTTTCCGGATTGAGTCAGTTCATAAATCCAGCCGCCGGCAGAAAGCACGGCATCATCAAGGTGTGGGGAAAGATATATCCAGCGCATAAAGGCAGTTTTACCACAAAATGGCAATACAATAATATGGAGTTTTCGTGTAAACTAACTGGATGGAGGCGCAATGCGAGAACGGCGAAAAGAAGAACGTAAAAATTTAATGGCATACACACAAGTGTATGATCTTTATGGTGGGGTTTTGCTTGGCAACCTAGGTGATTTGACGCTGACTGGCGCAATGGTCATTGGCGACAAACCCATGTCGCAAAACGTAGAAATGACACTGGCTATTGAATTGCCCGACCTACCGAATGTGACCGCCATGCGCATTACCATTCCCGCCCGTGTAGCATGGTGCCAGCCAGATATCAGCCCTGAATATTTCAACGTCGGATTTGAATTCAAAGAAGTGACCCCTCCACAAAAAAAAGTAATTCAGGCCATCATTGACGCGTACGAATTCAGGCGCGGCCTTCCAAAATATACGATTAAACCAACCTAATAAAAGATGACAGTTTATTACACTGTCATCTTTTATGTTAAACTCCGCACATGTCCAAAGCTCAAACGCTTTATTTCACCTCCCCCAAACAAACTGAAATTATAGAAACAAACCTCCCCACCCTCAAAGCAGATGAAGTACTGGTAGAAACCATCTGTTCCGCCATCAGTGCAGGGACTGAAATGCTGGTCTATCGGGGACAATTTCCGCAGCTAGTAGATTCACATGATGCCTTTAGCAGCGATTTGAAATATCCCGTAGCGTATGGATACGCTTGTGTAGGGAAAGTGATAGAAACAGGAAAAAATGTAGCGCAAGACTGGCTTAATAAAATCGTGTTTGCTTTTCAGCCACATACCTCGGCTTTTATAGCTCAACCAACAAATTTGATTCCGATTCCCGCTTCGCTCTCCCCGCAAGCTGCCTGCTTTCTCCCCAACATGGAAACCGCTGTGAATTTAGTTCAGGATGGTGCTCCGATTTTAGGAGAAAAGGTATTGGTCTTGGGACAGGGCATCATTGGGCTATTAACTGCATCTCTCTTAAGCGAGTTTCCACTCGAAAATTTAGTTACAGTCGATCAATTTGAATTAAGAAGAAATGCTTTACTCACAGGACATTCCACTGAAAATATAAAAAGCGTTTCGCCAGAAGAGCTTAGACGTTTCATCACAGATGAAAAAAAGGCCGACCTGACCTTTGAGTTAAGTGGCTCTCCTGCTGCATTAAATGACGCCATTGAATGCACCACCTTCAGCGGACGTATTGTCATTGGGTCATGGTACGGGCAAAAACGTGCCCCCATTGATTTGGGAGGGTCGTTTCATCGTTCCCGAATTAAATTAATTGCATCTCAAGTCAGTAGCATATCCCCAGACCTCTCTGGGCGTTGGGACAAGGCTCGCCGCTTTGAAGTCACATGGAAAGCACTCGAACGCATCCAACCTGAAAAGTGGATTACCCAACGCTTTTCATTGGATGAAGCAGACAAGGCTTATCAACTACTGGATGAAAAACCGCAAGAAACCATCCAAGTCATTTTTCAGTATTCAAAATGAAAATTCATTACACCACATTGGAGACCTGTCACACCGCCACAGGAATCGTGCTTGTGATTGATGTATTGCGCGCTTTTTCAAATGCTGCTTATGCATTTTCTCGTGGAGCAAAAGAAATTCTGCTGGTCAGCACTGTAGAAGAAGCCTTGACCTTGAAATCACAAATTCCCAATTCAAAAGCAATGGGGGAAGTAGGCGGACTCCCTCCTGCTGGGTTTGACTTCGGCAACTCCCCCACACAAACACTGGAACTTGATTTAAAGGGACTAACTCTTATACAAAGAACTGGCGCAGGAACACAAGGAGCAGTGCGCAGTAAGAATGCAAAAATCATGCTCGCCGTAAGTTTTGCAGTTGCCGGCGCAACCATTGAATATGTTTCGCGCTTAAAGCCGAGTGAAGTTACCTTTGTCGTAACAGGTGGTGAAAATAATGATGAAGACATCGCTTGTGCCGAGTATTTGGAACAGCAATTCAAAGGTCAAGAAGTGGATGCGCAAAATTTTATTCGCCGTGTGTATGAATCAAGAGATGCCATCCAACACCTTGACCCAAATCAGCCCGAATTTCCTGAATCAGATTTGGCGTATTGCACCCGTATCAATGCTTTTGATTTTGCAATGCCGATTCGAAGAGAAAAAGATCTATTAATTATGCAGGCCATTAAGCCTTAAGGCTTAATCCTGACGCTAAAAACAGGAGCACTACATGTATACGCTTGGAGTACGCAGGGAGTTTATTGCACGTCACTTTTTGATTGGCGGAGATTGGGGACCAGAGAACTTTCCTAATTCGCATCACTATATCCTTGAATTACAACTGGCAGGCAATGAGCTTGACCAGCATGGCTACCTTGTTGATATCGTAGATGTGGAAAAACATTTGGATGAAATTGTCGGATATTACAAAGAACAGATGTTGAATGAAAAACCTGAGTTCAATGGATTAAACCCATCGATTGAACATTTTTCACGCATCCTTGCTACGACCTTGAGCGAACGAATCAAAGCCAGGAATATTTCCTCTATCAAAGTTGTGCTATGGGAACATGAGAATGCCTGGGCAGCTTTCGATATTCAGCGTTAACGATTTTTCTGTATGAAAATCGGCTTCCTCATTTACGGCTCCCTTGATACGCTGAGTGGCGGATACATGTATGACCGCCTGTTGGTGGAATATTTACGCGCTCAAGGAGATACTGTTGAAATCATTTCTCTGCCTTGGAGAAATTACGCCGCCCACCTGACAGATAACTTTACATTCAAACTTCCGCCTCATTTGGATATCCTGATTCAGGATGAGTTAAATCATCCATCGCTTATTGGTGCAAATGCAGGCAAACATCCATACCCGATTATTTCCCTTGTCCATCACTTAAGATGTTCTGAATTGCGCCCTGCGTGGCAAAATAATTTATATCGTGTGGTGGAAAAAAAGTATCTAAAAAGTGTGGACGGTTTTATCTTCAACTCACAAACTACGCAGGGAGTCGTGCATGGCCTGATAGGCGACCAACTTCCCAATATCATCGCCTACCCACCCACCGACAGATTTGGCGATGCGATTTCAGAAGTTGAAATCGAAGAAAGAAGCAAAAAGAAAAATCTGCATATTTTATTTCTCGGCAATGTGATGGGACGCAAAGGGTTACATACATTACTCGAAGCGATTCGATTACAACCATCCAACCTGCAATTGGATGTGATTGGCTCACTTTCTGTTGAACCTGAATATGCCAAACAAATGCAAGAGTTTGTCGCGACAAATGGCTTATCTTCTATGGTCAATTTTCACGGGGCACTTAATAACGAACCGTTGATTCAAAAACTAAGACAAGCTCATGTTCTTGTCGTTCCTTCCTCCTATGAAGGCTTTGGCATCGTCTATCTGGAAGGCATGGGGTTTGGCTTGCCTGCCATTGGCACCTCGGCAGGGGCAGCTAGTGAAGTCATTCGTAACGATATAGATGGATTCCTGATTCAGCCTGGTGATTCTCCTTCGTTGGCAAGCAAGCTACAGCTTATGAATGAGAAGCGTGAAGTCCTGCTTCAAATGAGTCTTGCGGCACGCAATCGCTACATCACACAGCCCAAGTGGCAACAAACTGCAAATCGAGTTCGAGAATTTTTACTTTCGTTTATCGAAAAAAATCTTCCTTGATAGGAAGATTTTTTTCTTGTGATATAGTAGCCCGTTATGAACAAAATCATCGGCATCCTTCTCATCGCCATTTCTGCTGCTTCGTTTGGAACACTCGCCATTTTTGGGCGCTTTGCCTATAACGATGGCATGGATACTTTCACTGTCTTGTTTTTACGCTTTGGAGTTTCCGCTGCCTTTATGACCATTGTTTTGCTCCTACGCAAAGAAGCATTTCCACGTGGACGCATTCTCCTGCAATTGATTGGCATGGGCGCACTCGGATATGTAGGTCAATCGTTTATGTATCTCACTGCCATCAATTATGCCTCAGCTGGTTTGGTGGCTTTACTTTTATATTTATATCCATTTTTCGTCATGGTTCTCTCAACAATATTCCTGCATGAAAAAGTAACACGCATCAAAGTTATCGCTTTGGTTTTGGCATTGACCGGTACAGCACTGACCGTTGGCCCTGTCAGTGGGATGTTAATCGGTGCACTCATGGCCATGACGGCCGCATTGATTTATTCTATTTATATTATCGTGGGTACAAATGTGACAAAACATGTCTCCCCCGTGCAATCCTCCACGGTAATCTTTGCTTCGGCGGGTGTGGTTTTTGGATTACTGTCGCTTACTAATGGAATGCACTTCCCTGCCAGCAATTCAGGTTGGCTAGCCATGTCGGGAATCATTCTTATCTCAACCATTATTCCTGTGGTCACCTTCCTAGCAGGGTTAGAAAGAGTCGGTCCCATCAATGCGGCCATGCTCTCCACTTTGGAACCTGTTGTGACGGTGCTCCTTGCCATGTGGTTGTTTGGAGACAAGTTACAACCGATCGTGATGTTCGGAGGCGGCCTAATCCTCATTGCGGTCATCTTATTAACGCGAAGCGAAATAAATTCTGGGAACGCCGCGTCTACATAAAACCTTGAAATCTGCGCTTGAAATTCTTACGCAAATCAATATGGATGACCTGACCAATGCCTTCGGCTGGAAAGGGTATCCCCTGTTGGAAAGATTGTTACGATTATTTTTCCACAAACCAGCGCAGCAGTTTGCAGAACAAATGCTGGAGTTTGATTCAGACATTGCGACAACAGGATTGGTCAAGGCCTCTCAATTGGCTCAGAGATACTATGTCAAAGATGTCCGCGTCTTTAATGCGGACCGTATTCCTAGCTTCTGCATTTTTGGCATTATCCAATCATCCAGGCATGACCGATACGCTTTCACTTTTTTGCGCACTCCAACGCGATGACCTAAAAATCATCGCACTCGAAAGACCCTTTCTCACATCACTCCCCAACATTAGTAAACAACTTTTCTATGTGACTGATGATTCCAAC
Organism: Anaerolineales bacterium; assembly: GCA_046328925.1. Taxonomy (GTDB): domain Bacteria; phylum Chloroflexota; class Anaerolineae; order Anaerolineales; family Villigracilaceae; genus Villigracilis. The sequence goes on from JAXLVT010000001.1 coordinate 249,172, forward strand.
AAGCGGGTAACTTTGATTCGGCAAGTCAGTGGGCATTTACGAGCAGGTCAAGCCGCCTTAACCTTCCCTGCCGGGCATATTGAACCAGACCCTGACATTTACCCCGGAGCCGTGGACTCATTACAAACCTGGACCGATAGCGTGGGGGTATTCATCCGTCTGGCGCCAGAGACTGCCATTTTGCCTGTGCTTGTACGCAATGTAATTTGGGATAAAGCTGTAAATTCTCCACTGACAAAATTAAAACGCACCCAGAATGAACGTGAATTGTTTGCCACTTCTTTACAGTTATTGTCCAACTTGATGTCATCTAAAAAATGGGTTACTGTAAAGGTTCAAATTGGCAACCCCATTTATGTAAAAGACCTTGGCTCAACCGACACAAAAATCATTCACGAAGCTGTGTTGGCAGAAATGAAATTACTCATTGAGAATCCACCAGTTGGCGAGGGGGTCTCCGTATTATGAGCCCAGCCGTAAAAAACATTCTACGGAATCTCTTAATTTATGGATTGCTTGGTGGGCTGTTATATTTTGCTTTGCGAAATGCTCCCCTTGGAGAAATATGGAAGGCGCTTCAACAACTTAAACTTTGGCAAATTCTTCTGATTGTTCTTCTTGATACGATGGTGTATCTCAGCATTTCCGCTCGCTGGTGGATTATTGTACGGGCAGAAAATAAACAAGTTAAATATTTGCCATTACTAGGTATGCGGATTGCCGTCTTTGGAGTGAGCTACTTTACGCTGGGTCCACAGGTAGGCGGCGAGCCTTTGCAAGTGTTATACCTTCAACGCAAGTATGGCATCACCTATACGCGTGCCACAGCCACTGTCATCATGGATAAATTGCTGGAATTTCTAGCAAATTTTGTGATGTTGGCCGTCGGGTTAACAGCTCTGCTTGAGGCAGGCATCCTCTCCACAAGAGGCGGCAATTCTACGTTAAGCCTGATCGGGTTGGTGATTTTATTACTCTGGCCCCCTATCCATATCACATTACTTTTTCACAAGATATATCCTCTTTCCAAATTGGCACAACTTCTACCCTTTAAAAAGTTCATGCGATTCATTTCTGCTTCGGAAAAAATGGCGGGAATGTTTTGCCGAAAACATTTATCAGCCTTGATATTAGCGACCAGTGTTTCCATTCTTTCTGCCATCGGAATGGTAAGTGAATATTTTTTGTTTACAACCTTTTTAAAAATAGATCTATCTTTTTGGCAAACGATTGCCGCATGGACCTCTGGTTGGTTATCATTTCTTGTTCCTCTTCCTGGCGGGTTGGGTGCTTTAGAGGCAAGCCAAGTTTTTGCACTTGGCCTCTTTAAAGTTCCAGCCGCTTCAGCATTAGGTATCACCCTGCTCATTCGTGGCAGGGATTTATTAATTGGAGGACTGGGATTATTGCTCGCAGGACGCAATTTTCATCGAAACGAGAAATAATCCTTTGTGTTCCTTTTTATATCCATTTATTTTATTCGGAGGCAAAAATGAAATTCAGAAGAAATATGATTATCGTGCTCGTGATTGCTACGGCCATTCTACACTTGGCTGCGGCCTTCGATAAGGTTCTGTATCCTGAAGGCGCAGATCCCTTATTCATTTTGAATGGCATCGGGTTCATTGGTTTATTGGGAGCATACTATTTGCCCATCCCATTTTTCCAACAAAATCACAAACTGGTTTGGTGGGCCCTTTTTGGATATACCATCCTCACCATCATCGCCTGGTTGGTGATTTTTGTGGGCTTCAGCGTCATCCGCGATGGCATGGGATTTTTCAGCTATGACTCCATTTATGGCATCCCAGCCAAGGTTTTTGAATTAGGTATCTTGTATTTACTTTGGCAAGAAAAGCCCTAATCGTTCCTCTGCAATTAAAGGTGGAGATGTGCTGACATCTCCATCTTTTTTTATTAAACCCGTGTTGATGGCTCCTTCATCTTATTTCGGGGATATAATGACTTGAAAGTAAAACTACTCAGGTGAACATAACCTATCACCCCGTTGCAAACATTTTTACACGGGCTATTCAATAAGGAATCTATGGACTTTAAACAATTTAATCTCGACCCCCGCCTGATGGTGGGAATTACCAAAGCGGGGTATGACACTGCCACCCCCATTCAGGAAGCAGCCATTCCGGCTGCTGTACGCGGGCGTGACATCATCGGTACGGCGCAAACAGGCACAGGCAAAACTGCCGCATTCGTCATTCCAATTTTAAACAAACTTCTCAACGGACAACGTGGGGTCGCGCGCGCACTTATTGTCACCCCCACACGCGAACTTGCTGAACAAATCAACGACGTGGTAAAGACACTATCCGCTGGGACAAAGATTCGCAGCGCAACCATTTATGGCGGAGTCGGAGCGAACCCACAGATTCAAGCACTGCGCAATGGTGCAGAAATCCTCGTGGCCTGCCCTGGTCGTTTATTGGATTTAATCGAACAAGGCCATGCAAAAATGAATCATATTGAACTGTTGGTACTGGATGAAGCAGACCGCATGTTCGATATGGGATTTTTACCCGATGTAAAACGCATCATCAAAGCAGTGCCCATGCAGAGGCAAACTATGTTGTTCTCCGCTACCTTCCCTTCTGAAATTGAAATCCTTGCAGGCATGGCATTGAAGCAACCGCAAAAAATTGCCATGGGCATCATCAAACCTGCTCACACTGTAACTCATGCTTTATATCCCGTTCCCCCTCATTTGAAATCTGCTCTTCTGCTTGAGCTGCTCAAACGCACCGACACCGATTCAGTATTAATCTTCACGCGCACAAAGTATCGTGCACAAAAAGTTTCTCAACAAATTATGCGTGCGGGATTTAAAGTCACGAGCCTGCATGGAGATCGTTCACAAGGTCAACGCCAGGCAGCGCTGAAAGGGTTTAAAGATGGTACCCACCCCATCATGGTCGCTACTGATATTGCGGCACGTGGCTTGGATGTCGAGAGTATTTCACACGTTATCAATTACGATATGCCCGATACCGCTGATGCTTACATTCACCGCATTGGACGTACTGGTCGCGCACAACGTACTGGTGATGCCTTTACGCTCGTCACACATGAAGATAACGATATGATTCGCACTCTCGAACGGATTATGGGAAGTCCACTCAAGCGTGAAACGGTTGAAGGCTTTGACTATACGGCTCCCGCCCCACCGAAAACGGACGGCGGCGGAAGAGGCAGAGGCGCCCCTCGAGATGACTCTCGACGCCCTCCACGCCCAGCACCCACTCCCAAAAGCTATGGTCGAAATCGACTGGCACCGAGGAAGAAATAAATTTAAACCCGTCTCGTAGGAGACGGGTTTTTCGTTATAATTTTTGAGTATGAACACGTATCTTCTTGCATTTAATCCAAAACGCTGGCGCTGGACAGATCTGCCTGAACTGTCTGCCCACGTAAAATCTGGAGCCGTTGTTTTGGATCGTTGGGGCACTGGCACCTCTAGAAGACTAAAAAAGGGTGACCGCTTTTTCCTGATTCAGCTGGGAGAAGAACCAAAAGGCATCTTTGCCTCGGGCTATATCGAAACTGACTCATATCAAGATTTGCATTGGATGGAAGAAAAATCTTTGCTCGGAGAGCAGGCAAATTACGTGCAAATTCGATATGATGTTCTTTTAAACCCAGAAACTGACCCGATTCTTCCACGTGAAATTTTGAATCATCCCCCACTCTCTCAAATGCACTGGAACATTCGCATGTCTGGCGTACAAATCCCTGAAGCCGTAGCTGGCGAATTAGAAATTCTTTGGAAAACAGCTATCAAGAATTTCTCCAAACAAAATAAATAAACTCAGTAGGAACCCTTATGTCGCGGAAAAACTTTTTGTACCTTGCATATCTTGTGTTACTGGCTATTCTTATTTCTGCCTGTGGAAGTAGCGCAGCCACACAACAAGCAATTCCTACCGAGGCTCCCGCTGCCACAGAAGCCCCAGCACAGATTCCACAAGCAAATCAAAGCGTAGCAGAGTCAGAGTTCGTTTCAATTTCTACGGAACCTGTTTCATCGGCTGATATCAATTTATATAATTTCCTCACCAAATCTGAGCCAACTCCTGCAAACGCCATCGCTTTGGCGCTCTCAATTAGAAATGTAAACCCAGCAAGTATTCCTTCTGCTCCATCTCAACCAGTGAACACATATCAATTAGGTCAAGTGCGGTCATTTTGGGCGCAAAATGCAACTACTTTACAGTTCAACTTAATCAATGCTAAATTGATGTGGATCTCCGATCATGCTTATTTCTGGCAGGATACCAACATCAATCAAGAATTCAGCGCAGAAGATTGGATGGCCGCAGGGAAAAGCTTTGACAGTTCTTACGAACGGGTACGCGCTATTTTCGGAAATGAAGAATCTCTTGGGCTGGATGGAGATCCGCGTCTCTTCATCGTCCACTCAAATACGATCGGGGATGTAGGTGGATATTTCAGTGAGTTGGATCAACTCCCAGCGGCGGTGGATGCGCATTCTAATCAAGGTCAATTCTTTTTTATCTCCAATCAAAAAACTTCCAGCATTACCAGTGAATACTATAAAGAAGTCCTTGCTCATGAATTTCAACATATGATTCAAAAAAATGTTGATCCTAACGAAGAAGGCTGGCTTAATGAGGGCTTGAGCATGCTTGCCCAACAAATCGCAGGGATGCGGGGAGACAATTGGGTGAAAGAATTTGTAGCCCAACCCGATCAGTCGTTATGGTATTGGAGCAAAAGTTATAGCGATTACGGGCAATCGTATTTATATCTTGATTATTTATATGAGCAATTAGGGGAAAACTTTATTAAGGCGCTTTCAGCCAACCCTGTCAATGGAGCTGTAAGCATAGACCAAACTTTGAAACAATTTAATTCTCCAAGAGACAGTGACAAATTCTATTTGGATGCCATGACTGCGGCATTTTTCAATAACTCTACTTTACAAAGTGGACAGTTCGCTTACCAGATTCCAGTCGTATCGAATATGCCGCCTACTTATGAAGCCACTATACTGCCCGTCACCTACCAAGGGACTGTACAACAATATGGTGGTGTAGATGTTCTCACATTCACAGCTAATGGCAATGCGACATTAAATTTTACAGGAGATCAAAGAGCCAAATTGATACCTATAGAAGCTCATAGCGGAGATCGCATGTGGTGGTCCAATCGAAATGATTCAAGCTTTGCTACTCTCACCCGTCGCGTGGATTTGACACATACACTGACTGCAAACCTAACCTACTGGAGTTGGTATGACCTTGAAGAAAACTGGGATTATGCTTATTTATTAGTTTCAACAGATAATGGGAATCATTGGGCACCTGTCTCTGCCACATCCAGCCGAGACACAAATCCAAATGATCAAAACTACGGGAACGGCTTCTCAGGCATCAGCGGAAGAGGAAGCGCAGCCACATGGATTCAAGAAACGGCCAACTTGAATGCCTATGCAGGTAAACAAATCCTATTGCGCTTTGCTGTTCAAACGAATCACTCCGTCAACAATTTCGGTTTCGCGGTAGACGATCTCTCCATTCCAGAAATTGGATGGAATGAGAATGTGGAAACAGGAGATAAAGATTGGATATCGGATGGATTTGTCGCCATTCATAATCGCATTCCACAAGTATGGGGAGTTCGTGCCGTAGAACAAAATAAAGATAACACCATCGTGGTACATGATCTCAATGTCAGCAATGGGACAGGTAGCCTTGAGATTAATTTCGATACTTTGAATCGTTTGGTAGTCTTTATTATTGGGCAGACGCATTACACCACCCTACCCGCATCGTATCAAGTGGAAGTGACACCTTAATACTAGAATCAAAAAGAGCCTGCCGCTTTCGCGACAGGCTCTTTTTTTGTTGATTAGCTCAAAACGGTTACGTTAGTAGCCTGAGGACCCTTAGGGCCCTTCTCAACTGTGAATTCGACCTTCTGGCCTTCTTGAAGGTTGCGGAAACCATCACCCTGAATGGCAGAGAAGTGGACGAACACGTCCGCTCCGCCTTCGCGAGCGAGAAAACCATAACCCTTTTCACCGTTGAACCACTTAACTGTACCAATGATACGATCAGACATTTTTGCCTCCTTTGGCAATTGAAAAAAAATTGTTTTAGGTAACTTTGTTTATTCCATCGGAGGTCAAAACAAAACAGCCCACGAAGTAAACCGTGAGCTGTTGCTTGTTCTTCAAACCAACGTAACTACGTTTTCCTACAAAGCCTAAGATAACACACTACCATACCCGAGTCAATCAAAAACAAGCACCAATATTGCGGTTATAATCTTTTTATATGAACTTCTTAATCACCGGAGCCGCGGGATTCCTCGGCTCTTCTCTTGCAAATCATCTTGCCCGCGAAGGACATCAAGTACGCGGCCTCGATGACCTTTCCACTGGCGACCCACAAGTGCTTGTACCTGATGTCCATTTCACGCGTGGCGATGTCAGTGACCGCCCCAAATTGTGGACCCTGCTTCAAGATGTGGATGTTGTGTATCATCTTGCAGCACGGGTCTCTGTGCAAGAGTCTATTTTATATCCACGTGACTACAATGCCGTCAATGTAGGCGGGACCGTTGCTTTGATGGAAGCCATGCGTGACGTGGGAGTCAAGCGCGTCGTTCTGGCTTCGTCCGGAGCTGTATACGGCGACATGGGCGACTCTACACTGACAGAATCTGCCACGCCGAATCCACGGTCACCTTATGCAGTCTCCAAACTTGCCGCAGAATACTACGTCCGCACGATTGGCGGATTATGGGGAATCGAAACCGTTAGCTTGAGAATCTTCAACGCATACGGACCTGGTCAACACTTGCCGCCATCTCACCCACCCGTTGTTCCGCATTACCTTCGTCAAGCATTACGCGGCGGGACATTGGTTGCACATGGAGATGGAAATCAAACCCGCGATTACATTTATGTGGATGATGTCGTCAGTGCCATGGTCGCAGCATCAACTGCACCCAACATCAATGGTCTGGTCATCAACGTTGGTTCTGGTGTGGATACAGCTATCAAAGATTTAATCCGTGTCGTCTTGGATGTCACAGACAGCAAAGCCAATGTAGTTTACAACAATCAAACGTCTGGTGGCGTCTCCCGCATGCGCGCAGATTTGAACCTCGCCAAAGAAAAATTAAGATTTACACCTTCTATCAAATTAGAAGAAGGTTTGAGATTAACATTGCAACGCGATCCTCGTTTTAAATAATTTTTTTCACCACAGAGAGCACAAAGAGCACAGAGTTTTTAAAAGAGGTGCTTGGAGTAAAAAATGAAACAGCCAAGCATGGATGAATTAAACAAGATTACCGAATCTATTATCGGTGCGGCGATTGAAGTTCATCGCCATCTTGGACCTGGGCTTCTCGAATCTGCTTATCGCGAATGTTTAAGATATGAATTATTACAACGAGGACATGAAGTATTACAAGAAGTTCCGCTACCACTAACTTACAAGGAAGTTAAACTTGATTGTGGATATAGAATAGATCTACTTGTAAACGACTCAGTCATTGTAGAAATAAAATCAGTAGAAAACCTTGCAGGAATCCATGAAGCACAACTACTTTCGTATCTAAAAATATCTGGTGGAAAAATTGGTTTACTTCTTAATTTCAATGTCAAAATGCTCAAACATGGTGGCATTAAAAGACTTGCCAATTAATCCTCAAAAAAATCTCAGTGCCCTTTGTGAACTCCGTGGTTAAATCTCTTCCCCTCCCACAAAAATTCTACAACCGCCCAACATTGACCGTTGCACGAGAACTCCTCGGCGCTCGGTTGGTGCATATTTCCAATGGCGTGAAATTGGTAGGGTTGATCTCAGAAACCGAAGCTTATTTTGGATTTGATGATCTCGCCAGCCATGCGAAAGCAGGACGAACCATCCGCACAGACCCGATGTTTGGTCCACCTGGAATTGCGTATGTGTATTTTACTTATGGCAATCATTGGATGTTGAATGCAGTCACAGAGCAGGAAGGTTTCCCTGCGGCAGTATTAATCCGCGCGATTCAGCCTATTGAGGGAATTGAAGTGATGATGGAGCGCCGTCAGGGACGGGACACATTAGGCCCAGGCAAACTGACACAGGCGCTGGGAATCACCAAAAGCGAGAATTATGCCCATTTGACAGAGGCAGGCTCGAGCTTAAGAATTGAAGCGGGGGTAAAAGTCCCAGATAAAAGCGTGACGATTGGCCCTCGTGTGGGTTTAAATACTACGCCAGAGCCTTGGTTCTCCAAGCCGTGGCGGTTTTTAGTCAAAGAAACAATACTTGATATTCATAATCGAGGAGATTAATATGGGTTTACTTGAAGGAAAGAATGCATTGATTTTTGGTTTGGCAAATGAACGCTCCATCGCCTGGGGCATTACACAGGCTTTCAAACGCGAAGGTGCGAATTTGGGAATCAGCTATGCGGGCGAGATGCTTGAAAAGCGCGTCAAGCCCTTGGCCGAACAGGTCGATTGCAAATGGGTTGAGGAATGTGATGTAACCAAGGACGACCAGATCAAAATCACTGCTGAAAAAGCAGCCAAGCATTTTGGAAAAATTGATGTATTGGTACATTCAATTGCATTTGCTGGAAAAGATGAATTGAGCAGACCGTACTATGAAACCAGCCGTGAAGGCTTCAAGAATGCAATGGACATCAGCGTTTATTCTTTAATCGCATTGACCAATGCATTTTTGCCTTACTTGAATCCTGGCGCATCCATCATGTGCCTCACATATTATGGTTCAGTTAAAGTTGCGCCTAATTACAACGTGATGGGTGTGGCAAAGGCTGCACTCGAATCATCAACCCGCTATTTGGCTTATGACTTGGGTCCGAAAAAGATTCGCGTCAATGCGATTTCAGCAGGCCCGATTCGCACATTGGCCGCAGCAGGTGTAGGTGGCTTCCGTGATATGTATAAGCACTTCGCCGATGCAGCCCCATTGCGCGAAAACGTCACCATTGAAGATGTAGGAAATTCTGCAGTCTTCCTTGCTTCTGACCTTTCTGCTCGCATCACAGGTGAAGTTTTGTATGTTGACTCTGGCTTCAACACCGTTGGCGTGCAAATGACAGCTAAAGAAGAAAAAAGCGAATAGTTCGTTAGTAACAAAAGTACATCGGACGCTGATACAAGGCGTCCGATATTTTTTTAAGCTCTAGCAAGGGCTACGCTCCTCTCAAAGCAACGGCAATTCATTTAAGGTAAAATTGTCCCCAACATGTTCAAGAGAAACACCACCCCCACTGAAACCCCACAACCTGTACAAGCAGTCGAGCGCATCACCTCTGTCCTTGGCTCTGGCCTCATTTGGCACGGCAGTATCAACGGCTCAGGCGGCGTCCGCATTGAAGGCGCATTTGAAGGCGAAATCGCCCTGCGCGGTATGCTCGTCGTCGGCGAAACGGGACGCGTGACCTGTCAGAACGTCCGCGCCAATACGGTCATCGTAGCGGGAGCAGTTCGTGGAAACATCACCACGCAAAAATTGGAAATCCGCGCTTCTGGGCGTGTTTGGGGAGATGTGGTCACCACCGCATTTGTGACTGAAGAAGGAGCCTTCCTTCGCGGGCAAATTCGGATGGAAGAAACGGTCGAACTTAACCTCGAGCCTGCTCCAGACACCACACCTTCAGAAGCCGCTGTGGAAGAAGCCATCTCCCAAACGCCAATTCAAATCCCTGTCCCTGCTGCGGCTCCTGAACCAACTCCCATTGTGGAGACAACTCAAAAAATCATGCGTAAGAAAAAAGGCGACGCCTAACATTCTCCGTAGGGACACAGCGGCGCTGTGTCCCTACAATATTTAACCCATGAAATATACAGACCTCAAAATCCAAACTCAACGGGATGCTCCCAACAATGCACGGACAGAAGGCTTCGCCTTTCTCGTCCGAGCGGGATATATCACTCGTGAAAATGAACTCCTGCCGCTTGGCAAACAGTTGATTGAAAGACTTAAGGGAATATCAAAAGAGATTCCTTTTTTCTTTCAAATCGAATTGCCGGTTATTGATCATTCCAACGAAACTTTTTTTGAGTCCCCTGTTGGATCACAGGAAATCATATACTGTGAAAGGTGTGGATATGCCGCGCGCAAAGAAGTGGCCAAAACCAGAAAGTCACCGTTTTCTCAAGAGGCGCAACTTCCCTTGCAAAAGGTAGAGACTCCCGAATCCAGTACGATTGAAGCACTGGCAAATTTCCTAAACATTCCCAAGGAGAAAACCGCTAAAGCATTGATGTACACCCGCATCTCCGATGGAAAATTTATCTTCATCGTCGTGCGTGGGGATATGCAAATGAGCGAAATCAAGTTGAAGGATTTGGTCGGTGATGTTCGCCAGGCAACTGCTGAAGAAATTGTCAGTGCAGGAGCCGTGGCGGGGTATGCTTCCCCTGTCAGGTTAAGTCAAGATGCGCTCATTATCGTGGATGATCTTATTCCGCAATCACCTAATCTCGTCGCAGGGGCTAACGAATCTGGTTTTCATCTACTTAATACAAATAGTGGAAGGGATTACATTCCCGAAATCACCGCAGACCTCACGCTTGCCAAAGAAGGGGATGCTTGTTTTATGTGCGGCGAAGCGTTAACCGTTCGCCGTGCCGAAGTGTTGGCAAGCAATCAAGATTTCCATTTTGATGAAATTCTGCTCGCGCTTGCTGAAACCCATCACGATGAAAAAGGTTTAACCTTGCCTAAATCTGCTGCACCATTTTCTGTGTATCTGATGCACGTCCCAGGCAAGCAACTAGATACACGTGCCAAGGCCGAGGAAATTTACAATCAACTCCAAGGTGCGGGAATTTCCGTTTTATTCGATGACCGTGATGATCGTGCTGGGGTCAAATTCAACGATGCGGATTTGATTGGCTGTCCCATCCGCGTGACGGTGGGAGAAAAAGCACTTCAAAACGGAATGGTAGAATTGAAGCAGCGCAAAGAGAAAGAAAATAAACTTATTCCATTGGAAAAAATAATTGAGGAAACTGTAGGAGCAGGATAATCTACTCCCACTAAAATAAAAAAAATGAACCAATCCCTAAAAATCCCAATGTCTTCCCCTGACCTGACCGACGCAGACCGACAGGCTGTCATCAACGTTATCAACACACCCAATTTAAGTATGGGCAAGTACACCACCGATTTTGAAAAATCATTCTGCGATCTGACGGGCGCCAAGCATGCCATCTCTGTCAACTCAGGGACAGCAGGCTTGCACTTATGCGTTCGTGCAGCAGGCATTGGTGCAGGTGACCTTGTCATCACGACGCCTTTTTCGTTTGTAGCTTCATCCAATGCATTGTTATTTGAAAATGCCATTCCTGTTTTTGTGGATATTGACCCTCGCACAGGGAATATCAATCCCGAACTTGTTGCAGAAGCCGCAAAAAATATTGAAAAGTTTTTGCCGCGCAAAGGTGCTGAAAATCACGGCAAATTAAAAGCCATTCTGCCAGTGGATGTATTTGGTCAGCCCGCGGATATGGACGCAATCAATGCAGTTGCCAAAGAACATGGATTAACTGTCATCGAAGATTCGTGTGAAGCATTAGGAGCAACCTACAAAGGCAAGCAAGCTGGCACACTCGGCGATTTTGGCGTCTTTGCTTTTTATCCAAACAAACAAATCACCACAGGGGAAGGCGGAGTCATCATCACCAGCGATGACAAGGCTGCACACTTCATGCGCGCCTTGCGCAATCAGGGACGTGCCCCTGGTGATACCTGGTTACAACACACCCACCTCGGCTATAACTATCGCATTGATGAAATGTCTGCGGCAATGGGCGCTTCGCAAATGTCACGGCTGGATTCCATTCTCTCGAAACGAGAACAGGTGGCGGCGTGGTATGAGGCGCGTCTGTCTGAAATCCCTGGCGTTGAAACTCCCTATATCGAATCCTTCACAACACGCATGTCGTGGTTTGTGTATGTCATCCGCTTTGATAAGAAAATCAATCGTGACGAAATGGCAAAGAAATTGGATGCCCGTGGGATTCCTGTTCGTCCGTACTTTTTGCCGATTCATTTACAGCCATATATGGTGGAACGATTTGGCTGGCAAGAAGGTGATTTCCCTGTGACCGAAGATTTGGGCAAACGCGGACTCGCCATTCCGTTCAGTGGTGTGATGACCGAAGAACAAGTAGATTATGTTTGCGAAATTCTTCGTGATGAAGTTCAAAAGGCAAATTGAGTTCACGAAGTAGGTGGCCATATTTTTGCGCTCCCTTCGTGGATAAACCATTATGAATGTAGGTCACTTTCCCCCACCCAAAAGACGCGGACTGATTATTCACAGCGTTATTCTTGCTGTGTTGGCAGTCATTACCATTATTGGATTCATCAACGTTTCACGTGCTGAAGTTGGTCCGCAATTCTTAATTGCGCTACTGGTTTCACTGGGAGCATTTGCGCCGATTCCATTTTTTGCGTATCGAGCTTATTCTTTATGGCGTGCAGATTATTACATGGACCGCGACAGTTTCGCCATCAACTGGGGTTTACGTATCGAATCAATTCCCTTATCAGATATTGAGTGGATGCGTCCTGCCGATGACCTCACCCATCCTTTGGCATTGCCCACTTTGCCAATCCCTGGTGGCTTGCTTGGGATGAAACGTCATCAAGATGTTGGAATGGTGGAATTTCTTGCATCGGACGTGAATAAACTTTTGTTGGTGGCAACTGCCAAACGGGTTTTTGTAATTTCACCAGAAGACCCTGCCAAACTTACTCAAACATTTGCCCGCGCCACAGAAATGGGCAGTCTTGCGCCTGTGGAAGCAAAATCGGTTTACCCATCTTTTGTAATTACCCAAGCATGGGAAAGCGGGTTGGCACGCTATCTTTGGTTAACAGCTTTGTTTTTAAATTTAGGGTTGTTCATTTGGACGAGTCTGATTATTCCATCCACGCCACGCATTGCATTGGGTCCACAATTTATTGGCAGCCAACTGGAAACTGTTCCATCTTCTCAACTGATCATCTTCCCAATTGCCAGTTTATTTCTTGCAATCATTGGTTGGATCGCAGGGTTATATTTCTATCGCTGGGAGCGTGAACGTCTGCTTGCTTTTATTGTTTGGGGTTCCAGTACGTTCACGAGCTTGTTATTTCTGCTCGCGGTTTTATTTATCATCACAACTCCCGTTTAAGTTTGCAGGTTACAGGTTTGAAGGTTGCAGGTTAAAATGCTTGTGCTTTTAACTCTATCACCTCTCAACCTCTAAACTCATGACCCAACTCATCTCTGGTTTCATCCTCGCACTTCTCATCGCATTTCTCGCCTATAAGGTACGTAGCCTCAACACCAGCGGAGCTATCGCTGCCGCACTCACAGGTACAATTATATTTGGCATTGGTGGTTGGCCTTGGGCAATTCTTTTGCTCACATTTTTCATTACATCTTCTGCCTTGAGTCGCGCTTTCAAAAAGCGCAAACAAGGCCTCGATGAAAAATTTTCCAAAGGCCACGAACGTGATGCAGGTCAGGTCTTTGGCAACGGAGGTCTTGCAACGCTTTTCGCCGCGTTGCATTTTTTCTTTCCCAACGAACTTTGGCCCTGGCTCGGTTTTGCTGCCTCTCTTGCTGCCGTCAATGCAGATACATGGGCAACGGAACTCGGCGTATTGAATCCGCATCCGCCACGCATGATAACTAACTTAAAGAAAACAGTGGAAAAAGGCACCTCAGGCGGAATCTCATTAATCGGCACACTTGCCTCGCTTACAGGCTCAGCCTTAATTGGCATTCTCGCCGCCTCCATCTACCCGACACCTGCTCCCGTTTCAACATTCATCATCGTCACCCTCAGCGGACTCGCAGGCTCCCTCTTCGACTCTTTGCTCGGCGGAACTGTCCAAGCCATGTATTACTGCCCCACCGATAACAAGGAAACAGAAAAACATCCTCTCCACACCTGCGGCACAGAGACTGTTCATGTTCGTGGTTGGAAATGGCTAGACAATGATTGGGTCAATTTTGCATGTGGTGCGTTTGGGGTTCTCGTAGCAATGTTATTCATCTTATTTTAAATAATCAGAAAGGTTTTTATGTCTTCATCATCTCCCATTCTTGTCACAGGCGCAAGCGGATTCGTCGCCATTCACACCATCGTTCAATTGCTGGAGCAGGGATACAAAGTCCGTGGTACCTTGCGGACTCTTTCACGCGAAGCGGAAGTCCGCGAAACGATTGCTAATCTTGTGCAAGCAAATGATCGGTTGGAGATTATTCCAGGAGATTTGGAGCAGGAATCAGGTTGGGATGAAGCGATGAATGGCGTCGAATATGTATTGCATGTCGCGTCACCGTTTCCATTGTTTGAACCTAAACACGAGGATGAACTCATCATCCCTGCCGTGCAAGGGACTTTGCGGGTACTACGCGCCGCACATAAAGCAAAGGTAAAACGTGTGGTGCAGGTTTCATCCATTGCGGCAGTGACTGCGGGTCACAGCGGTGAAAACCGCACCTTTACTGAAGCGGATTGGTCAGATATTAATAAAAATATTGGCTCGTATCAAAAGAGCAAGACTCTTGCCGAACGCGCCGCATGGGACTTTATCAACGGCGCCGAAAATACAAGTAAACTGGAAATGGTCGCGATCAATCCGCCCATCATCCTCGGGCCTGTGCCAAATAAAGATTTTCCCACTTCAGCAGAAGTGGTGCGCACATTTATGCTTGGACAAGTTCCTGGGGTAGGCCCAATCAAAATGGATGTGGTGGATGTTCGTGATGTGGCTGCTGCGCTCATCCTTGCGATGAACACACCCGAAGCCGCAGGCAATCGTTTCCTAATTCCTAGCGGTATGATTTGGCTCAAAGGCATCACCGATATTCTTCAAAAAGAATATGGTAACAAGGGTTATAAAATTCCGCGCATTGTGTTTCCATCTATTTTGATTAAACTCCTCGCGCTCTTTGATAAGAAAATCGCGCTCGTTGCTCCCAGTTTAAATTGGGATTACGACCTCTCAAATGAAAAAGCAAAACGCATTCTAAAATGGTCACCTCGCTCTGTGGAAGAATCCATTCTTTCCATGGCAGAAAGTTTAATCAAGCAAGGCTTTGTGTAAACATACTCGCTCATTCGGAGCCTTGCCTCGAATGAGCGAAGTTTTATTTTGGAGAAACTATGAATTATTTACCGAATGACGCTCGTTATCAATCCATGCAATATCGTCGCTCAGGCCGCAGCGGACTTAAACTGCCAGCTGTTTCATTAGGCTTGTGGCACAACTTTGGCGGCGTGGATGTTTTTGAAAACAGCCGTGCCATGGTCTTAAAAGCCTTTGATCTCGGCATTACACATCTGGATCTCGCTAATAATTACGGTCCGCCTCCTGGATCTGCAGAAGAGACATTTGGACAAATCATCGAAAAGGATTTACGTCCCTTCCGCGATGAGTTAATCATTTCATCCAAGGCGGGCTATACCATGTGGGACGGCCCATACGGAGATTGGGGTTCACGGAAATACTTGGTATCCAGCCTCGATCAAATCCTGAAACGCATGGGACTGGAATATGTAGATATTTTCTATCATCACCGTCCCGATCCTGAAACTCCGCTTGAAGAAACCATGCAGGCGCTTGATTACATCGTCCGCAGTGGACGGGCATTATATGTGGGCATTTCCAATTACCCCGCTGAGAAAGCACGCGAAGCAGCGAAGATGCTACGTCAACTTGGCACGCCCTGTCTTATTCATCAACCCAAATACAGCATGTTTGAACGCTGGGTGGAAGATGGGCTGCTACAAACTTTGAAAGAAGAAGGCGTTGGTTGTATTGCCTTCTCGCCACTCGCTCAAGGCTTGCTCACTGACAGATACCTTGGCGGCAATATTCCTGAAGGCTCACGTGCCTCAAAAGCACACGGCTTCCTCAAGCCAGCCAACATCACAGATGACAAACTGACAAAGGTACAAAAGTTGAATGATTTAGCCAAGTCACGTGGGCAGACACTCGCGCAAATGTCACTTGCCTGGGTGCTACGCCACGAAACCATGACCTCCGTTTTGATCGGCGCCAGCAAAATTTCTCAAATTGAAGATGCCGTAGGCATGTTAAACAAGCTGGATTTTTCAAACGATGAATTGGAAAAGATTGAATCAATTTTGAGGTAATACGATGAGACCTGAAAAAATCATCCTGGTTCGTCACGGTGAATCAGAAGGCAATATCGATAAATCTCTTTATAACAGCACACCAGACTTTGCATTGAAACTATCCCCTACTGGGGTAGAACAAGCCAAGCAGGCAGGCATAGAGATTCATAAAATCATTGAAGATGGTTCGATGTATGCTTATCTATCGCCATATTATCGGACACGCGAAACCTACCAGCACATTTCAGAATCGCTGAAAGACAATGTAATCAAAGCCGTAGAAGACCCCAGGCTACGCGAGCAGGATTGGGGACATTTACGGCACCAAGACGAAAACAAGAATATTAACGAAGAGCGCGATAACTTCAGCACATTTTATTATCGAATTCCAGATGGTGAATCAGGTGCAGACGTATTTGACCGCGTCAGTAACTTCTTAGATACCTTACACAGGGATTTCGAAAAAATAGATTTTCCAGAAAATGTATTGATTGTCACTCATGGCTTGACCATGCGCTTATTCCTGATGCGCTGGTTCCACTGGACAGTGGAAGAATACGAAAACCTACGCAATCCAAAAAATTGTCAAATTGTCATTATGGAAAAGCAGTTTGATAATCACTACCAGCTAATTAGCGAATTGGAAAAAAGATAAAGAAATTGCCGAGGGTTGAACCCTCGGCAATTTCTATTTACTCTACCCTCTCCATATCCTGAAATCTTTCAAACTAGATCCGCCTAAAAATTCTCTTACAATCGAATTCGCTGGAATCAAACTCTCATCCAATGGCAAAAACCACTCAAGAAAGGCTAACAATCTTCTGGCCTCAATAAACTCAGGCGCGTTATAGGGAACTTGCCTTAACAATGGTTCAGCAAGCGGTTTCAGCACAGCCAATTCATAAGCCAGTGCAGAATTAAACATCACATCCGAATTTTCTTGAAAGGGGAAAATATGTCGCTTCTCACCACGACGAACAGATTCCCATTGCGAAATGGTTTGCGTGGCCGAATACCCACGGTCACGCGCATCGCGCACAATACGTCGAATAAGGCGTGTATCTGTGGTAGAAACTCTGTTTTGACGATCAAGGTTTAACTGTGTCAGGGCAGAGACATAAATTCGAAATGCTGAGTCAGTCCAATGGTCAGAGATGAGGCGCGGATTCATTCCATGAATACCTTCAAGGATGATGGGTTGTCCTGCTTTCAATTGAATTACGTCACCTGCTTCGCTTCTTCCTACTTTGAAGTTGAAGCGAGGCAATTGAACTTTATCGCCGCTGATTAATTTTTCTAAATCCTTGGCGAGTTGCTTAAGATTAAGGGCTTCGATGGTCTCGAAGTCAAGTTTTCCATTTTCATCAAGCGGAGTCTTTTTACGATCCACAAAATAATTATCGAGTTCAAGCGGATATGGCGAGATACCTCGCGCAAGCAACTGCACTGCAAGGCGGCGCGACGTGGTGGTTTTTCCCGAAGAAGATGGACCTGCAATCAAAATAATCTTCGATTGTTTTTGTTCAATTTGCTGAGCCAAATCGGAAACATTTTGTTCATGTAAAGCTTCAGAAACTAATACTAACTCGTCAGCATGCCCTGCTTGAATGGCATCATTCAAGGCACCCACATTATCGATATTCAGAGTTTCCAGCCAATGACCATATTGACGAAAGGCTTTAAGTAACTTGGGATAACTCCCCATTGGTTCCAAGTCAGTAGGGGAATGACGGCGCGGAAATTGAATCAGAAAGCCGCCGTTAATTATTTTTAAATCAAACCATTTCAAATACCCTGTAGACGGCACCATGTACCCATGCATGTAATTCATTTTTTCGCCAATACTATACATGGTTAAGTAATCTTTTCGGCGATGAGCCAAAAGTCGCAGTTTATCTTCGTAACCGTGTTTCTTAAAATAGGCTATTGCTTTTTGAATGGGAACTTCTTTGCGAATAAAAGGAATATTTTGTTTAATCAATTTACGAAGTGCAAGCTTCAAGGAATTCAATTCTCGCTTGGTAAGCATTTTGCGACCAGATACTTCGCAATAAAACCCACCAGATGATACTGAATGATCAATATTGAGTTTTGCGTTTGGGAATAACTCAGAGAAAGCAATATCCAGCAGATATACTAGTGAGCGGCGATAAATCCGTGCGCCATCTGCCGAATTCATAGTGACAGGTTGGCAATATGCTTCAGCGTTCACTGGATATGTCAACTCGTGAATCTCATTATTGATAATCGCCGCGACAATTGGGGCAGGAAACTCACGGCTTACCTGTTTGAGAAACTCTTCAATTCTTGTTCCGCGTGGACCTGAAAGAACCCTTCCATCAGGAAGGTGAAGTTCGACATTCTTATTTGATTGTGTAATTTGAATAGACATAATGTTTGCTTGTCAGTTAAACGATATAAACCGTTTAACTTTTCAACTTGCTTAATAATTTCTCTGGATTGCCGACAAATTCATCCAATGGGATTTCTTTATTTGTGAGCGCCAGCAGAGTTGTGGTCAGCAATTCATTGACTGGGGTTGGCACGCCACGTGCCTTGCCCTCACGGACAACGGCTCCATGCAAGTATTCCACTTCACTTTGAGTACGTCCTGAATACAGGTCGATATGGAAGGAGGGCATCTTGGCACCACGTCCACTCCCTGCAGCGCGGGAGAGAAAAGGCTTTGAAAGCCAGAGTGGCAATTGAGTCGCAAAAGCCAAAGCACGCACTGGCGTACCAGGCAAATCAAAGACCTCAAGGTTTTGTGCCTTCATCACTGCAAGGCATTCCTTAAGCATCTCAATTTCAAGTTTATATAATTTTGGATTTGCAAATACTTCTGCAGCGGTCAAATTCAAAATGGCAGAAGTAGGATTGGCTATTAAATTGGTCAACATCTTCGACCACTTCATACTATGGTCATCAGGATATAACTTGCATTTCAAATAGGCTTGGTCAAAAATTGACACGAGCTTTTCAGAGAGTGGATGCCCTGTAGCAATGCCAACGCCGCGTAGTTTTTCAAGAACAATGCTACCTGCACCTCTTCTGCCAATGGCAGTGGTTACAGTACCATAAATGACTTTATCAGGTCCCATCACCCTAGCAATCGTTTGCTCATTTTCCACGCCATTGGATAAACATAGAATGGGTGGAAGTTTATCTGCCAAAGGCTTCAATTCTTCCATGGCAGAGGCGGTATCAAAAGATTTCAAGGCAAATAGTGCCACATCAAAAGGACCGTAATTTAAGGCTTCTTCAATCGAAGGACAAATGACGAAAGCGCGAGAATCCACAGCAAAAGCATCTTTTGTCTTTCGTCTTTCATCGATGGTGAGATCAAGCCTTAATCCTTTTTCACGAAGCTCGTCCACCATTTTCTGCTTTTCAACAAAGACCACTTGCTGACCAGCAAGTGCCAAAGCCCCACCAATATAGGTGCCAATAGCCCCAGCACCAAACACAAGAAATTTCAAAGATGAAGTTTGCGAAACAGGTTGTACCAAAATATCACTCCAGACTTAATCAGCATCTGCCCAATGAGCATGGTCATTGAGTTTATCAATTGCCCAGCGATGCTGGTGCGGATAGTAAGTTAATTGTGCAAAGGCCGTATTGCTAAACCGGAATCGAGTGCCAGCATTGTTCGCTTGAGGTGCCATACCTACAATGGCATGCATTACCTGATTCAACAAACCACCATGAGAAACAATTAAATACTTTCCAGAATCACGTTTTAACAAATTGTGAAGGGCTTGCCCGGCCCGCAGAAACAATTCCCAATCCCCTTCCCCATCTCCGCCAACAGGATCATAAGGTGTGGTGAAAGACGGGTGTTGAAAATTTTGTCGAACCTCATGAGCAGTAAGCCCGGAGAATTCACCGTTGTTTCTCTCAAGCCAAAGAGGCTCAAATTCAATTTTCGCACTTAAAGCAGCAGCAATGATTTCTGCAGTGTCCTTTGCACGCTCCAATGGACTGGAAATCACATAGTCAAACTTCATACCTTCATTCTTCCAACGCACGGCCAATGCCTGCGCTTGTGCCCGCCCCTTTTCCGTCAAGGGGTACTCAGCCTGTCCCTGCCAACGTGACTCAGCATTCCCCACCGACTCGCCATGTCGCAGTAAAGTAATATGAAAAGGCTGTATATAATTATTGTTCATCTTTTCTTTCCCCTTGAATTAAATAAACAGGCCTATGTTTAATTTCCTGAAAAATATATCCGATATAAACGCCAATAAACCCAAGCAAAATCATAATTGTTCCGCTGGCAATCAAAATAATCGCCATCAAAGAACTCCACCCCGGCACAATACGATCAAATTGACCAGTTAGCCACAAATTGGAAACATATATAATCTGCACAAAAGCAAGGATAAAAAACAAAAGTCCCACGCTTAAACCAATATACAAAGGGGTTAACGAAAAAGAAAAAATCGCATCCGAAGCAAGCCGTATCATCTTCCCCAAAGAATATTTGGATTTCCCAGCAATTCGATTGGTTTCTTTATAAGGCAAGATCACAGCTTTATATCCCATCCACGAAACCATCCCCCGCAAAAAGCGATGATACTCAGGCATCGATTTCAAACCCTCAACCGCTTGTCGAGACATGGCGCGAAAATCTGCAGCACCTGGTAAAACAGTAGTGCCGCTAACAATATTTAACAATCTATAAAAAACCTTGGATGTAAGATTCTTAAACAGAGAAGGATCACTAGCCTCAGCACGTTGTCCCTGCACAATGTCAAAACCTTGATTAATATATTCAATCATTTGAGGAATCACTTCTGGTGGATGCTGCCCATCGCCATCAAGTGAAATGACCACATCCCCAAGCGACGCATCCAACCCCGCCGTAAGCGCAGCTTGATGCCCAAAGTTTCGACTTAGCTGAAGCAGTGTGACACGCTTATCGGTGGTAGCTATTTTTCGAATCGTATCCGCTGTCCCGTCGCTGGAACCGTCATCCACATAAATAAAATGAATATCATAGGGAAGCAAATCAACCGAATCGCAAATCCGCTTATGTGTGTGTTCAACAACCCCTGCTTCATTGAAAATTGGCACAACTAGGTCTACACGAAATTTCTTTTTCTCTGTATTCATAAGGTGAATGAAATTGTACCATTTGATTTAATTGTGAAATCCGCTGTTTTTATTTCTCTTCTTCTCGTAATAATTGTAAAAGATAATTTCCATATCCATTATGCTGCAGTTTTTCAGCAAGTTTCCGCAACTGCAATGCATTGATAAAATTCATTCGATAGGCTACTTCTTCTGGACAGCCAATCATTAACCCTTGTCTTTCTTCAACTGTTTGAACAAAATTAGATGCCTGCAAAAGATTTTCATGCGTTCCTGCATCCAGCCAGGCAATACCTCGTCCAAATTGTCGAACTTGAAGTTGTCCTTGTTCCAAGTAATAGTGGTTAATACTAGTAATCTCTAGTTCTCCTCTAGAAGATGGTTGAATCTTTTCCGCAATATCACATACTTGATGATCATAAAAATAAAGCCCAGGTACTGCATAGCGTGACCGTGGAATTTCAGGCTTTTCTTCCAAACTTATTACCCTGCCATTCGAATCAAACTCCACAACACCATAGGCTGATACGTCCCGCACTGGGTAAGCAAAAATCCTGGCACCCGCTACAAGCGTAGCGGCATCTCTTAATTCATCCCACAATCCGGTACCAAAAAATATATTGTCCCCTAATATCAAACAGACAGGTTCACCGTTGATAAAATCTTTTCCTATTAGAAAGGCTTCAGCCAAACCACGTGGTGGATCCTGTTGGGCATATTCAAAATGAATTCCCCATTGTTCTCCAGTTCCTAATAATCGTTGAAATTGAGGCAAATCCTGAGCAGTACTAATAATCAGAATCTCGCGAATGCCTGCCAAAATCAGCATGGAAAGTGGATAATAAATCATGGGTTTGTTATATACAGGAAGCAACTGTTTACTTAAACCCAAGGTCAATGGGTATAGCCTTGTCCCTTGTCCACCTGCAAGAATAATTCCCTTCATCGTAAATCACGCTTCAAATAATTAATATTCAGCCATTTTGAAAAATTATCTTGAGATAAAACCGCCTCAACCCAATCAATATTATCAAGATACCATTTTATTGTTTCAAGCAACCCCAAATCCAATTCTTTTTTGGGGAGCCAGCCCAATTCAGTTCGTATTTTCGAACTATCCAACGCATATCGACGGTCATGTCCCTGCCTATCAGGGACATATGTAATTAAAGTTGAATATGGTTTATTAGCTGGTCTTATTAAATCCAGAATACTACAAATCTTCTTAACCAAATCGATATTTTGTAATGAACTATGACTCCCTACGTTATATGTTTCCCCATTTTTACCTTTTTCAATCACAAGCTGTATCGCCTCACAGTGATCTTCCACATAAAGCCAATCCCGAATATGTTTTCCATCGCCATAAACAGGAAGGGGTTTATTTTGCAAAGCCATGAAAATTATTAAAGGAATTAACTTCTCAGGGAATTGATACGGGCCATAATTATTGGAACAATTGGTGATTGTGACAGGAAGATTATAGGTATGAAAGTAAGACCTGACTAAGTGATCTGAAGATGCCTTGGTTGCCGAATAAGGAGAACGAGGCTGATACGCTGTGGTTTCAAAGGAAGCTAAAGAATTTGAATCTAAGGAACCATATACTTCGTCTGTTGAAATATGATGGAACCTTTTTCCTTCCGTATGTTTTCCCCATATTTTTCTTACAGCTTCCAAAAGTGTAAACGTGCCTACTACATTGGTTTGAATAAAAGTATCAGGTTCTAAAATAGAACGGTCCACATGAGTCTCTGCCGCAAAATGAACAACAGTATCAATCTCGTGTTCCACTAAAAGCCTGGTCAATAAAGCTGAATCGCAAATGTTTCCCTTTACAAAGAGGTGACGCGAGGTGTCAGGCAAATTTCTTAAATTCTCAATATTTCCTGCATATGTAAGAGCATCAAGGTTAACAATTATTGCCGTCTGATTCACTCTTAATAAATGTCGTATGAAATTAGAGCCGATAAAACCTGCGCCACCAGTAACCAGAATTTTTTTGATAGAAGTCATCCTTGGGTATTTTTAAAATACAACCCCGTGCCTATCCGCAAGGATTCGCAGAGTTCGCTTCACTTCATTTGTTTTTTGATCAGCTGTCCAGTTGAGCGAAGCGCCTACAACATCAACAAGCTCATCAATGCTTTCGCGAGTCAAACGACCGAGCATGGCCAACATGGCGCGGCGCAAAATCACATCATCAAGATGTCTCACTTTTTCATGTTGTGTCAAAAATGCAATTTCACGTTTTGTATAATCAGGTAGAGATTTAAGGGGTTCATCATTCGATTGTTTGATGAAATTAGCAATTGCTTCAACACGTGACCCATAACGGGCATACAAAGTTTGTAGCCTGTCTTTGCTTAAACCCGTCCATGCAGCAAAGCCGTCAAGTTGACGGGCATATTCATTTGCATTGGCAGCAAAACCACGTCCACCACCAATGGACAAATCTCGCGTGTTCTTTTGACGAGGCTTTCCAAGATACGCTAAAGCCTTATCTGTCACCTGCTCTGCAAAAGCACGAAAAGAAGTCCACTTGCCACCCACCAAAGAATAAACAGGGAAATCCAGATTCGTCCAATCACCACTCAACACTTCGATGCTGTGATCACGGCTATATTGTCCCGTGCTCTTCGCCATGCTACTTGCTAATGGACGCACACCTGTAAAACGGAAAACAATATTCTCGCGAGTCACCTTAATAGTTGGGAATACTCTGGCAATCATCCCAAGAAAATACTCTACTTCTTCGTCTGTGCAAACTGCTTCATCAGGATGTTCAATCTTAATATCAGAGGTACCCACTAAAACTTTATCGTGCAATGGAAAGATTAAAACAATGCGACCATCTTTATTTTCAAAGAAGAATTCATGCTCACCAATCATAGCCCGTAATTCGGGATGATTCAAAACCAGATGCGATCCTTTGGTTCCACCAATATATTTGGTGGAAAGTCCTAATCCATAATTAGCAAAGTCAATCCACGGACCTGCGGCATTAATGACCAGCTTAGGTCGAACTTCATAGGTTTCATCACTCAATTCATCACGAAGAAGGATCGTATCTTTTTGTCCTTGCACCATGCTGACATAATTCAAAGCATGAGCATTAGGATTTTCAGCTTCCGCATCCAATATCTGTTCCAATGCAAGGCGCTCGGGGTTTGAAATCAAGCCGTCATAATAAGTGGCTGTATTGACAATTTCTGAATTTAATTGTCCCCATTTTTTTAAAGAAGCAGAACGTGATAAAAACTGATGACGGGGTACTGTCCGATTGGCACCTGTATATGCGTCATACATCATCAGACCTAATTTGATGATAATCGAACCACGCTCAGAAGGTTTATCCAATAGGCCAAAAAATTTCAGTGGCGCATTAAGCATTCCTGAAAAATATCGAAAAATTGGAATTGTGGTCGGGAGAGGTTTGACAATGTGCGGAGCATTTTTAATCATGCGATTCCGTTCTTGCACAGCTTCGCGCACCAGCCGAAATTCGCCATTTTCCAAATAACGGATTCCGCCATGTGCCATGTGCGATGAAGCAGCGCTGGCTCCTGAACAAAAATCACCGCGGTCAACCATCAAAACATCTACACCGTTAATGGCAAGATCGCGGAAGGTTCCAATACCATTGATCCCAGCTCCAATAATTAAAACGGAGATTTCGGGGTTTGCTTTAAGAGAGGAAAAGATTTCGTTTCGATTCATGTTTATACCCAATCAAATGTGCGAGTCACTGCTTTCTTCCATCCTGAGTATAAACCCTCTCGCTGGTTTGCGCTCATTTGGGGAGACCACTCTTTATCTTTTCCCCAATTGGTGCGCAATTCATCGTAATCTTTCCAAAAACCAACAGCCAATCCTGCTGCATATGCAGCACCCAAAGCAGTGGTCTCCGCGACTTTCGGGCGAACCACAGGCACATCCAAAATATCAGATTGGAACTGCATCAGCAATTCATTGAACACCATGCCCCCATCCACTTTCAAAGCTTTCAGGTTGACGCCTGAATCAATTTCCATGGCATCCAACACTTCACGAGTCTGATACGCAGTCGCTTCCAATGCCGCGCGGGCAATGTGACCTTTATTGACATAACGAGTCATTCCTGCAATGACGCCCCGCGCGTCAGATTTCCAATAAGGAGCATACAACCCGCTAAATGCTGGGACAAAGTATGTGCCGCCGTTATCTTCTACAGATTTAGCCAACGCCTCCACCTCCGCCGACGATTGAATCAGTCCCAAGTTATCTCGCAACCACTGAATCAATGCTCCTGCAATAGCAATCGAACCTTCCAAGGCATATACAGCTTTTTGATCGCCAATCTTATAACCAAGTGTGGTTAGCAGTCCCGATTTTGACGGCACAGGAATCTCACCCATATTCATCAACATAAAACAGCCTGTTCCATAGGTATTCTTTGCTTCGCCTGCACTATAACAAGTTTGACCAAAGAGCGCCGCCTGCTGGTCGCCTAAATCACCAGCCACAGGCACTCCCTCTAAAATCATTTTTGCCTTTCCATATTCTTCCGACGATGAACGAATTTCTGGCAACATCGAACGGGGTACATTCATCAATGCCAAAAGTTCATCATCCCAGTCCAAGGTATGCAAATTCATCAACAAAGTACGTGAGGCATTGGTCACATCTGTAACATGCCTACCCGTTAAATTCCAAATTATCCAAGTGTCCATATTGCCAAAAAGCAATTCCCCTTTTTCTGCTTTGATACGTGCTCCATCCACATGATCTAAAATCCACTTGATTTTGGGACCTGAAAAATAAGTAGCCAAGGGTAAGCCTGTTTTGGAACGAAGACGATCTTGTCCCCCATTGGCAGCCAACTCATTACAAATTACATCTGTCCGTGTATCCTGCCAGACAATGGCATTATAAATTGGCTTTCCAGTATTCTTATCCCAAACCAAGGTCGTTTCACGTTGATTGGTCACGCCAATGGCCGCAATATCAGCAACCGCGCACTTGGCTTTGGACAAGGCGCCTTGCATCACTTCTTGAGTACGAGACCAAATTTCCAGCGCATCGTGCTCCACCCAACCTGGTTTGGGGTAGATTTGATTATGTTCCTTCTGGTCCACTGCGACGATATTGCCTGCATGGTCAAAAATAATACAACGAGAACTAGTCGTTCCTTGGTCAATTGCAGCGATATATTTTGACATGGTTTTTATCCTTATCAGTTAATTGTAAAACAAAACCTCAAAAAATGAATTCTTAAATAAAAAGAGCAGGCTGTCGCCTACTCTTTAATATACGTTGAGGGGTTTTAATTTCCAGCCACGTCTACAAATTTCAATTCAGGATATTTTTCGGAATAATGCTTCAAAAGAAATGTCGAATTAAAAAGAGCAACCCATTCATCACGAGAATCGCGCGCTACAATGACTTCCCCACGATTGGGCAAAGATTCAATAGCCTTATCTGTCCCTCGAATCCAGCGGATCAGTACATGAGGCATTCTTTCCAATTCTGTTGGGACATTGTATTCTGCTTTCAATCTAGCTTGCACAACATCAAACTGTAGCTGACCTACAACTGCCAGAATGGGTTCACGCTTAAAGGCATTAATGTTATACATCACCTGCACAGCCCCTTCGCTTTCCAATTGAGAAAGACCTTTTGCAAATTGTTTCTGTTTGTTCAAATCTGTATTACGCAACAAGGCAAAATGCTCAGGTTGAAAACGTGGAAGGGATAGAAAACGCACGGCTTTACCAGAGCACAATGAATCGCCAATGGCAAAATCTTCATTGTTGGGGATTCCCAACACATCGCCAGGAAAAGCTTCATCAATGATTTCACGTTCATTTGCAAATGGCTTGTATGGACGCAACATACGAATCATTTTTCCGCTTTGGGTATGCATCAGATCCATGCCACGTTCAAAACGTCCAGAACAGATGCGTAAGAAGGCCACGCTATCGCGGTGTTTGGGATTCATATTCGCTTGAATCTTAAAAATGAAACCTGAGAAATCTTCATTCTCCGGTGAGACGATTCCTTCATCCGCCTGATATGGTTGTGGAGGAGGAGCATACTTTACGAAAGTATCTAAAAATAAACGCACACCAAAATTTGTGACTGCGCTACCGAAGAACACCGGTGTTTGCTTTTCACCCAAAACATCCGCATGGTTGAAGACAACTCCAACTTCGTCAAGAAGTTGTATACTTTCTTCCAAGTGAGTAAAACGAGTCTTTGACAAAAGATTGTTTTTCGCCAAATCCTCTAAAGACATAAATACTTCTGGAGCCATGCGCTCATTTCGTTCGGTGCGTTCAAATAAATAAACACCTTTGGCAGCGCGATCATATACGCCACGAAATTCAGGGCCATCACCGATTGGCCAGTTCATGGGAATGGGTTCCATGCCCAGCACTTTCTTAATCTCATCTAACAAATCCAATGGATCACGGGCAGGGCGATCCATTTTGTTGATAAAAGTAAAAATAGGAATGCCACGTTTGCGACAAACTTCAAATAATTTCAACGTTTGGGGTTCAATTCCTTTGGCGGCATCAATCACCATCACGGCACTGTCTACGGCCGAAAGAGTGCGATATGTGTCTTCAGAGAAATCCTGATGGCCCGGGGTATCCAACAAATTGACAATACTTCCATGATAGGGAAATTGTAAAATAGTGGATGTAATTGAAATACCGCGTTCGCGCTCCATTTCCATCCAGTCAGAAGTGGTGGAGCGTTGGTTTTTGCGTGCACGAACATTTCCCGCCAGCTCAATTGCGTTTCCATACAGGAGCAATTTTTCTGTCAGTGTGGTTTTCCCTGCATCAGGGTGAGAGATAATGGCAAAAGTCCGCCTTGAGGCGATAGATTCGCGAATGGAACTTTTTTGAGCAGGCGTGACTGCTGGTAATTCGTCTTGCATGATTTTCTCCTAAAATTTACAAAGGCCGTAAATTTTAGCATAGATTTTTATCCCAACGAAAAAGCAGTCCCTACCTATGCGGCAGGGACTGCTTTTATGTGTTTTTGAAATTTATTTCTTGGCGGTAGTCTTACGAGCAACAGGTTTTCTTACTTTGACTGCAGGCGCATCCACCACCTCAATCACAACTTGTTCTTCAACAACTTCAGGAGTCTCATTAAAGAAGTTGTAAACAATTACCGCCAAAGTAGCGCCAATCAATGGGCCAAACAAATAAATGACGTATGTGTATACGTTGGCAAAGCTGGGAGCAGAAAAAATAGCGGGACCAAAAGTGCGTGCCGGGTTCAAAGAAGCACCGGTCAATGGGCCACCAGCGAGAATGGCAAAAGCAAGGGTGGTACCAATCGCCCAGCCTGCAAACTTGCCACCATTTCCAGCAACGGCTGTATGCAAAATTGTATTCATAAGGAAGAAAGTCAAAAGGGCTTCAATCAATGCCGCAAATAAAACAATCTTCATGCCGCCTGTTTGCATGGCTTGAGTCGTGGTGAGAGAACCAACGGTGGCGCCAGCGGAAATGTCACCAGAAATGCTATACAGGATAAAAGCCGCCACAGTCGCACCTGCAAATTGAGCAATCCAATACACAACGGCTTCAGACCACTTGACAGTGCCATTCAAAGCAAGGCCAAATGTCACAGCGGGATTAACATGCGTTCCAGAAATATGACCATAGGCATAAGCAAAAACGGCCAAAGTAAAACCGTGAGCCAAAGCCACAGCCACCAAGCCCGCACCAGACATACCAGCCGCCACGCCGATAAAAGTCAGCGCAAATGTGCCAATAAATTCAGCTAAAAATACTTTTGAGTTAAACATGGTTTCTCCAATGAATGATTTGAAGAATATAACCCTCTTACGTCAAATAGGCTACGAAGATGACCAGTTCTTTGCTCCAGCCAGAAAAGACTTTCCAGGCATCATCTTCTTGCCAGCCGGTTGGACTTCATCCAATACTAAAGCCCCATCTGCACACATCACAGCGGGTCTTCCATCGACCGTAAACCTGCTCCCCACCTCCAAGCTTTTCCCGTCGCTGACAAAGGCTTTCCCCACTTTCAATACACTTCCATTCCATTCAAACCATGCTCCCGGCCACGGATTCATCGCTCGGACGCGTCGTTCGAGTTCAATGGCTGAACGAGTGAAATCCAACAATCCATCTTCCTTTTTGAGCATGGGAGCATAGGTTGAATTTTCGTCGGATTGAGGTTGGGGAATGAGTTTGCCAGACATGTAATCTGGTAACGTTTCAATTAACAAGTCTGCACCGAGTTGGGATAATGTCTGTATCGCTGTACCCGTTGTCAGATCAGATGTGAGGCGCATGGATTTTTTAGATAGCATGGGACCAGTATCAAGCCCCACATCCATTTTCATAATGGTGACACCAATTTCTTCATCGCCAGCAAGAATAGCGGCATTGATAGGAGCTGCACCACGCCAACGCGGAAGCAACGAAGCATGGACGTTGATGCATCCATATGCAGGCATTTCCAGCACATCGCGTTTGAGAATTTGTCCAAAAGCAGCAACGACAATCAACTCTGGATTCCATGCTTGGAGTTGTTCCATGGCTTGTGGTTCACGTAGCTTTTCAGGCTGTAACACAGGAATATTTAATTCAAGTGCAAGCGTTTTAACTGGTGGAGCCTTCAACTCACGTCCACGACCTGAGGCGCGATCGGGTTGGGTAATCACACCAACGACTTCATAATGCTGTGCCAATGCACGTAAAGTTGGCAATGCAAATTCGGGCGAACCCATGAAAACAGTTTTTATAGACATATCCAAATTTTAGCACAGCCAAACAGTACTAAAGTACGAAACAATTGGTTTGCGTTTTGGTCTGAAAGAATGTAAAATACTGGAAAATCAAACCAACTTATTCGGAGGAATAAATTATGTCTCAAGCACCAATGTCCGATATTACCCAAGATGACAAACTTTGGGCAATGTTATCTTACTTAATCCCTGTGATTGCAGTTGTTGTGCTTTTCATGGATGATAAGAAGAGCCGCCCTTATATTAAATTCAGCGCTGTACAGTCAATCGTTGTAACAGTACTTATTTCCATTATTGCGACTGTAACTTTCGGTTGTGGTGCCATCCTTGTCTTTGTCCAACTTTACTGGGCTTATCAGGCTTACCAAGGCCAAGATATCAAAATCCCATTTGTATCCGACTTCATTCACAATCAGGGTTGGGCATAATCTTTCTCGTTTACAAAAAGACCCGCGGCCAACCGCGGGTCTTTTTTATATAACAAAAAGGAAAAAATATGACTGATCAAATTCCTCAAAGCATTCCGCCCACAACACCACAACCGCTTACCCCTTCCGAAGAAAAACAGTGGGCAATGATTTCTCATCTTAGCGTGCTCATTAATCTTTTTACAGTATTCATGGGTGTGGCTGTGCCTGTGGTTATTTATTTTATCTATAAAGATCGCTCGAAATATGTTGCCTACCATGCCTTACAAGCATTGATTATGCAAGCCATTTGTTCATTTGGTGGAACCTTGTTAGCGGTTCTCATCGGCGGCATCAGTCAAGTGATTCCATTTGCAGGATTAATTTGCTTACCTATTTCCTGTATCTTTGCAATTCTTCCTATCGTCGCTTTAGTCTATGGCACTTATGGAGGCATTCAAATAAACAATGGTCAAGACTTTAAATATTGGATGATTGGCGATTGGGTGCGTAGCACATTAACGAACTAATTAGTAATCAACAAAAAACACCTCCATAGAATATTCTATGGAGGTGTTTTTTTACTAAACTTCAATTACGGAATTGCACCCGCTAAATCTGAACCGAGACGAATTTCAATATCGACAGTAGAAGATGGGTCGGGGCTAAATCGAATCTGGTTAGCAGTAATTCCAAACGTGCTTTGTAAATACTTCAAGGTATATAGTTTAGGTCCATAGACAATCACAACCGTTTGGCTATAGACTTCCGTGGCAGTACCAATTTCGGTCACACCCATTCCTTGGGATTGGAAGAAAGTACCAGCTCGTTGATCCATACCAGGGGTGAAAGTTCCATCTAAAATGCGGATACGGGCTTCCTCGTTACGCATTAAGGTAACAGCATCTCCCTGAGCAATCGGACTAACAGGTCCGCTGGTGGTGAAAATCTGGTCACGTAAAACGCGGATTTTATCGGAGATCGGTTTCATGATGCTGGCGTTTTGTCCAGCAAGAATCGTATTCTCAAATGTGACCATGGTAGTGTCAATGACACCGGTCTTAATGCTTTCGCGAGAAATATCTTTTGCCAGAATACCGAGTTTGATCGCATCTTCAAAAGACATATTGGTGTGAATACCAGAAGAAAATTGCTGGTAAATCGCAGGTGCTTGTTGAACTAAACCAGGGAACACGGCAGGGTCAAACACCTTCTTTTGAATTGCAAAAATCACCTGCTGTTGACGCTTGGCACGATCAATATCACCGCCTTCTGTATGGCGGTCACGAGCATAGGCCAAAGCTCCGTCCCCATTAAAATGGCGTTCGCCACAACATTTGACCTTAATTTGATTCGGATCTCCTGCTATAGAACGCACATCAGTGACTTGAGTAATCACCCCGTTCAAACGGACTGTGCTAGGATCTTGGGTGCTTTTTAATACCGGTAAGCTATCTTTTCCATCTGCTTGAAAATACTTTGCAAGAATCCAACCTTTAGTTGTTGAACCTACAGGGTATTCAATTTGCACAAACCTTCCTGTAGGATTCTTACCAACCGCAACTACCTGATCATTAATAGCTAATTTGCCTAACTGCTCATATCCTCCGCCCCTCAGGTCGAGAGTGAGCGTTTGGTCAACATATATATCGACTCCACCTAAAAAGTCGATGAAATTCGTAAACGTATTAAAATCAACTTGCACATAATAATCAACAGGGACACCAATAAACTGTGAGACGGTCTTCATCGCCAATCCTGGACCACCACCTGGCAATTTATCCCCTTCCCCACTTGCATAAGCCGTATTAATACGACTATATCCATATCCAGGAATATTGACCCACATATCACGAGGGATAGATAACATTCCAGCTGTTTTACTCACGGGGTCAATTGTAAACAGCATCATCGAGTCTGAACGTGGAGGACCATCTTGAAGAGCAACATCACGTGCATCCAAACCGATGAAAAGAATGTTAATACGGCTAGCACCATCCCACGCAGGCGGCAATTCAACAGGAGCAACTGGGGCCGGTGTAGGCGGAACATCAGATGATGCAACAGGAGTTCCTTCAGGGTTAAACACAGTTCCATTGGTGGTCGCATTACTGCAGGATTCTGGTAAAACACCCGGCAAAGTGGTTAATTGCCAGCAAGCAGTTAAACCGCGAGCAAAGACAAACGATGCCCCAGCCAAAGCCAGAGTCACCACCCAAAAGATAATCTGTCCAACTGAAAGTTTCCCAAGAGCAGGGAGTTTTATTTTTTTCAAAAATTCAAATCGATTCATTCGTTATTCCTCAGGGCTTAATATATACCATATCCAGCCCAAGTCGTTGCAAGCCTTCCTGCGCCCAAAACTGTAAAACAGCAGAATCTTCATTCATGGATTTCATCAAAACAGGGATGGCTCGATGATCCCGAATCTCTGCCAATGAGCGTAACGCCAAAATTCGAACTCGAGGTGGCGCTTCTTTCATCACTTCAAGCAGACCAGCCACCGATGGACTGCCAATTTTCACCAAGGCATTTCCTGCCAAACCCGCCGTCAGAGAGTCCTCATCTGCAAGAGCTTGAATCAATGCAGGAACAGCTTTTTCACTAGGATGCTGACCGAGTGCAAGGGCAGCGGCAGCGCGTACTTCCGATGCTGAGTCGTTGAGGAGCGGGAGCAGGTTTTCGGCTGATGTATGAGGCGAGGCGGCTAATGTACGAACAGCCCACCAGCGGACATCATCTTTATCAGAAAGAGTTAACTTCAAAAGAGCTGCTACGCCAGCCATTCCCATATCAACAATTTTTGGAATGGCCTGCTCGGCACGTATATCATCGCCACAAGTTAATTCAACCAACAGGTCTTGCAAATTCAACACAGTTATTTTGAGGGAGGCGGAACTGGGAGGGCGTCTTGTGCGGTATTCACCCACTTATCGCCTTCATCAATCAACATCACTGGAATATCATCCACAATTGGGTATTTACGCCCACAATCTTTGCAAATTAACCAAGCATCTTTATGAAGGGTAAGCAACCCTTCCTTTTCACGTACACAATTGGGACATCTCAAAATTTCAAGCAGTTCAACACTGACCATTTTTTTCTCCTATTGAATTTAATTCTACCATGCTAGGTTTTGGACAAGCACAGGTCTTTTCTTCGCGCTGCCTTTTCAGGATCTTCAGTTCCGGGGCCATATTGACAAACTGCCTGCCACGGTTGGTAGTGAGTCTCTACTGTATCTGTAAAATAAATTTGGCCGCCCTTCCAAACTGTACGACTCACGGTAACGTCTGCCCCTTGTGCAGCATGATCGACTTCGCTAATTTGACCTACTTTGAACTCTGGATTTTCTTCAAAGACAGGTGCAGGCGGTGGGACGATATTTTGAGGGCCTGTTGTTTCCCAAGTAACGGTACGACCATCAGAGGTGGAATACAACTTCCATGTAATCGTACGAGCACCAACATCTACGTAGGTTTCCATCAGCATCCAATACGGAGTGTCATTGGTAAACTTAAAATCCACAAGTGGGAAATAAACCGTGGCATCCAACCCTGCAAGGCTTGAATCGACATGTCCACTGGCATCCATTTCGTAATAAGAAACCCGATAGGCATGGGAATATCGTTCAACAATTGGGAACCCTGCGAAGAAAACCGTACGGAACAAGGTAGTGCTGACCTGACAAACGCCTCCCCCCACCCCTTTGATGGTGCGCCCGCCATAAATAATCAACGCCTCGGCAAATCCATTCTCAAGGCTGACATCTCCTAAATAGTTCCCCATGGAAAAGGTTTCACCTGGTGCAACCAAAACTCCATGAAAACGGGAGGCCGCTGCGACGATATTCTGAATACGCGCTTCACTTGACCCATAAAAATAAGAGGTTTGCTGAGCAACCAATTGAGTAACACCTAAATCAGCACCGCTAGCTGTATCAGCAACAGCAGGTTGTTGTTCCGCAACCACCACATTGACAGTATGTTCCCCACGTAACAAGGCATCGTTAATGGCCTGAATACTTGCTTCCACGTCCATTGTGCGACCAACCTCAGAAGCGGCAATGGGTTCAAGTTGATTGGTAGTGTCGTTGAAAACAAAACGGGCATTGGCAGGTTGACGGTCTACTACGGGTTTAATACCATTCAATGCAACACGCAAATCGGTGGGATTTAACCCAACTTGCATTTGATATTGTCCATTCGTTTGAACAACATTCACCCCCAACATATTGGCAACGACAGGAATATCAAAGGTCCACGGGCCGGGATCTCCCTCGCGGAAGTTTGGAACCGCGATGGTCAAAGGCTGACTAATCATTCGCCTTGCGGCTTCAGCCTGTGAAGAAACATCCAATAACTTCGGAGCAGCTTCTTGCACAACAAGAGGAACTTCCCCATCACGAAAGGTTTGTAATTGAGCGCCAAGATAAATCAAAGTTGCATCTAGATTTAATAATCTTCCAACTTGACCTGGCTGTGCGAGCACATTGGTACCTTCCAACCGCAGGGTAGCTTCCACGACTGGCTGATCAATTTGTGTAGCAATGCTTTGTAAATACACATAAGCCACTCGTTGATCAAAGATAATGACAGGGGCTACATCGATTCCCAATCCGCTGGCTTGAATTTGTCCATTAAGCGCACCGAACAAACCACCTTCGCGACCCAAATGATAAGCAGCTAGGGCACTTGCTGAAGGGTCAAAGACCATGCCCAATTCAGAAGGCGAAGCGACCCACATCCGATCCCCATCACGGAAAAGAAGTTTTCCTGTATTAGGGTAGGATAAAGTCTGGCTTAGTTTAAGAGCAGCATCATTTGGAGAAAGACCAGAGAGGTCCACCCCAGCCACACTGACACCGGGGAAGATGCGCCCTGCATAAGCAAGTTGGTAACCAATTACCCAAATCAGCACAATGCCAAAGAACAATACTGTTCCAGCAATCAAGGCGGCCAGGATTTGTTTCGGTAAATCGCGTCGGGAAGTTAAAGTGGTATGCATAGGAAGAATTATAACGAAAAAGAGAATATTTCATCAGAAACCACATAAATTTTTCCTAAGAAATCCAGAGATGGGAAAGGAAAATTCCAGCTTACAATTATTAAAACCCACATGATTTAAACGTATAAGAGTGATTTCTCGTCACATCTTGTTACCATTAGGAGACCGACATGCTAGAAGACCCCATTTCTCAAGAACCGATTATCGAGAATCTCGAAACCGTGGAAGGGCAGGAAAATGCTCGTTCCAAATGGATCCCCTGGCTGGCTGCGGGCGGATGCGCGGTGTTGGTATGTGCTGCCTTATTTATTGGCGCCGTAGTTTATGCTGGCCCCCAAATGGTGAAAAAATTCTTTCCAGATAAAACTGCCGAGGAATTACTAAGAGGAACAACCAGTCAAAATACCATGGGAGATCCAAACGCACCTATTCACATCATTGAGTACGGTGATTTTCAATGTCCCTATTGCTTGAAATTCTGGCAGGAGACCGAACCACAATTGATTAAGGAATATGTCAACACAGGAAAAGTGTACTTTGAGTTCCGCTCCTTTCCCATCATCGGGCCTGAATCTGTTTCAGCGGCAGAAGGCGCCTACTGTGCAGGGGATCAAGGCAAGTTCTGGGAATATCACGATACCTTATTCACCAATTGGACAGGTGAAAATATGGGCGATTTCACCCAAGAAAAATTAATTCAATACGCAGATTCGCTTTCGCTGGATACCAAGGCTTTTGAAAAATGTCTTAGCGATGGAACACACAGAAGTACAGTGGAGCAGGATAAGGCGAATGGCGATGCGGATAACGTCCACGCCACACCGACCTTCTTCATCAATGGCAATATTCTCGAAGGTTCACAACCATTTGACGTGATGAAGCACATCATCGAGGAAATTCTAAACGGCAATCTCAACACGTTGAACGGGTAAACCCGGTATAATCTGATTAATGAAATCGCCAGGAATTCATTTTCAAAACGAACAGTTTAAGCTCATTCAAGACGACGTATTGACCACAAACTTTGTGGAAGAGAATAGCGTGGACTTGGTTGTCACGTCACCTCCCTATAATGTGGATATTCAATACAATTCACATAAGGACGATGTGTCATATGCGGATTATCTTGAATTCAGTCAAAAATGGATGTCGCAATGTTTTCGCTGGCTCAAAGATGAAGGCCGTTTTTGTTTGAATATTCCGCTTGATAAAAATAAAGGTGGTCAGCAAAGTGTGGGCGCTGACTTGACGACCATTGCAAAGCAAATCGGGTTTCAATATCATTCCACCATCATTTGGAATGAAGGCAATATTTCACGTCGCACTGCCTGGGGATCATGGAAAAGCGCATCTGCACCCTATGTAATTGCCCCCGTAGAATTGATCGTGGTTCTCTATAAAAAGAATTGGAAGAAAACCAGCGGAAGCAAAATTTCTGATGTCACCCGCGAAGAATTCATGGAATGGACCAATGGCATGTGGGTCTTCAATGGCGAAAGCAAAAAGCGAATCGGCCACCCTGCCCCCTTCCCAGTTGAACTACCACGCAGATGTATTAAGTTATTCAGTTATGTAGACGATGTTGTGCTCGACCCATTTTGCGGAAGCGGCACCACAGTCCTTGCCGCAGTGAACCACCAGCGCAAAGGCATCGGCATTGATGTTGATAAGAAATACTGTGAATTGGCACGCAAACGCGTTCTCGGTATTGAAATTCCAAAAACAAAAAAGAAAAAATAATATGTCCAACGTCCGCAACCAGTTTGACAAAAAAGATTCGCTTGAACTTGGCGAACATGCCGAAAATCTTTTCATTGTGCTTGCCGTGCGGCTAGGTTGGAAAGTCTCTGCATCTTCAGGAGAAGAAAATATCCATGAACACTGGGATTATTTAATTGAGCGTGAAAAAGAAGCTTTCAAAGTAGAAGTGAAAAGTAAAAAGCGGATTGATAGAAAAGCAGATAAATCACAAAATGACTTCATCTGGGTTGAGCTACGCAATGTGCGCGGCGAAACGGGTTGGTTGTTTGGCAAAGCTGATTTAATCGCTTTTGAAACAGAAAAGACTTTCTTAATTGTCAAAAAACCAGATCTGCTCAAAACGGTTAATAAAAAAGTGGATTTGGTCGCCAAGGTCAAATCTCCAAAAGATGCTGTCTATAAAATCTACAAGCGAGAAGGCCGCAAAGATAAACTCACATTGCTCCCCATGAGCGATACTTGTTAGACGAATTCATGGAATGAGCAGAAGAACTCCAAAATTGGAAAAACGGAGCATATGAACAAAATTAGATATTGTCCATTTTTACGAAGATATTCACAGCACCAGCAGTTGTGAAAGTTCCGACTTTGTTACAAGAAGCGACAACCACATTTTGCCAAACAAATATCTCTACCTGTTTATCATTCCTGCTCCATCACAGAAGATTTACCCAGTTTCATCAACTGAAATCACAAAAATCGACAAGCTATCTGATTTGCAGTTGATGCTATCAAACAGCAGATTTGTCCACAGCCACATAATCTATGCAGAGAATGAGCCTTATTTGAGAGGAGTTGTTAAAAGCAATGACGAATTGATGGGTAGAACTGATTTAAACAATCTGTGTAGTTTTATGGGAAAGGTATTTCCATTGCAAAGGCCTCATTGAAATCTACAAATCTGATTCAAATATGATACTGATAGTTACAAACTCTGTGTCTCAACTAGTTGATACATCACAAACAAATGAAGTTACGTGAATGACTCTGTGTAGTCTTACACGAAGACGGAGAAGAAGGCCTAGCATAGGATATGAAGATATAACACAACCATTACAAATAGTGCTACAAGTGCCACAAGGAATGATTCGGACCTACTCCATCAAAATCAATTCAGCAGTTGAGTTTGTTTGAAAGGTTCCTCATCACGTGATTGCATGTTTCTTTCCAGAAAGAGTATTCATCCCGTTTCGAAATCCTAGCACAGAGGCATTGAAGCAAAAAGGAGAAACACGACAGACACTCTCTTTCTATTTTGAGGAAGCTCTTTGGAGTTTGAATTTGAAATAACTAGACAAACTATCCAATCTAGCAAGAAGAAAAATGCTCAACCTCAGCTTTGTGATATGTACCCATGTCCGGTTTCAATGGAACCAAAAGAAGACAGAAACCTACTCAACAAAATGATCTTTGTTACTGATTGGAAGTGGATATTCATTGCATTCAATCATACAACCCAAACCCAGAAGGCAGAAACAAATTTACAACAGAAGAAATAAAGAGTCATCAATGGGAATCAATGCCGTTTGTTGTTGAAACACACACTTTTGTCTGCAAGTGGAGAATTCGAGCGCCTTGAGGCGTATCTCGTTCCCTGAGGTGAAAAGGATTGATTAATTGATAAACTAGCAGCATTCTCAGTAACTATCTATGTGTTTACATGGATGAACCCTTTACACAATGGAAGATTGGAAACACACAACAGAATCTTTATCTCTAGATTGATCTAGATATTCTCAGAAGCACTTCGTTGGATTTCGTTGGAAACGGGATTTTTTTTTTTTGGAAACTCTCGGATCATTCTCAGTAACAAGTTCATTGAGACTGCTGTGCGTTCAGGACTGCCAAAAATGAAAAACCGTTGATCGTAAAACACCATGAAGCTCCCACCGCGGCCAACAACATCCCACCTAAGGCGGGGCCAACCACACGAGCACTATTGAACATCATGGAATTCACAGCAATTGCATTGGGCAAATCTTCACGGCCCACCATTTCCACTACAAATGCCTGTCGTGCTGGTGCATCAAAAGAGTTGACAATGCCCAGCCCAGCAGCCAGCAAAATAATATGCCATTCCTGAACAATATTGGCAAAGGACAAAGCCGCCAAAACAAATGCCAGCACCATTGCGCTGGCTTGAGTCAACATTAATAAGTTTCGTTTTGGAACACGATCCACAATCACTCCCCCCCACGGAGAAACAATTAAGGATGGAATGGCCGCTGCAAAACCAACAATGCCAAGCGATAACTCAGAGTGACTGATTTGATACACCAACCACCCTTGGGCAATGACTTGCATCCAAGTACCTGCATTGGAAATTAACTGTCCACCAAAATACAGTTGAAAATTACGATGTTGAAGAGCCGCAAAAGGTTTTGCCTTCCTAGCTGCGACGGTTTGTTCATTTGAAGAAGAGTCTGGCATACCTTAATTCCTATGAGTTTTTCTCAGATGCAAAAATGGGGTGCATGATTTCAAAAGCTTTACTAATAATCGTTAATTCATCTCGCGAAAGTTTTCCGAGCAAATTGGAAAGATGAGCCTGCGTCCCCATGCGTGCCACATCGTATATAGATTCACCTTGTTTGGTTAAGGTCAAGATCAAACGACGCCGATCTGTTGTCGCTTGGACACGCAGAAGCAAATTCTTTTTCACCAATCCATCCACAAGTTTAGATACAGAAGCTAACGTCAAACCAAGATGTTCTGCCAGTTCTGATAAAGATGGTTCTTGATTGTTATGAACAAAAGCTAATGTGCGGAATTGCGGCACAGACAGATCCGATGAACGGCGACTACGCATCTCTCGCCGAATGGAACGAATGATTTGTGGAGCTGTTTCAAGTAACTGGTGGGAACACTGATCAAGAAGATTTGACATAAAATTTAGCCTTTCTAATAGTTTCAATATCTAAGTATACCAGAATAGTCTACTTTCAGTCAAAAGTTCAAGAAAATTAAACTCACCTTTAAAATATTCAATTAAAACATTGACATTTGTTGAAAAATAGTTAAAATGATAAAAATAACAAAAACAGTGTTTTACATATTCAATTTTCACTTTAATATTTTTCATTTTGGAGGATTCCCATGAGTGATTTTGCAATCGAAGCTAAACAATTGGTTAAGAAGTTCCCTGCTCGGGCCGGGACTGGCGATAAACCCGTCGAAGGCGAAACAGCCTCAGGTCCAAAGAAGAAGCGCTGGCAGTTTTGGAAGAAAGAGCCGCAAGCGACGTTCACGGCTGTCAACGGCGTCGATTTGCAAATCAAACGAGGCGAAATCTTTGGCTTGCTCGGCCCAAATGGCGCAGGCAAATCCACCACCATCCGCATGTTGTGCACCTTACTAGAGCCCACCAGTGGCGCGGCTACCGTGAATGGCTTTGATATCGTCAAACAAGCTAACGAAGTACGCCGAAGCCTCGGTACGGTGCTGGCTGGCGAGCGCAGCATTTATTGGAAGCTCTCGGGTCGTGAGAACCTTGAATATTTCGCCGCGCTGTATCACATCCCTGCTGCCATCGCCAAGAAGCGCGTGGAAGAATTGATTGAACGGATGGAAATCAAGGATCGCGCCAACGAGCTTGTTGAAAAATATTCAACGGGAATGCGCCAGCGCATTGCCATTGCCAAGGCTTTACTTGCCCGCCCCCCAATTCTTTTATTGGATGAACCCACGCTCGGGCTGGACCCGCAAGCTGCTCGCAACTTAAGAGAGTTGATCGCGCAACTGAAGCAGGAAGGCCACACCATTTTGCTCACAACTCATTACATGGAAGAAGCGGACCAACTCTCTGACCGCATCGGTATCATTGATACAGGCAAAGTGATTGCATTGGATACGCCCGAAAAACTCAAGGCACAAATTGACCAACAAGAAGTTATCAAACTCGAAGTGACTGGCTGGCAGGAATACATCGGTGAAAAATTACGTTCCATTTCTGAAGTGTGCAGTTTGGTGGCCCGTCAACAAGGGGAAGCGGATTTATGGGAAGTCAACATGCAATCCAGCAACAGTCGAGCCGTTCTACCAAAAATTGTTGAACACATTGGGCAAAACGGCACGCACTTGGTCAATATGAACATCGTCAAGCCATCTCTTGAAGATGTATTCATCCAACTTACGGGCAAGGCTCTGCGCGATTAAAAAGAATATGTCACTCTGAGGGAGTGCTCTTTACAACCGAAGAGTCC
Source organism: Anaerolineales bacterium (assembly GCA_046328925.1). Classification (GTDB taxonomy): domain Bacteria; phylum Chloroflexota; class Anaerolineae; order Anaerolineales; family Villigracilaceae; genus Villigracilis. The sequence continues at coordinate 290,575 of JAXLVT010000001.1, forward strand.
CAACTTTCAAAAGTAGAGGCCCTTCGCTGTCGCTCAGGGTGACAAAACCAAAGGATACATATGAACGCAACTTCATTAGCAATTCCAGGCTTTCCTTCTGACCTGCGCGCATTTTGGGCCGTGGCATGCGGCGAGTGGGTCATCTTCATCCGCTATCCATCGTGGATTATTTCTCTGTTGATCTGGCCGATTCTTTTTCCAATGGGCTATATCCTCACAGCCCGCGTCCTTTCCGGCACGGATGGAAGCGGACTAACCACCTTCCAAAAACACCACGGGATTAACTGGAATACGGGCTATATCGCAGGGCACCATGATTTGGATGTGGCAAAAACATTGTGCTGTGGTCGGTGGGATATTCGCTGCGGAATGAACAATGCGCGGCACCCTTGAATCAAATTGGCTTCTCCCCACATGGCGATTCTTCTATTTGCTCGGTAGCATATTCCACAAATGATTTCAATGATTACTTTATTGGTGGTCTCTGCCTTGGAATATATTTTGATATTCGGCGTGAAATTTAATGGGAGTCTTTGGCTTGCAATGTTGGTGATTCTCGCCTCCATCCCTGCCATATATGGAATTGATCGCATTTGCCAGCATTGTCATCACCATGAAAGAAGCCAATGCCTTGGTATTTTTAGTCCGGCGGCATTGTGATGATTTTTGTGGCATCACCTACCCCATGAGCATGTTACCGGGCTGGATGCAATCACTAAGCCAATGGCTGCCACAAACTTATATTATCCATGCAGTGCGCAGTGCTGCCCTCTCCACCGAAGGATTCGCTGGCATCTCTCATGACCTCACCATGATTCTGATTTTCGGCGCAGTTTGGTTGACAATTGGGTACATGATGTTCGTGGTGATGGAAAGACGCGCTCGTCAAAATCGGGCGCTATCGGACAGTATTAGTCAAAAGGAAACGATTATGAAACAGCTTTATGGATATTTCCAGGCTTGGTGATTATTCTGGCATTCATCTCATTCATTTGAGAATCACTTCCTGCGCCGCTCTCTTCCCCTGCCCAGTTTGGTTGCGCTACAGAATTGGACAACCCTTCACAGAAACCAATCGCGCCGATTTCATTATTCAACATTTAGATTTGCAACCTGGCATGCAAGCCTGGGACTTCGGTTGTTGACCTGGCCGGGACTCACCATTCCCATGGCTGAAAAGTCGGTATCCAGCATGGCGGACTCGCCGTTGACATTCAACCCGGCGTTGAAGCGCGCTCAGGAAAAAGCCTGCCAATCAACGCGACAACATTCAATTTGTTCAGGCGGCGGCAGGTGAAGGGAAGCTGGGCAATGACCAGTTTGATCGAGCCGTTCTCGTCACAGTCTTGGGCGATCCTTAGACCAACCCTCTGCCATGAAAGAACTGTTCAACGCCATCAAACCCGCGGATTGCTTTCGGTGACAGAAGCTATTTGATCCGCATTTTCAAAGCCGTGAAAGCGTTTTGAAATTGGCAAAAGAAGTTGGCTTTCAAGATAAAAACTTTTTTGGCAATCAATTAGCGTACACCATGCAATTGGAAAAACCGCTTCTCGGTTAAGCGAAAGGAAGCTCTCATGCTACATAGTATTTCTCAACCTACAATCTCCTCTCACGTACGTGCGCTCTCTGCTCTCATTCGCAAAGACTGGAAACAATACTGGCGCTATCCTTTGAATGCAGTCTCATCCATTTTCCAACCGTTGATTTGGATTGCGCCTGTGTATTTCATGGGGCTGGCGTTCAGTGTGAACGGCAAAGCGGTTGGCTTTTCACAATACAGCGGCACCACTGACTTTATGTCTTTTATTTTGCTTGGTACAGTTTTGGAAAGTTTCATCAACGCAGTCCTTTGGGGCATGGGATACGCGCTGAAAAATGACATGGACTCCGGCGTGATGGAATCAAACTGGCTCACCCCAATTCCACGCCTGTTGATTCTTGTGGGACATTCAGTCACCAACTTGCTAGTGACCACGATTACTTCCATTGGTATGTTGTTTTTCGGCGGATTAATTTTCGGTTTCCATGCTTCGGGAGATGTCTTCAAAGCCCTCCTCCCCATTCTTCCCATGATGATCGGTTTGTATGGATTTGGCTTCGCCTTCGCCGCCGTGGTCATGCTGATGCGTGAAGCAAATACCCTGGTAGATATCAGCAGTTTTCTGGTGCAAATCTTTTCGGGCTCCAACTTTCCCGTCAATGCCTTGCCGAAATTCCTGCTCCCCATCGCCCTGGCCCTACCCCTCACCTATGGATTGGACGCCATTCGCCATTATCTCATCAAGACGAACACCATCCTCTCCATTCAATGGGAGTTGGCGCTACTGGTGTTCTTTATGTTCATCATGCTGTGGATTGGAAGCACCACCTTCCGCTCCCTGGAAAAACGCGTCCGCACTTTAGGGACGCTGGGTCAGCATTAAATTCATATCTTTATCCATTTATATTTAACTTACAAAGAAGACCCTTCCATGTGGAAGGGTCTTCTTTGTAAGTTGCTAAAACCTAGCACAAGCTATATTTGGAAACTACTCGAAAATGCTACACGCGAATCAACCCAACACCAGGTATATTATCCTGATATTTTTCAGAACGACTTGTTAGGTTGCATTTTTATCCATTGATTGATTATTTTTATCAACTCATTTAAATTAGACAACAATATATCTCCATCAGAGATCACCTTCTCTATAGGTGGAAAAGTATATATTGCATCATTGTTTTCATCAAAATCAATATCAGGCTGTTCC
>JAXLVT010000010.1:0-127170 GCA_046328925.1 Anaerolineales bacterium
TTAATGGAGGCAGCAATGGTTTCTGTATCAATGCCATCGCGTACAAGGTTTTGTAAAGTCTCAATAATTAGGATTTCGATTTTCTTGGCATGGCGTGCACGTGTGCCTTTAAGACCTGTTGAGAAAATCATTTCACGTAATTCTTTTTCAAGGCCAATTCCAGCGAGGTCTTCTCCTAATCCAGAGTCAACTAGAGCTTTTCGAAGCGGAGAGGCAGGTGTGCCAATTAGCGCATGTTCTAAAATCTGAAAGCTGAAATTTAATACAGGGTCTGAGGTCTCTGGTAATTTCCAGTTGACTGTGAGGTAATGCTTTTTTTCAATATCTGTTGCATCTGCGCCTGCATCATAAGAATAATCAATTTTCTTGGCGCGCTTGAATGGTTTGGTAAGTGGGATGACGGACTTAACTTTTTTCCTTTTATATGGTTTGAGATATGCTTCCATTAATTTCAAACGTTTGTCTGGATCATCATTGCCATAAAAGAAAATGAAGGCGTTGGATGGGTGATAATAGGTTTCCCAGAAATTTCTGAAATTTTCATAGGTGAGGTCGGGAATATTGGCTGGGTCACCGCCTGAATCAACACCGTAAACATGCTTGGGGAATAAAGATTGTTGAATGACACGTGCCAGTAAATTTTCTGGTGAAGAGTAAGCGCCCTTCATTTCGTTAAATACAACGCCCTTGTAAGTTAATGGACCTTTGACATCATCGATTTCATAATGCCAGCCTTCTTGCATAAGGGTTTGCTCAGTGATCCGAGGATGGAGCACTGCATCCATGTAGACATCAATGAGGTTGTAAAAATCTTTTTCGTTCTGACTGGCAACTGGATAACAAGTTTTGTCAGGATATGTAAAAGCATTGACGAAGGTTGCCAGTGAGCCTTTGAGTAATTCAACAAAAGGTTCCTTGACAGGATATTTCTCTGAACCACCTAGGACAGAATGTTCGAGGATATGGGCTACGCCAGTTGAATCTTTGGGTGTGGTACGGAAGTTAATGCTGAATACTTTATTTTCATCATCGTTAATGATTGAGAGCAGGCGAGCGCCTGTGCGTTTATGTTCGTATAATTTGGCATCGCAATTTAATTCTGCAATATGTTGTTCTTTGATTAGGGTAAATGCTTTAGACATGAGAATCTCCTATTGTTTTCCTTTGAAACGTATTGATGTTTATCGTTTCAAGCGTATTTTTTCTCTTAATTCGTTGATTGATTTCAACTTTCCATTTTCTTTGTACATCCAGGTATCCCAGCCGTTGGCAGGAGAGTTGCTAATTTCTTTTGCCACTGCATGGATGGAACCGATGATTTTTCCACATTTGATATGTCCATTGGACAGGATAATGGCTTCGTGTTTTCCTTTGATAAAGTATAACTTCTGCCCGATGTTTAAGAATCCGTTTTCCAATAGCGCGCCAAACGGAACCCGCGCTTGGTTGCGCCGTTCAGGCAGGGTCAACGCCTCGGCAGGGGAGTCCTCAATTGCATCAATCCGCTTTTGGGCCACCTTGATATATTTTTGATCACGTTCAATGCCGATGAAGTGCCGTCCCAATTTTTTTGCAACAGCCCCTGTTGTTCCTGACCCGAAGAATGGATCGAGCACTACATCACCTGCGTTGGTGCTGGAGAGTAAAACTCGATAGAGGAGGCCTTCTGGTTTTTGGGTGGGATGAGCCTTTGTCCCGTTGGATTTGATGCGCTCTTTTCCAGTTGCCAATGGAATCACCCAGTCACTGCGCATTTGCAAATCATCATTTAAGGCTTTCATCGCTTTGTGGTTGAAAGTGTATTTCACACCTTTTTTCTTTTGTGCCCAAATCATGGTTTCATGTGCGTTGGTGAACCGTACACCACGGAAGTTTGGCATGGGGTTGGTCTTAAGCCAGATTACATCGTTGAGAATCCAAAAGCCCAAATCTTGCATAATGGCGCCGACGCGATAAATATTATGATATGAACCGATAACCCAAATGGTCCCTGAGTCTTTAAGGACTCTACGGGTTGCGGATAGCCACTCGCGGGTAAAAGTATCATAGGTTTCAAAGCTTGAAAACTTATCCCACTTGTTGTTGACCGCATCCACTTTGGACATATCTGGGCGGAACAATTCATTTTGCAGTTGAAGGTTGTAAGGGGGGTCGGCAAATACCAAATCGACCGAGGATTCGGGAAGATTGTGTAAGACCTCAATGCTGTTGCCGTTCATAATCTGGTTGAGAGGGAGCTTGGTCACTGTGGAAATTATACTCTGACGTGAGTCTTCGCTGTAGATGAAAACTCCCTGAACTTAATTCAGGGAGTTTTGGGTTTTATTTTTTCCCTTGAATCGTCTCGCTCAATTTTTCAACGATTTCAAGTAGTTGTGGATACAAGTCCACACTGACAGAGATGCCTTTTTTTGTGGGTTTAAACTCTGGGTCATCACCCCAAATGGCGTAGGTTCGAATGAAGATGAGAGGCTTTTCTTTGAACACGCTGGTGCCAATCCAAACTTCTTGTTTTGAATTCTTCTTAATCTTTGTTACGACGGTTTCGGTTTGGAGTGCATTTTTTAATGCTTGTACGCCTTGTACCAGTTCGTTGGTTAATTCAACGACGAGGCTAATGCCCGATGGAGTGGGAATTAATTCTTCGGCATCCAATCCCGCCGCATATGTGCGGACAAAAATAAGTTGTTTGCCTTGAAATTCACTATTGCCTGCGCAAATCATTTCTCGGTTGTTTTTACGAAATGATGCAATGATCGTTCCTTTGGTTTCATCTTCCATGAAAATACTCCTTGGTAAGTTTCCTGATTAACCTTACACGAGTATAACGCCATCTTTTCGGGGATGGTGAAATTTGAAATGGCTGTTTCTGAATTTACGAGAAAGAGTGATGCGTTAACCGCTAACGAGGCTTAGATAAACCGTTTCACTACGAGAGCTATATCCTGCGCGTATGACTCGGCCTTCGACTCGATATTCATCCAGCATAATGGAGCGGCCATCTTCACCCGTTTGTTCCACGTAACTGGTCTTGCCCTTTGGCAAGTTAGTTACTTTGACTTGTTCATCGGTGGCATTGCCAGTACGGGCAAAATTTTCAACGACTCGCAGGAGGATTATTTTTTCTTCGGAAGGCATGATGTTTTCCTATTCTACTTTTCGCGCCAGAGATCGGTTTAACTCAACTTCGGCTTCGTGCGGTGTCACTGCAAGGATGTAACTCCATTCACCGATTAAGGCCTTTTGAGTGCGGCGCATTAGTTCACTGTCGTGTTCGCTCCAGGTGCGATCGTGACGATATGCGGTCAGGTCACGAATGACTTTACAAAGCGATTCGGCTCCGCCATCTTTCAACATCTCAAGCAGGTGTAGGTTGCGTTGACGGCGATCATCTGGTAATTTATCTGCGGGGGCGGAGAGGGTGGTAAGTAATTTTTTAAATCCTGCTTCACTGGTTGGATACCGTAAACGATTGGCGAGGTTTTCATCTGCAGGAACCCAGATGGTTAAATCTGCAACTTGAACCATATAATAAAGAACTGTGTTGTTTCCAAAAGTTCGTTCTTCAATATTTTTTACTTGTCCCAGCCCGTATGTACAGTGTACAACCCAATCACCTGATGCGAATTTCATAAAAATCTCCTTGATGGCAAAAAAAGAAAAGCGCCAACCCTGCAAAAGGGCTGGCGCTTGGACCCGTCGATTTGTTTCTAGCTTGATTATATCATTGAAGATGAAAAGTTCTTTCTTTATTTATTGTGAAATCGATTCAAGACATCTCTTTGCAAGGGTTACAGCTACATCCATACGATATTCAGCAGAAGCCCACTCATCATTGGCTTCATGATACGCATTCTGCGCGGCGGTTTCAATACCATCGGCTTCGGTGCCATCCATGGCGAGCAAGGGACTTTTTCCATAGCCGCCCAAAGTTAATCTAGTACGGCCAGAATTCCATTGGGTGAGTGCAGCAGCGATGAGGGGTTTGTCTGTGGGTGTGCGGGAGACAAATTCAAAAGCTGTTTTTGTGTTGAGTGGGAAGATGATTTTTGTAATCAATGCCGATGAACGCAAAAGAACGAATTCCCCAAGATTTGAAACTCGGGTTTCAACTTTTGCACCGTCAAAGATGGCTTGTTCAATTTTTGCATCCATAGCCAGTAACATGGTTGCAAATGTAGAACGTCCATCGCTAGCTACGAGAGTCCCTGCGACGGTGGCTGTGTTGCGAATGTTGATTGGGGCTTCAAGTTTGATGGCAGTTTTCAACGCATCGGGACAATCTTGTGATTCGAATAAACCTTGTAAGGTACAGGTTGAGCCAACTTCAAGGTCGTTGCCTTTTTTTGCAATCGAGCTGAGGCCGAGGCTTTGAAGGTCTACAACGGAAACAGAATCAGTGGTCGGGTGAGAAAGAAGCGTGCCGCCTCCAAGTGGAACGGTGTTGGGCTGAGATAGGAGTGTGAGCGCTTCATTTAGTGTTTGCGGACGGTGATAATTCGTAATCATAAGAGGCCTCCGTGGAATTCTTATCTATTATACGCTGGCATTATGGCGCGGGTAGAGTCACTTTGTAGCGCAAGGCGAGCAAACGTAATGTGAAAATAGTCAATGCACCTGCCATGGATGCAAACAGGGAATTGAAATTTAGCCAGATCAATACAATAAATATCCATGTGCCGATGAAGGAACAAGTGGCATAAAGTTCTGTACTTTGACGAAATACGTTGGGAATGCGGTTGCAAAGCAGGTCACGCAACACGCCGCCGAAGATCCCCGTGACTACCCCCATGAGCACAGCTACGATGGGAGAGAGTTGAAGTTGTAGCGCGTAGGTTGCCCCAAGAATACTGAAGATGCCAAGCCCGATTGCATCTGCAGTGGCCAGTAAGCGGTTTGATATTTTATCCAACCGATAAAACGATACGACAGCCACGATAAAGGTGACAATGGTGAGCCAGGGATCTTTAATCCAAAAAACAGGCGTGCGACCCAGCATGAGGTCACGCATCGTGCCTCCGCCGAAAGCTGCTACAAATGCGACAGTGGTCGCCCCCACGATGTCCATTTCATGTTTGCGCGCTTCGAGTGCCCCAGAAATAGCAGAGGCTGTGACTGCGATATAAGTAAGGATGAACAAAATATTTTCCATAAAAAATCAGGTGACAGTGGTTGGACTGTCACCCGCAAGATAGAATATTAATCTGGATACACTTTCCAGCCCAATTCTTCGAGCCGCGATTTATCGAATTGTTCATCAGGTACATTAATGTGCATGCCTGTACCTTCTGCCAATAATTCGTTTGTCTCTGCATCATAAATCCCAGCCCAGGCCTCAGCAATTTTCCCTTTGGCCTTGCCAGCTTTGCCAATAATTTTTAGCAACTTCCCAATGGGGACATTTTTTCGATATTTCACTTCCAGCTTGCCAGTGAACATGAAGCGCGGGTCTTTTGGGTCACTTCCCATATGGGCGCGTCCGCTGACTTCATCAATAATGGCAGCGACAATACCCCCATGTAGAACTCCTGGGTAGCCTTGAAAATGATCTGGAGCAATATATTGTGTTTCGATGACCCCAGGTTCAATTTCATACATATGTAAATGCAAACCGATTGGATTTTCCAATCCACAAATGAAACAATGACGCGAGTTGGGTTGTTTTATTTTAGTCATAAGCGGGATTATACTCTGCCGCATGTCTCAACCAAAAATATTTATCACCCGCCTTATCCCTGACCTTGGACTGGACCTTGTCAAGAAAAATTTCCAACCCGAGATTTGGCCCCACGACTTTCCACCAACGCGAGAACAGCTCATTGAACACACTCGTGGTGTGCATGGACTGCTCTGCATGTTGACTGAGAAAATAGATGCTGACCTGATGGATTCGATTGGGCCGCAATTAAAAGTTATCAGCAGCATGTCCGTGGGCGTGGATCACATCGATGTCGCTGCAGCCAGTGTGCGCAGAATTCCTGTTGGAAATACCCCAGGCGTACTAACTGATGCGACTGCCGACCAAGCTTTTGCATTGATGTTATCTGCTGCACGCCGTGTGACTGAAGCAGAGAGATATTTGCGCGCAGGCAAATGGGTTACATGGAGTCCAAGCCTTTTGCTTGGTGCAGATATCGCTGGAGCAACTTTGGGCATTATTGGGTTTGGACGCATTGGTCAAGCAGTTGCAAAACGTGCTCAGGGATTTGATATGCGCGTTCTGTATTACAGCCCCAATGCCAAACCTGCTTACGGTGCTCAGCCTGTTGATCTGGATACTCTTTTGCGCGAATCAAATTTTGTGTCACTGCACGTGCCACTGAATGAAACGACGAAACATCTGGTCAATGCAGAATTTCTTGCAAAGATGAAGCCCAATGCGGTACTGGTCAATACCGCACGAGGCGGTGTGTTGGATCAATCCGCCTTGTATCATGCTTTGAAATCTCGTCAAATTTTTGCTGCCGCATTGGATGTCACTGACCCTGAACCGTTACCGATGAGTAGCCCTTTACTGGAATTAGAAAATTGTTTGATTGTTCCACACCTTGGTAGTGCCAGCAAAAAGACTCGTGATATGATGTCGCTTCTTGCGGCGCAAAATCTTGTGGCTGGTGTGCAAGGCGAAAAACTGCCTCATTGTGTGAATGAGCAGGTGTATTAGCTTTAGAAACAAGGAGTATGAATGCTGGATGGTTTACGGAAACAATATGAACAATTCCCCCGTACTTTTTGGGTGGTCGCAGGGACGCATTTTATTGATGTGATTGGCAACACTTTGTTGATGCCATTCTTCGCATTGTATGTCACCCAAAAATTCAACGTTGGGATGACGCAAGCGGGTATTATCCTTGCTACGAATTCGATTGCAGGCATGGTTGGTAGCACTATTGGCGGTGCCATGGCCGATCGTTTTGGACGGCGTGGCATTATTCTATTTGGCTTGGTTGTAAGTGCATTAAGTGGATTGACTCTAGGTTTTGTCAATAAGTTTTACCTGTTTTATGGCTTATCTGTATTTGTTGGATTGCTGGGAAGTGCCGCTTATCCTGCTCACCAAGCGATGATTGCCGATATTCTTCCTGCTGAGAAACGAGCAGAAGGATTTGGAATGATGCGAGTTATATCCAATTTTGCATGGATTATTGGCCCAACAATCGGTGGCATACTTGCCGCTTATAATTTCCTATATCTTTTCTTAAGTGATGCAGTGATTAGTGTTACTACGGCAATCTTGGTATTTCGCTTGTTGCCCGAGACGAAGCCTCAACCCAAAGAAGGTGGAGAGGCGAAACACGAATCCTTGCTTCAAACGTTGAGTGGATATCGCGTTGCGCTGGTTGATCGTCCATACCTGGCTTTTATCCTCGCTTCTATTTTGATGATTCTTGTATATCAGCAGATGTATAGCTCATTGTCTGTTCACACGCGATGTTCATCATATGGACCCAGAAGGCTAATATGGCTATATTATGTCTTCAAGTGCAATTACCGTGGTCTTGCTCCAATTCTATGTTCAAAAGTGATTAAAGAAATATCCTCCATTTCTGATGATGATGGCGCTGCGACATTTCTATATGATTGGATTTACCATGTATGGATTTGTCGCGACTTTCAACTTTATTCGTTGCGGCCATGGTAATAATTTTAATCGGTGAAATGATTGGAATGCCGACAAGTAATGTGCTTGCCGCTTCTTTTGCTCCAGAGGAGATGCGCTCATTACATGGCAGTTTTGGGTCACCTGAGACTGTGCCGTCAATGGTAGGCGCGGATGGCTGGTTTAATTATGGATAACTTCAACCCCAATTATGTTGGTACATTAGTGAAGTCTTATGTGTGATTGCGATTGCTGCTTTTTATTATCCTACATGTGAAACTTGGGGCACGAGAGCAGTTTACTCGGATAGATGTCGAACCTGCGGCAGCTGATTAAATAAAAAATCCCGAACAATATTGTCTACGGGATTTTTTTATTTTGATTCTAGCTTTGTGCAAATGTATCGATAAGCAATTTGAAATTTCCGCCAACAGGGTAAGTGGGCAGGTAGCTCCTCGTTTGACGTATTCCGCTACTTTGGCGCAGGCCTCTTCAGGTGTGCTGAGGCGGTGATTTTATCCACCTCAATGCATCTGGGACAAGATGCTTGGCTTTGTTAATCTGTTCTTTTGTAGGCTGGTAACCCAAAATCGATTGGATTTCATTGATGATGTCTTGTGAAACTCCAGAAGCCTTGGCGATGTGAGGTTGTTGAGCAAGATACTAACAACAATTCTTTTGTATATTCATAGGCTTTATCGTGGTCAGCATCTACAGAACATGATTAATTGTGGACGATCAATATCTTCTAATTTGCGGCCCTGCTTTTTCGCGCCTTTTTCAAGCAACTCAAGCGCTTTGTCGTTGTATTCAGGGGGAACGCAGTAATTCATGACACAGCCATCTGCAATTTCACCAGTCATTTCCATCATCAGGTCACCTGTAGCGCCGATCATGATGGGAATGTTGCGTGGTTCACGGCGACCATGCACTGCATCCAATTCAATGCCATCAACATGGTGGAACTCTCCGTGAAATGTGACGCGTTCCATATTTAACAAGCGTTTCATCCCTTCAACCGTTTCTCTCATGGCGAGCAAAGGTTTCTTGCGGTCAATGCCTACGTTTTTCGCTAGTGGATCCCACCAGGCACCGATCCCGCAGATAATGCGATTCGGAGCAAGGTCATCCAAGGTCAAGAAAGTAGCGGCTAGTAATCCAATGTTGCGAGTCCAATTGTTGATTACCCCTGAACCAACTTTAATTTTTGTTGGTCACTGCGGCATATGCAGCCATCGGAACGATTGCATCACGCACCAATCTGGACTCTGCCTGCCACGGGGCCCCTTGAATCGCCTCTGCGTACTTTGCATAATTCAAACCATCTCGCAGATCGTGCAGGTCTTGTAAATAGAGAGCAACGCGCTGTTTGGTCATGACATACTCCTTGTTGAGGGAGTGAGATAACAAAAATTTTGCCACAGGTTTCGTAAACTTCACATAGGGTCTACTTGTCGGTGGCAATGGAATGTCTATACTTTTGTTGCTTCCAGTTTTCGTATCATTTCGGGAATCTTCTGGAAGAGTCAGGTCAGTCAAGATGGTAATTCTACAATTTCAAGTTGTGCTCCTGCTTTTGGCACGTTCACAATGTCTTTCAAATGAACCTTCACCAAAGTCATACTCAATCAATCCAGCAGGGACCATGAGCAAAGCATTTATTGCCTTTTTTATGGCGATCTGGTGCGATGACAACTACGGGGAGGTTTCGCTGCTCGATCAATCCAACGCGATGACATCTTCTGTTTTTGAATAAAGGCAAATCCGCTGGTAACACAAGCACACCGTGAGTTGCATGAATTTGTGCAACCACGGTAGCACGGAAATGAGTGCGGTATTTAAATAAGGGTTGACCATCTTCTTGGACAGTTTTTGAACCGTAATTCCGTGCAATCGTTAATGCATGTGGGTCACGGCTTACCACCAAAATATGGTCAAGCTCTTTTACTTCTGTAAGAGTTTTAAGCGTATGTTCAAGTAACTCTTGGTTTAATTGAGTGCGCTCATCTTCTGTAAGGGTTCCAGCCAGGCGGGACTTACCACGCCTCAATGGTTTGACAGGGACAATAGCCCAAAGTGCCATGATGTTAGATGCTCCCGATAAAGTGTAGCACGTCATTTGCCAATCTGGCGCGGTCTGTAAGGTTATTCATAAGTGTGTCAGTCTTCAAAGTTTTGATGTTAAAGCGTTTCACGTCAGTCTCCAGGTTTGAATCTACATTGTCTAACACGAAGCCGCTGAGGATGTTACGGTAATGTTCAGCAACGGCCAATGCCGAAGGTTCAATTCCCAATTCTGCATACATTTTTGCGGCGGGTCCCTTGACCGTCTTTCCACCGATAATCGGTGAAACCGCCACTACTTTTTTATTTTTCAATAAGTCTCTTACATTTGATATAGACAAGATGGGGTCAATGCTGACCCACGGATTCGATGGGCAAAACACAATGGCTTCAGCGGCTTCAATCGCCTCACGCACGCCTGGAGCTGGTTCTGCGGAATTGACATGGTCAAACCGAAAGCCTTTGACTTTAGGCTCACAATGTCTGTGAACAAAATATTCCTGAAAAGCCAATTCACCTTCATCTGTATCTACAATGGTTCGTACAGGTGCGTCTGTCATGGGCAGTATGGTGTGTTTGGTATCCCAAGCTTTGCAAAATTCACGTGTAATTTCTGAAAGAGGTTTCCCTTCTTTTAGTCGTCGCGTTCGCTCAAGATGGGTCGCAATATCCTGGTCACCGAGGCGGAACCAGGTTGGGCCACCTAATTTTTCGATATTGGTAAAAGTATTCCAGGTTTCGTTCTGACGGCCCCAACCTGTTTCAGGGTTAGCCAACCCAGCCAATGTATAACAAACTGTATCAATGTCTGGGCAGATGCTTAATCCTAGATGTTCAAAATCATCTCCTGTGTTGACGATGATTGCGAGGTCTTTTGGTGATACGTGTTGGGCAAGTCCGTGAGCAAGTTTTGCGCCACCAACTCCGCCTGCAAAGGCTACAATTTTCAAGGTGTTATTCACTTTCAATATTATTCAAGAGATGAGAAATTCACAAAGTGTGTGATTTCTTCCAACTTTTTTCTTTCTCGTACTTCTGGGATTTCCACTGGATACCCCAGTAAGAACATGGCTTGGGGTTCCCAGTTTTTTGAAATCTTTAAAGCGGTTTGCACGGTTTGCTGGGCAAACATGGGGCTGCATATCCACACACCACCCAAACCTTCTGCATGCGCGGCAAGCAACAATTGCATCCCTGCGTTGGCGGCTGACTGAGTGGCAATAATATATTCAGCTTTTCGGCGAGTTTCATCTGGATAGGAATCCATTTCACTCATGTCAACACACAGGATAATAACTACTGGAGCTCCTGTGATGCGATCTCGCGATTTATTTACCTTTTTCTCTATTTCTGTAGCAGGGAGTTTATCTGTTTCCAAGTCACGTTGAAATTCCTGAGCCATCGCTTCAGATAAATGTTTTTTTGCAGCGGCTTCCTGCAACACAATAAATCTCCAAGGTTGGCGGTTGTGAGCCGAAGGAGCGAATGTGGCGGTGTGTAAAATATTTTTTAAAGCAGAATCAGAAACCGGGTCGGGTTTGAAGCGACGGATAGAACGTCTGGTGCGTAAGAAGGAGTGTAAATTAGTGGATGTCAATGTGATTGGGTTTTATTTTGTAGATAATCCGCTTTTGACCTTCACGATATTCCCAAGGTTTTCCACTGTACTTTATGCAAAGCTGATTGATGTGTTCATCAGCTCCTTGTGTGGTGTGCTCAATCACCTCACCCCGAATTTGAATATAGCGAGTTGGAGATTTGGGGTCTTGAATCACGACCGCGACTTTGGGTCTGGCCTTCATGTTTTTATCTTTGACACGGCCTTCATTAGTATTAATAAGAATATATTCACCGTCGGTGTTGAACCAGACGGGCGTGACCTGTGGCGAACCATCCGCCATAGTAGTGGCTAGAAAAAGATGAGCCTTAGTTTTATCTTGAAGCAAGTCTTGATAATCACTTGGAATGTTTAACATTTTTCACCTGGACTCTAAGATACCAGAAAAATATTGGAATTGTATTAGCGGAACATATCCTGGTCTTTTGAACCCGGATGAGTTAAGTGACCCTCTTGTAATGGATAAGGAAACCCACGAACGTGCGCGACTGGCGTGCCTTCAGATGCTTGTCCACTTGATGAGGGAGGTAGCAGCGGCAAGCTCATCCGCCACACCGACAATGGTTACCTTCAATGTATACCCAAAGAGGTCTTTCCGAAAAGCCGCGCTCGTCAATCAATGCAGGGACGCCGCGCCGTTCAATGCACATGCCAACTGTGCCATTGCGCCATGCACGCCCATGCGAGGTCAATAATCATGATGCCAATATCTGTTCCTATTTTTTCACGTATCTCTTCACGCATTCGCTTTGCAGAGATCTGGGTCTTCGAGGGGCATTAGAACGAATTCTTCATTGGATGAACCATCTCCAGCAACGTTGGAATGGTCAATGCCTGCCATTGCACAGATAAACCTAGTTTGTGTTCAACCACAATTGTGCCTTTGCGAAAACGAACCACCTCATTACTTTCTTGAAGCATGAGTTCGACAACACGCGGGTCTTTTTCTGTCTTTTGGGCGAGGTCAATGGCTACTTGTGAAGGAGTGACTGTGGCAAGGTTTACCATACGTCCTTCGGCTTTGCTGACAATTTTTTGAGCCAAAACGAGAATATCGTTATTCTTTAATTCCAGTCCAGTTTCCTGCATGGATTTAAAGAATAATATCCGCCAGGGAATCGCCTTGGCGGATGAGGAATATTTTAGAGGGAGATTGTGAGAGTCATGCGTTGTACATTGAAACGTTCAACCGTCAGAACGTGTTTACGTACTAACGATGAATGCCAGTGATTACAATTCCTGCGTGAGTAGATCCATATTTTTGTTGATACCGATGAGTACGCTAGTGAGTCCTTCCACCACAACTGAATTTTCAATGGGGCCCGCGTCCCAGCCATTTAAGCCAGCGGCTTCTACCAGCTTGATGACTTCTGCGCGAGCTTCTTTGGAAGTGCCTGTTACCAGCACATCACATTCCACATCAGCATTGTCCAATAAATGCTCATAAGATATGTTCTGAAATGCGGCACATACTTGTACATCATCGCCCAAAATTTGTTTGCTTCTTGAGCAGCCGACCCTGCGGATGGCATTTGTACTGTCGCCTGCTTTGGGTGGAACTAATGGAACTGTTACATCCACAAAATTTTTCCACTGAGTTCTGATTTACGAGCTTCAGTCTCTAATGTGTCGCGATGGGCAGAATAAGGCGCAGAGATTACCACAATATTTGATTTGCTCGCAGCTTCAAGGTTGGAAAGCCCTTCTACATGCGCTTCTCCTTCCAGCAATCCCACTAACTTCTTTGGCAGCCGCTTCGTACTTGCTTGCATCTCGTGATCCAATAATAACTTTGTAGCCCGCTTTAGCCCAACGATACGCCAAACCTTTCCCTTCTTTACCCGTGCCACCAAGTACAGCAATACTTAATAAAAGTGGTGTGTATTCAGTCATTGTGCCTCCAATTTTATAAAACTTTCGCCTACTTCTTCTTGATATTTTTTCAAATACGAGGCGCGATTTCTCTGGCGCGTGCGGCAATTTCACCTTCGTCAAGGTCAATAATTTTCGGTCTTTCATCAAGACTTTGCCAGCCACAATTGTGGTTGTGACCATGCTTTGTTGGAAGCCGAAGATGATATGCCAAGGTAGGTTGCCATCCGTTAAGGGCGTGAAGGGATGATAATCTACAAAAATCAAATCAGCTGCTGCGGCTTGCGGGTGTAATCTGTCCGATGGGTTGAGCAGGGAAGAACATATTTGCCAATGCGGCATTGTTATATATCGCCATTTGTTGAACATCGTATCCACCCATTCGGCGGGGATCTCTGTTTTCAATTTTGTGTAAAAGATACGCTGCTTTCCAATCATCCCATGTGGAGTTGGTAAAGCCATCATTGCCAAGGCAGACTTTGATTCCCATGCGCATCATTGACTCGATTTGAGCGACTCCAACTGCGTTATTCATGTTGGAGCGTGGCTGATGGGAAAGCCAGGAGCCCGAGTCTTTGAGGATTTCCATTTCACGCGCATCGAAATGGACGCCGTGAGCAGTAATTGTGTTTGGTCCCAAAATGCCGTGTTTTTGTAAACGATCAATCACGCGCATTTCGCTTTTTGTAAACTGTCATATTCATCAGATTCATGCTCGGCTGTGTGGACGTGAAAACCAGTTCCTTCCGGGGAACTGCTGCTCGGCAAGCTTGTAGGGTGATGCCAGAAAGCGTCAGGCTGGCGTACGGTAAGGTCCCTGGCCCCGGACGGGTGTGGATGCTGCTAGTTTTTTAAAGAAGCGTGCATTCTCATTGATGCCCGCATTTGCTCTCCTTGTCCATCACGGTCAGTGACTTCGCCCAGCACAGCACACCACGTAAACCACTTTGTCTACAGCACATCTGCAATTTGATCGAGAAGCCTTCAATTGAATTAGGAGATGCGTGATGGTCAATTAGAGTTGTGGTTCCATGCTTGATTGCATCAACCAGACAGACCAATGCTGAATAGCGGACAGCTTCCGCATCTAACGAACGGTCAAGCGGCCACCACAACTTTTGCAGAATCTCAGGGAAATCTTTTGGCGCAGGCCCGGGGATGGCCATGCCGCGTGCAAAGGCACCGTAGAAATGGGTATGTGCACATATGCCACCAGGCATAACATATTGCCCATTGGCATCCGTAGCCTTTGCTTTGGGATATTTTGCTACCAGAGAACGAGTTGTGCCAATCTCTTTGATGTGATCGCCTTCTATGTAGATGGCATGATTCTCCAGCACACGATTTGGAGATTCCCAAGTGATGATGTTTGCGTTTGTAATGAGCATGGTTAACTTAATCCGTATTGACTGGGATCGGGAAGTTTGACACCTGAGACGCCAATTTCCCATAGGATGTTGTAAGCGGCTTCACGTAATTCAAGATCGTCCATGTACATTGCTTCATATAGTTGTTTAATCACACCTTCAGAAGGAGTGTATTTCAAGTAGGGAAGTGCAGCGAGGCGCGCTTCATGATTCTCATCTTTCAGTGCTTGCAAGAGAATATCGGTTGCGGGAGTACCCGGAGAAACGCCAACGCCTTTTTTGCTGGCAAATTCGATTAGCCAAGGAGAATCAGATGGAGCCTTGAGTCTGCGTGGAGCGCGCAAAGCAATATTGGTTTTGGCATCCAACACTTCTGTCGCGGCATTGCGAACGACCCATTGCTCATCTTCAATTTGAATTTTTTGCAAAGCTTCAAGTGCCCAAGGCTCATCAACACGACCTAAGCCATAGGCAACGGCGCGTCTTAAGAGAATATCACTGATGGTAAGTCCATCCTTCAACATTGCATGGCCTTCATGCGCATCACTGGCAAGAGCCTCTGCTGCGGCACGGCGGACATCTTCTTCGCCATTCAATAAAGTATGAGCGACGGTTTCCAATGCTTCGTTGGTGCCAATGGCTACCAGAGCCATACATGCTGCTCGGCGAACAGACATGCTGGGTGCATTCAATGCGTTTTCCAGAGGTTGAATTCCTTTTGCGTCTCGTATCACTCCAAGTCCAAGCACAGCCAATTGAACCAATTCAAAGGATGTTGTAGTAGAAAACTGTCTGAATAAAACTGCAGCATTGGGATCATTGCTTAATGCGAATGCGGCCATAGCCTGACCACGAATCCCCAAGGGAATTCCTTCAGTTTGAAGGATGGCCGCGAGGGTTCCAAATAATTTTCCGCGCCATGGAGCATTTTTAGGCGCATCTTTTAACCAGCGGGCAGCTGCCATCAAGGGGCGATGCATGGGCAAACGCGAGAATTCCATTAAAGATTGGACCAGTTTGCTGGCATCTCCAAAAGCGGCGTAATATCGCATTGCTAGATATTTGCCTGCCCAATCAGGTTGATTGATTAATGTATCTTCTGCGTTGTAATTGGTCATGGCCCTGCCAGCGAGATAGCCTGCAAATACAGGGTGGATAAATCGCATACGATTGTTGGCATACCCAGCCAATAATCCGCTCGCAGTCATTTTTCCAAGCAAGCCATAAGATGGCGTGGAAACTTTTTCAACCTTTTTGCCTTGTTGACTCTTGGCAGGCATACCGTTTTCATCAGGCGCTTCTTCCCCTGTTTGATTCTCAGGTTTTTCTTCAACAGGCTCAAAAGAGCGGACCCATTCTCGAGCTTTGCGTGGGTCAAAGACAGGTGTTGCACTTAAGGTAGCTTGCAGGGCAAGAGTTTCAAGCGCTGCCAAGGGAGTGTTTTGAGGTGCAATGCGTCGGATGTGGGTTGCAATGGCTTCTAATACATGCGGACCTAAGCTGTCGCCAGCGTATGCCCCCCAGGTTTTTAGAGTTAATTCAAGGGGAGTTAAATTTACATTGTCACCACCCAGCCAAACGTTAAGTAAGAGCGGGTCTACTTGCTCAGGGCCAGTTTGTGCCCAAGCTTCCAAGCTGACTGTTTGACTCC
This sequence comes from Anaerolineales bacterium, assembly GCA_046328925.1. GTDB lineage: Bacteria > Chloroflexota > Anaerolineae > Anaerolineales > Villigracilaceae > Villigracilis. Next base: position 16,173 of record JAXLVT010000010.1, read on the forward strand.
ACAACTCGCCCCATTGTTTGATGAAATTATCAGATTGTTTTGGTGACCAGGTCATCAAGGCCAGAGGAGCGAAGCCAAGCGCAATTAATCCATCTAAATATTCGGGTGCGCCTGTGGTGACAACTCTATTTTTAGGAAATACCTTGATAAGAATTTTTAAATAATCACTAACCACTTGTTGCTCGGCTGGGGTGATTTCATCATACCCATCGATCATCAAGACAGCTTGACCGTTTTTGAAAGTGTTTTGAATAAAACCTGGTAGTCTGCCAAAATCCAACATGGGAGCGGCCTCAGAGGACGCATCAATAATTGGCTTGAGAACATCTTTTTCGTCAGTGATTGGAAGTTTCAGGTCGGCAACATGCAACAAGAATGGAATCATATTCTGGTTCTCGCCAAGTACTTCACTGCGATTGGCAAGCAAAGAGGCGAGGTGCGCAAGTGCAACCGTTTTTCCAACACCGGGCTGCCCAATGATTACGAGATTTGCGTTTCCACTAAGCGCTTGAGGAAGTGTGATGGATTGAGCCCCAAAAGAAGAAGCAATCTCAGGCCATGTGGGTAAATAGGGGATGGTCCTTGATACAACATCTTCAAATGGCGAAGGAGTGCCAGGCTCAACAATTGGATGGGGAGCAAGAAGTTTTGGGGCTTGTAGGATTTCGTCTAATGCAAAGAGCGGTGCAGCGAGGTGCATGCCTTGAGCACGACGCAATGTCACACGCCGATGATTTTCTTCGATGGTATTTGCTTTACGAGCTTGAGCTTCTTCATTTCTTTCGCGGATACTTGTGCGTACTTCATCCAACAATGGACGAGCGTTGCGAATCAACCACCAAAAAATAGTGGCGGCCAGAAAACCTACGAAAAATGAATAAGGTTCAATTGCGAAAAGTGACATGGATTAACTCGTGTAAAGAATTCTTCCACAGGATGGGCAATATGCCAATTGCTTTGAAGATTTTGCTACTTGTTGTAAAGTGGATGTCAATGTAGAGCCGCAAGATGAGCAGGAGTTTTCTTCAAACTCTGTCACAGCGATACCGCGCTTTTGTTTGCGAAGTTCGTTGTAAATTTCAAGTAACTTTGCTTCGACAGGGTTAACCGAAGCTTCTCGTTCTTCACTTAATCTTTCCAAATCTTTCAGAATGCTGGCTTGGTCTTCAAAAAGTTTTTTGTGTTCACCGCTTAATCGCGCCTGGACTTTTTCAAGACCGCTTCGCGCTTCGTTTGTAGCTGATTCTTCAGCTTCAGCTTTGAGCATCGCTTCCAGTTGTCTTTCTTCTAGAGTAACAAGATGTTTCTTTAGAGAAGCGACTTCTTTTTGCAGGTCTTGTAATTCTTTCGGGTTGTGAACTGTGCCACTGTATAAACTTGACTCAACTTGCTGAATCTTAATCTTCTGACTTTCCGCTTCAGATTCGGCTAGATGCAAAGCCTGTTTGGCTGTGCGATATTTCATGTCGGTGGTTTCTACTAACGTGAGAGCATCTTTTAATTCACGGTCATTTTCCAGTGTTTTGCGAATCGTTTCCAGTTGTGTGTGGGCACGGTCAATTTGTCGGTCAACTTGTTGCAGGCGATACAATCCCAAGGATGCACTCATAAATTGAATTATATACGAAGTGGGGAAAAAATAGCCCGTTTTCATTGAAAACGGGCTATGTCATTATTGATTTGTAAGGTTGTAATAGTTGTAGATTGCTTTTGCCAAATCTCCAATGAGTGGATTCGTGATGTCCCACACATTGTATTCAGGGTGGTAGGTGTACACGGAGAGGACGAAGTTTCCACCTGGGGTGTAGACAATGCCCACGTCGCTGATATCGTGGACGGTCCCGTCTGCGGCGGGCACATATCCATGCTTGTGCGGTACGAGGGTTCCGTCTGGCACGCCGCCTTGAATTAAGGCACCTAATTTATCTTGCGCCATAAAATCAATCAGTAATTGACAGGTATCTTTGCTGACTTTATCTGGGAAGGCGGCAACCAATGCGCCACCACCGCTTTGTGCACATTGATAAATATCGGTCAATAAGGCGCCCATTTCAGCAGGAGTTGTCTGGGAATACGGATCTGGGTCGGTGAAGACATCAGTTCGTGAATTGCCTGGTGTCACTGGTCTGGGAGAAAGGGGAGGTGCTCCTAAATAGAAGAAGCCGTTAATAAAGGTGCTGCTTAGACCAATGGTCTTCATATTTTGGGAAACAATCAAGGGACCGATATTCGGGTCAATTTGTCCAAGCACGACGTCGGTGGCAGAGTTATCTGATTTTCCTAAAACGCGTGAAATGACGTTGGAAATATTGGAATCGAGATTACTTCCACGATTAATTAAATACGAAGCAACGATTGGCACCTTAATCGTACTAGAGGCAGTGAAAGCAATATCGGGTTCTACAGGAATTTCTTGCTTGTTGTTAATAGCAAAGTGAATCTCTTGCCCAGTTTGCAGGTCGGCCATGTAAAGACCAATCAAACCGTCAAATTTGGAGACGGTGATAATTTGCTTTAAGAGAATTTGAAGATTTTCAATCGTCGGTCTAGCGGCAGAGCTTCTTGTAAACGTTAATGCAATGGAGCGATTGGTTGGAGAGCGAAGTGCATCGCTAATCAGAAGCACGGCACGGTCGAGGTCAAGAGTCTGTCCGGGAGCACCGGGCAGGAAGTCGGTCCCACCTGGAATCGGTTGAGCAGGTGTTGGCGGTTGATCGTAGCGAGTAGAAATCTCATTTTGCAAATATTCCTGCAGACGTTCTTCTGAAATAGTTGCACTTAATGGAATTTCTGTCCCTTGGGTGCTGCGATTCCAAAGATAATCCCAAAATCCACCCCAAAACGGACCGCCTGTGCGGCTCAGGTCGGCGGCGGCTAACATGGTTTCAATATCAGGCTGGAACCCTACAACGGAGGGTTCAATTTGAATGACGGCATCTGCGTATTTGATTTCAATGGGAGAAGTGTAAACTTCCAGCAATCGTTGGGATGTTTCTGCAGGGGTAAGCCCGCCGACCGGCACCCCCGCGATGGTCATTCCGCTTGGATAGTTGTTGCGCTGGCGGCTGTAGCCAATCAATGAAATAATGGCAAAGACAATGGCCGCGCTCAAAAATAGAAAAGATACACCCCTGAGGATGGTATTTGTATTTCGGTTTCTCAATGTTCCTCCGGACAATGACTAAAGTCACTGAAAAAGTATAACATACCAAAATAGGTTCCCTGTGCTAGAATACGGGCGTTGACGAAAAGTCAGCACATCTTGTTCTGGAAGGATCGAAATGCTCCGTTCACTTTTGATTTATCTTTCCAAGGCGGCCTGGGCCCAAAATTTGATTACCAGTTGGGGATTTGCCTGGCGAACCGCTTCTCGTTTTGTGGCAGGCACAAAATTGACAGACGCGATGCGCGTTGTCCATGAGTTAAATGCAAAGGGGATTAATGTAACACTTGACCATCTCGGCGAACATACGAATACACCTGATGAAGCACAACAAGCAACTGATGACATCTTTGCGACTCTGGACGCGCTCGGAGCTGATCCTGCTGCGAGGGGCAACGTCTCCATCAAGTTGACTCAAATCGGCCTTGGTTTGGATGAGAGTTTATGTGCTGAAAACCTGGAAAGAATTCTCGCTCGTGCCAAACAGAATAAGACTTTTGTCCGTATTGATATAGAGGACACCCCGTATACCGATAAAACCATCAACCTCTATTATGCAATGCGTGAAAAAGGATATACCAATGTCGGAATGGCGGTACAAGCCTACCTGTATCGTGCAGAAGCAGATACACGCCGTTTGATGCAGGATGAGATTCGCATTCGTTTGGTCAAAGGGGCGTATTTGGAACCACCAGATAAAGCCTTCCCTAAAAAAGCTGACGTCGATGCAAATTACGATCTGTTGACCAAGATCATGATTGACACCTCTCTTGCGAAGCAATCCAAGCTATCGGAGGATGGACGTGTTCCTCCCATCCCTGCGATTGCATCGCACGATGAGAATCGCATAGCCTTTGCCAAACAGTATGCTGAAAAAGTCGGTTTGCCGAAAAACGGATTGGAATTCCAAATGCTTTATGGCATTCGCCGTGACTTGCAAGATAAACTGGCGAAAGAAGGATATCCAGTCAGAGTCTATGTTCCATTTGGAATTCACTGGTATCCCTACTTTATGCGCCGACTTGCTGAGCGGCCAGCCAATATTTGGTTCTTTATTTCAAACTTCTTTAAATAAAAAAGCTCTGCTGCTTTCAAGAAATAAAAAGACGCTGATTAAAAATCAGCGTCTTTTATTTTATTTTAATCCACAATAAATAACTTCGCGCCAGTCTCTGTATAGGAACGATGTGGATTCGCATCGTTGGCAACCTGATAGCTTGAACCTGCTTTCATGGAGAATTTTCTGCCATCACTTAATTCTGTGGTCATTTCGCCTTCCAGAACGAGCAGTACATGTCCACAATTGCACCAGTGATCGGCTTTGTACCCTGCTGAGTATTCAACCATGCGCACACGAATGTTTCCCATTTCAAACGTACGCCAATAAGCCATTCCTGTTTCCCCTTTGTGTTCTGTCTGGTTGACCGTGCTCCAGTCAATGGTGTTAAAAGGGACATCCTGAATTTTCATGTGATATTTCCTGTAGGTAATTTTTACTTCACTGCCCAGATTTTTAAATTATCCACTTCAAGACTTGATATTCCTTCGTTCGAGGTGGTGCCAAAATAAAGGCCGATATCCCCAGAGGCGGCTTCGGGATTATCAAGAGTTACTTCCTTTACCAATTCGCCATTCTTGTAAATCTTTACATGTTGACCGATACGTTCAATGCGGAGACGGTCAAATAAGCTGTTGCCTGAGGTGGATGAAACAGTACAGGTTGCCGATTTGCTTACACTATAACTTCCAGTAAGATCATCGGTGCCACATCTTCCTGAAGACGCGAGATAGGCTGCGTAAAAGAAATCAGGGAAAGATACTTGTGGATCAATTTGTTTGACAGCAAATGCAATTCCGCAATAGGCTTCGCCACTGGTTGGTTTGCAATCCAACTCGGCAATGAAGTCTGAAACATTGATTCCGACAGGATACAGGTGGTAATTGGTGAAGGCGGGTGAAAATTCAGGGGTCCCATCACGCATGTAATATGAGTCAGTTGCACTGATCTTTCTTAAGAAGGGACTATTTTCATCAAAGGTGTCTTCAAAAACTACTTCTGCATTATCCATGCGGGCTTGAAGAAGTTGTGCTTCGGCAGTGGAAGTCACTGCCGCGTCGGCTGCCTGATTTGCGTCAGTAGTAGCTTGTGCGGCTTCTGCAGTATAGCGAGCTAGGGTAGTGGCTTGTGCTTCAGGGGTATTTGAGGACTGGATAAACACAATCCCGCAAATACAAATTAAAACCAGAATTCCAACGATGATTCCGATGATGATTTTGGTACGTTTTTGCATAAATATATTCTCCGTGGATAAATTTTTGGAGATTATATAAAGCTAGTTCTAAAATTGAGATGGTACATTGGAGCCAGTCAATTTACTTTGATTGCATGGCAATGTAGGCGACGAGTCCGATGATGGTGAGAGCGATGCCAATGATTCCTAAGATGCCTGGGATGGCTCCGTTTAATAAAACGATTTCGCCGATAAGTGAAAAGATCACTTCCATGGATTGAGTGGCATCTACAGCGGCGATTTCATAAGGTTGTTTTGCAAGATGCCTTGCGTAAAGAAAGATGGTAGTGGCGATTACGCCTGAGAGGAGTGCAACCAACGCAGTGCTGAGCAACTGTCCCGAAGAGGGAAGCGGAGGTTGAGTCCAGAGCAGGAGAATGATCCAGAAAGGGATTGAGCCCATAGTAAGAAGCAGGACTCGCGCAAATCCATTTTCCAAGATGGGATGTTGCATATGCGGGATTTTTTTGTTTTCGCCAATACGCGCTTCCCAAACAAGTTGGTTGCCAATGGGGTAGGCAAATGCTGCGATTAAAACAGGCACCGCTCCAAATAAAACAGTTCGAAGGTCTGTGGTGATGGCGTGTTCGATATTGACGAGGACAATGCCTAGGAAGATAAGAAGCGTGAGCAGAATTCCTTTGGTGGGAACTTTTCTGCCGAAGAAGATTAATACAATGGGCGTGGCGAGGATGGTGGTCTGCCAGGTGGTGGCGATAATCCAACCTGTGGCGTAAGTTGCGCTAAAAGTGATGAAAGAATAAAAAATACCGAAGCCAATGCTGCCTGCAAGAATCCAAAATATCCAGTGTTGAATAAAAACTTCTTTTATTTGAGCGAGAGCTTTTCTCCCTTGGGTCATGAGCAGAAGGAGAGTCAAAAATATCAGCATATACCCGAAGCGCAGACTTGATGTCCATGCCCAGTGACCACCTGCCAGACTCATTGCACGATTGAGGATGAAGGTACTGCTGAAAAATAAGGAAGCTAGAACTCCCAATGTGATTAAACGTGGCATGCTTTTCTACTATCCAATTTCTGGGAAAAGGAGTTCCCAATTTTTTTCATCACCAACCAGTAACCCCAATCCGCTTCTGACTGGTTTCGAGCATGGACTTGCGCCAAAGGCTTTTGCCAACTCTGTAGCAGCAGGTGAAAAGAATGCAAAGGCTTCACAATGCAAGCGGCCTTCGGATTCAAGTCGCTTAAATACGGCTGCTTCTGCAGGGAGGTTTTCCATAGCGAGAAACTTTTTGCGAATCTCATCGGCAGGTTCATCTGCCATCATCCCATCACCGAGAGAAAGAACATACCAAGTATTTGTCATGCTCAGATTATAAGGGAGGAAATAGAGGAATAAACTCAAAGTAGCATATCTATTGTGTAGGCTTTATTGCCAATCTCGAAACTAAAGATTTGAGTTGAAGTTGGAATGAGATGATCCAAAGATAATTCGCTGATAAATTTTTCTTTTCCTGAATCTACAGGAATATGGACTTTCTTAATCAAACTGTCTGCATTTTTTATTTCTTTGTGTTCCACTTCAAGTAAAGTATGGATGCCAGGGCGAGCAAAGTAAATGGGTAAGCCTGCCTTATATTTTTCCAAGCTGGAAGGGTGCAACAACCAGCCAATAGCACTCATTTTGTGGATGAATTGTTGCAAGTCGTCTACGTCTATGGCGATGTGATGTAACCCAGATCCCCGCTTCTTTAACGCTCTTTCGTATGGACCAGATCCAATCGGTGACATGAGCAAAAGACGGGCTTGTAAATGTTCTGAACCTGCATATGATTCTTCTGTACCTTCTGATGCGAATCTTTGCAGGTTCTCAGGTTCAATGCCATCTTTGAGTAATGTTTTTATGGCATTTTCTAAAGAGGGCAATAGTATGGCGATGTGATTGATGGCTATTTTCATTCGGATGCCTTTACAATTTTCCGTCCATTGTATAATACTCGAGGTATTAATGAAAAACTTTTATGTTTTTATGAACAGGAACTTTTGAATCAATGACATCTACATCACTTGCCCTTGTCACTGGCGGTGCGCATCGATTGGGAAAAGCCTTTGCCTTATCTCTGGCGCGGATGGGATATTCAATTGCCTTGCACTATCGTGGCTCAGCAGATGAAGCCGAGCACACCGTAAAAGAAATCCGTGCCTTGGGCGTAGATTGTTTACCCATCCGTGCAGATTTGACTGTGCCAGAAAGGGTTGATTTTCTTTTCTCGCTTGTCGATGAATTTCACGCGCCATTGAAAGTCGTAGTTAACTCAGCGGCGGTGATGCCTGTTGGCAAGCCGCAAGAGCTTGCGGTCCAGGATTGGGATGCGGCACTGGATTTGAATCTGCGCGCACCGTTTTTACTTTCACAACAAGCTGCCAAGCGAATGAGTGCTGGTGGTCTAATTATCAACATTACAGATATTGGTGCACAAAAAGCATGGAGTCGCTATCCGTCTTATACAGTTAGCAAGGCGGGGTTGGAATCTCTGACTAAAATGTTGGCACGAGCCTTTGCCCCTGAAATTCGCGTCAACGCCATTGCGCCTGGGTTGGTATTGCCTTCAGATGTGGTTACTCCCGAGCAGTGGAATAAATTGGTGGAACGGCTTCCCCTCAAGCGGGCTGCTACTTTGGATGAAGTGACTTCTGCACTCGAGTTTCTTATCAAAAATGAGTATATTACTGGCCAAACCATCGTTGTTGACGGTGGATATTCATTGATTTAAGTTTTTTCGCATCTCCTTTTATCACTCGAGACTACTCAATCATCGGGGTATACTTGAAGTAATGATTCTCAAAAAATCCCTCCTCACTGACATTCTTGTCTCTATTCTCTTAATCTCTGCTACCTTGTATTATGCCGCACGGTACGTAGATTTCACCATTCCACCCTTTGAGGATGCGGCCATGCTCATGCGGTATTCGCAAAATCTTGCGAGTGGTCATGGCATTGTTTGGAATGTGGGAGAACATCCTGTAGATGGTGCGACCGATTTTCTTTTCATGGCTACCGCTGCGTTGTTGATTCGAATGGGACTTACTGTAGGGCAGGCAGTTCGTGGAATTGGTTTTACTTCACATATCATCACTATCCTCATTATCTATTGGACAAATCGCCGCGTTCATAATGGAGATATTTTTCTTTCCATATTTAGTGGGCTGTATCTTGCTGTTGGCACAGGACTTTCCTATGTAGCAGCTTACTTTGGAACGCCCTACTTTGCACTTGCCGCCGCTTCAACCTGGACCTTGGGCTTGATTCTGACCAAACAAGAAGCGCCACGCTTTGGGTTCGTGCTTGCTTTCGCCTTGAGTGGATTAGTCACTGGCTTAATTCGTCCTGAGGGTGTTATCCTCGCCTCATTGATTTTATTGATGGTTATTATCATGCGTGGGTGGAAGAAATCCATTTTAATCCTAGTAACGTTTGGACTTGTTTTTCTTTTATTCGGTGGTACGTATTTCGCCTGGCGTTGGAATTATTTTGGATACCCACTTCCGAATCCTTTTTACAAAAAAGGGGATAACGGCCTACATTGGGATTCTTTTTATGCATCCTTGTGGAATACATTGCGATTGGCTCTGCCTTTTGCCATTCTTGCTTTATTGGGATTCCGTTCACGCGAAACCACGAGACAAACAATTGCATATCTTATTCCCATTCTTGGGTTTGCCTCTGCTTTTATTTTAATTTCTGATGAAATGAATTTTGGTGCACGCTTTCAATATGCTTTGCTTCCCATTGCTCTTATGGCTTGGATTCCACTCTTGGGCGAGTTTGACTTTTCGTGGCTGAGCCATTTCTCAGTTAAAGAAAGCAGCGTTTATGTTATTGTACTGACTGCTTTGCTGTCCAGTCTAATTTATTATTCTACATATCAAAATTGTTTTCTTACATCCTACCAACAAACATGTGATCGCCCTTATGAGCGCGATGGCCGATACGAAATGGGGAAGTTGCTGGCAGAGTATCGTGATAAGGGATATACAATTGCTGTTACAGAAGCGGGGTTATTACCCTATTATTCAGGCTGGAAAGCTGTAGACACTTGGGGATTGAACGATCAATTCATTGCACATAATGGAAAAATCACAGTCGAATATTTAGATACATATAAACCACAAATCATCATGTTTCATGATTATTATTCACCGTTGGTTCCTCCCAAATTAACGGATGCCAACCTTGCTCAACGTTGGTTTAGTATGACAATTTTGCTCAAGACCTATGCTGAAGAAAATGGATATGTACTTGAAGCAGTTTTTGGAGATAGTCCCTACGATACTCATTATTATTATGTGCGGACGGACTTTCCTGATAGCAAACGTTTGATTGAGCAAATCTCAAAGATGAAAAATTATTACTGGCCACTGACGGGCAAGCGTTCGATTAATTATGCTCGTTACGAATCCCCATAAAGATGGGGATTTTCTTATAAGAGGAGAAAAATATGTCTGAATCCATAGAACTTGCTCAAAAATTGCAATCTGAAGGTGAACGCTTCATTCAATTCTTTTCTGGGTTGACTGATGAACAGTGGAGCGCAGAAGTTTATACTGAAGGGGAATTGTGGACGTTACGTCATGTGCTTTCTCATTTCGTTACCTCTGAGCGTGGATTGGTGAAACTGTTTGAAGGGATTCGCCAAGGTGGGGCAGGTTCGCCAGATGATTTTTCTATCGACCGCTATAATGCCAGTCAACAAGCCAAGACAAAAGATTTAACTCCTGCTGAGTTATTGGAACAGTATAAGGAAATCCGTGCCAATTCTGTGACTTGGGTTTCAGGTTTGAAAGATGAGGAATTGGAAATTAGAGGGAAACATCCATTCTTGGGTGAGACCAGTATTCGTGAGATGGTGAAGATGCTGTATATTCATAACCAAACGCATTATCGTGATGTAAAGAAAACACTAAAAAGCTAATCTCTAAAAAGGATTGAAATGCATCTTCCTCCCTTCAAACTCGAACGTTATTTTGCTAAATATGAATTCAATACGGAATTCCTGCTTTCCTCTTCCGATTGTGAAGCCATGTCCACTGCAGACTTGTTGGCATTGGAGCCAGGGTCAGCAGAGAAATATCAAAATGTGTGGTTGGGATATACCGAATCACAAGGCAGCCCTGCCTTACGAAAAGAAATCACGTCTCTTTATACAAGCATGCAGCCAGAAAATATATTGGTGCATACGGGCGCAGGGGAAGCGATTTATCTTTTCATGTATGCGGCCTTCCAAAAAGGGGACCATGTCATCGTACATTCGCCCTGCTACCAATCCCTTGCGGAAGTGGTTCGTTCCGTCGGTTGTGATGTGAGCCCTTGGCTGGCTCGTGAAGAAAATAATTGGGCTTTGGATTTAAACGAACTTCGTCATTTGATGCGGACGAATACGAAAGGCATCATCATCAACACGCCGCATAACCCAACGGGATATTTAATGTCCCGTGCAGATTTTGAGGCAGTAAATCAATTTGCTCAAGAAAATAATTTGATTTTATTTTGTGACGAGGTCTATCGCGAGTCTGAATACAATGTGACGGATCGTCTCCCTGCAGCTTGTGACATGGGCGACCATGCTGTTTCTTTAGGTGTTACATCAAAAACGTATGGGCTTGCAGGCTTGCGCATCGGTTGGGTAGCTACCAGGAACAAAACGATTTATCAAAACATGGCGTCTCTCAAGGATTACACAACGATTTGTAATTCAGCGCCAAGCGAGTTTCTTTCAGAAGTTGCCATGCGGAATCGCCAAAAACTCATTGACCGAAACCTTGGGATCATCAAAAACAATCTTGCCGTTGTGGACGACTTCTTCTCTCGCCATGCGGACTTGTTTCAGTGGTCGCGGCCCAAGGCTGGATCTATGGGATTCCCGAAGCTCTTGAAAGGGGATGTGGAAGAGTTTTGTGAGGATGTCGTAAAAAAAGCAGGTGTGATGTTGTTGCCCGGTACGATGTATGACGACTCGGGCAATCATTTCCGCTTGGGGTTGGGTAGGAAGAATCTTCCGCAGGCGGTGGATAGGTTGGAAGAATATCTCGGTAGATAAACGATGATAAAACTTATTTAGTCGTTGCTTATTGGACAACTAGGAGAAGCTTATTATGAGTTTTTATTCATTTACTTTTCTTTTTGACTATTCGGGCTTTAAGGAAAAGATAAGCCCTGCTTTAGATGCATTAGTTATCGGAAATTCCGACGAACTCCAACAAATGGCGGTTGATTTAACAAAAGAGAACCCGAAGATTTGGGACTTCGTGGGCTATTCTCGTGTTCCTCTATATGACGATGATTTAGAAAAAGGACTTGATGATGTCGTTAATGCAGGAGTTTTACATTGGTTGTTGTTGGTGATATTTAATTATTGTTCGAACTTTTCAAGAGATAATCATTTTGCAGATTCTGAAATACTTAGGCAGGTAGGCATTGATGATGTGATTATTGATATGCTTAAGAACCCCAAGCCATTAGGAGACTTGTTAATTAATATTTCACCAAAAATAATTCCAACCAGCTACATGGATGGGAATTTTAATATCAATAAATGCCCGCTATATTGGCTGTCTGTTGACGAAGTTGGAAAAATAAAAACTGCAATACAAACAAATGTAAAACAAACAAATGTAAAACAAACAAACACCCATTCTCTTGATGGTTTGTTAGCTATGCTAAATAATGCTGTTGACTCAAATAAAACCTTGCTGACAGGTTTCTGGTTTAACTAATTTGGCTCCTAATCTTTTTCGCCTTTCTCGTCCTCTCCACCTCCTTCTCGCTGCCTTGACTTATTTGCTTGGCGCGAGTATTCCCGCTTATCTTGGCAAGCCATTTAACGTATTGACCTTTTGGTTAGGGCTTGGTGGAGTCCTCTTTGCACAACTAGGCATGAACTTGTTGGCCGAAGCGTTTCGTCCACACAATGAACCGTTGATAGAAAATGAAACCCCGTTGCAAAAAGAGACTCTTCGTAACAATCTGCTTTTCGTTTCCTATGCGTCATTAGCCGCTGTAGGGACAATCGTCATTGTGCTTTATCTCAGCAAAAATTTGGTGACATCTACTTTTCTCTTTTTTCTTTCCTCTTTTATTCTTGTCATTTTTTATGCCACACCTCCTTTTCGTTTGCTTGACCGTGGATTTGGTGAATTGGCACTCGCGATTCATGTTGCCTATATCATCCCGTCCATTAGTTTTCTTTTACAATCCAACGCCACACATCGCTTACTTGTTGTGGCGGTAATTCCGCTTACGGCTCTTGGGCTTGCATACTTTCTTATCCTTAACTTCCCGACCTTTTCGAATGATGAGAAATATCAACGGTCCACATTGTTGCGCCGACTCAGTTGGGAAGTTGCGGTGCCTTTACATCACAGCCTGATTGCATTTGTGTATATATTCTTTGCCCTTGTGCCACTCTTTGGGTTTTCACTTTCACTAGTTTGGCGAGCTTTCCTACCGTTGCCTTTTGCTGTTTTCCAGGTGTTTCAACTTACCTCGATTGCAAATGGTTCTCCACCCAATTGGCGTTTGCTGACTTTTACTGCATTGGCAGGTTTTGGATTGACGATTTATTTCCTCACAGTCACATTTTGGATTTCATAGGATGAAAGATTCATGCCTGAATTTCTAACCCTCCTTCCACCAGATGAAGCACGACAAAAAATGCTCGAGCATCTCGCTTCCCACGCGCCGACAGTTGCCTCTGTCTCGTTGAGCGTTTCCTCAGCTCTCGGCCATGTCACCGCAGCAGATGTGTTTGCACCGCATCCCTTACCTGATTTTCAACGTACCACTGTGGATGGCTATGCTGTCCGTGCCAAAGATACATTCGGTGCAACAGACTCCCTTCCTGCGTATCTCAATCTCATTGGTGAAGTGCCGATGGGGGATTCGCCAACTTTTGAATTAATCGCAGGTCAATGTGCGTTGATTCATACGGGCGGGATGCTTCCCAAAGGGGCTGATGCAGTTGTAATGATTGAATACACACAGGTGGCTCGTGCTGTAGCCAATTCTGAGCAGGGTGAGGAAAAAGAGATTGAAATTTTCAAATCGGTTGCGGATGGCGAAAATGTTATTCGCATTGGAGAGGATGTTGCGCAGAATCAACTGGTGATTCCCAAAGGGACGAAAATCCGCCCTGCAGAGATTGGTGGATTGATGGCTTTGGGCATTACATCTGTCGATGTAGCAAAGCAACCTCGTGTTGGTTTGATTTCCACAGGTGATGAGGTGATTGATCCAAGCCAAGCACCACGTCCTGGTCAAGTGCGTGATATCAATTCGTATACACTCGGTGCTCTTATTGAAAAAAGCGGAGGCGTAGCAATCCGCTATGGGATTTTTGGAGACAACTTTCAGATTTTGAAAGAAGCGGCGGCGAAAGCCTTATCAGAATGCGACGCAGTAATCATCACGGCAGGTTCCTCTGCATCCACAAGAGATATGACTGCTGAAGTGATTCGTCAATTGGGCGAACCTGGTGTGTTGGTGCATGGAATTAATACACGCCCTGGCAAGCCGACGATATTAGGCGTGTGCGATGGCAAAGCTGTGATTGGCTTGCCGGGCAATCCAGTGAGTGCATTGGTGAATGGATATTTATTTGTAGTCCCAGTGATTGAAAAATTATTAGGCGCATTGCCGAAACCAAAAGCAACTGTGCAAGCAAAACTGACGGTGAATTTGCCATCTCAAGCAGGACGCGAAGATTGGTGGCCTGTGAAGTTAACCCACGACTTTCAACAATCTGTTGTTCATTATCAGGCAGAACCAATTTTTGGTAAAAGCAATTTGATTTTTACTCTAGCCGCCGCTGATGGTTTGTTGAAGATTCATGCAGATGCCACAGGATTGAGCGCTGGAGAAATTGTAGAAGTGGAGTTGGTTTAACATGGAATGGAAAAAAAATAAATTCATAATATCAGATGATGCGTCTCGATTAAACATGGATGCAGTTTGCGACATGCTTTCCCGCGCTTATTGGGCTAGCAACCGTCCGCGCCATGTCATTGAAAAATCGATTCAACACTCTTTGAATTTTGGCGTCTATGATGGTGATCGGCAGGTGGGCTTTTCAAGAATCGTCACAGATTATGCTGTCTTTGCTTATTTGTGTGATGTGATTGTTCATGAAGAGTATCGCGGACAATCACTTGGCAAATGGATGATGGAATGTGTTACGACTCATCCTGAATTACAAGGTCTGCGCCGTTGGACCTTGATAACTCACGATGCCCACGGGCTGTACAGTCAATTTGGTTTTACTGAACTAGCCGCGCCTCCACGTTGGATGGAGAAATTTGATGCGGGTGCATAAGTTCTATGTGATGCATTGTTGCAAAACTTCTAGACTTCATTTCATTCCCCCGTTAAAATCAATTAACAGGGTATGAGAATTTATTTCATCTTTCACTGTTCATCCTTAATTATTTAAAGGTCTCTTCATGTTTCTTGAACTCTTTCATAAACCGGTAGGCTTTTTCCTAGTCATCATGACAATCATTTTGATCACACCGCTCCTTTCTGAGCGGTTGAAACTGCCGGGTATTATAGGCATCATCATCGGCGGCATGTTGATTGGTCCACATGGATTTGGCCTGCTGGAAGACAACGACCGCATTCAATTTCTCTCCACCATTGGCCTTGTCTATCTCATGTTCAGCGCTGGCTTGGAAGTGGATATCAACCAGTTCATGAAAGTGCGTTCGCGCGCGCTGGTTTTCGGCTTAATCACTTTTATTTTTCCCCAGCTCATGGGCATGGGGCTTGGTTACATCCTTGGCCTCGATTGGCTGGGGATGATCCTGCTGGGTTCGGCGTTTGCATCCCACACGTTGATCGCATTTCCCATCCTCACAAAGTTTGGTGTCACGCGCAATGAAGCAATTGCAGTCACTACAGGCGCAACCGTTCTTACGGATATTGGCGCGTTCATCGTGCTGGCGGTTGTGCTGGGAGCGAGATCAGGCGGCGGTGTTACCCTTGGGTATTTCATTCAATTGCTCGTATTGCTTGTTATTTTTACGGCTGTCATCATTTTCGGGCTGCCACGACTTGGCAAGATCGTTTTTCAAAAACTGACAAGCCGCGCTGTTGAATTTCAATTCGTCATCGTGGCTCTTTTTGTTGCGGCGTTCACCGCCGAGTTGATCGGTGTCCACGAAGTAGTCGGCGCATTTCTTGCAGGGCTGGCTGTCAACTCCATGTTGCCGCGTCATAGCCCGGTTGTGAGCCATGTTCTTTTCATCGGAGAATCGTTTTTCATCCCCGTTTTTCTTCTTTACAGCGGTCTCATCACCGACCCGCTCACATTCCTCAAAAACCCGCAGACGATTGTCATTGCCATTGGCGTGACCATCGTTGCCTATGTCTCCAAATTTGTCGCGGCATGGATCACCGCAAAAATTTATAAATACACCAAATCAGAATTTTGGACAGTCTACGGTCTTTCTCATGCGCAAGCTGCTGTGACCATTCCAACATTGGTCATTGGTTTGGAAACTGGACTTTTCGACTCCAACCTCTTCAATGCCGCCATCTTGATGATTCTCCTCACCTCGATCACTTCCCCCTTGATCGTCCAGCGCTTCGCATCTGACCTGCAAACTGCTTCGGCAGAAGATGAGCAGGCTCAACTCTTTGGGCGCATTCTTGTGCCTGTGGCAGATTCAAAATCATCCGAAGGGTTGGTCGCATTGGCAAGCCTACTTGCGCGTGCTTCCAAAGGGAAAGTGCTGGCTGTCAGTGTGGCGCGTGATGAAGGTCCCAATAAGGAAAACAGTTTTCACTTTCACAAGGAAATGCTCGGACGTGTCCAAGAGTCCCTGCAAGACCCAGAGACCGAGATCGAGTTAATCCCCCGCCTGGAATTGACTCATGCCCATGGTATTTTACATACCGCACACGAAGAAAATGTGTCGCTTATCGTCATGGGGTGGCGTGGCAAAAGGACATTCCGTGAAAACATGCTTGGCTCAGTTTTAGATGAAGTCATTTGGGGGTCTGATACACCGGTGCTGGTAGGGAAGCTGTCCTTGCCGCTTAATAGCATGCAACGGATAATTTTTCTTGTTCCGCCCAAATCCGTCCCGCCTATTATTTTGCGCCGTATGTTGGAAGCGAATCTAACTTTTGCGAAGGCGTTGAATGTACCATTGTTGATCCGCACAGATGCCAGTTACCTGCAGACTCTGGAAGCGTTGATCGTCGCCTGTAAGGCAGATCAGCCCGTGAAACTGGAAACACTCAAAGACCAATTCAGATCTGAGAGATTGGAGCATGAAGCTGTCAGCGACTTTATTATCCTTCCTGGTTTTGGCTCCCGCAAACGCGTGGCTGATACGCTGGGAAATATTCCTGAACAAATTGCCAAACATTTCGATGGCAACCTTGCGATCTTGCATTTTGATAAATAGTATAAAAAGTGAAGGTCACGATCAACGTGACCTTCACTTTTTATAACTCAAATCTTTTTCCCATTCCTATTTCCATCGCTTTTTGATAGACTAAATTCGCGGCAACTAAATCTTCCATGGCGTGCCCCATGGATTTATAGATCGTCACTTCGGTTTCGGACCTTCGGCCTGCTCGCTGTTTCAATAAAACTTGACCTAATTCCGTACCTGATTCTGAATCAAGTCCTTGCAACTCGGCGCTGCCGACAGGCGGTGCTTGAAACGCAATTTGTGACTCTACAAAGATGTGACTCGTTTCTACCAAGTCGCGTGGTAACTCTCCGCCAGGTGGGCGATATCCAACAGAGGAGATGTGTACGCCTGCTTTCAGCCATTCAGTTTTGATGACTGGCTCAAGCGATGAGGTGCACAGGCAAACAATGTCAGCTTGGGAAACTGCTGCTTGAGTTGAATCAACCGCGGAGGCGTTGGAAGCGTGGGCCGCCAATGCCTCCGCTTTGGAAAAATCTTTTGAGGCGATCAAAATCGTTTCGATGCCACTCAAAGTTCCAATCATCTGTAAGTGAGCATGACCTAAAACGCCAGCACCAATGATGGCAACTGTTTTACTGTCTTTATGAGCCAAATGTTTAATAGAAACCATGGCGCCTGCGGCGGTGCGCATGGCGGTAATATATTCACCATCCATGAATGCGATGGGGGAGCCAGTTTCAGAATCAAACAAGGTGATCGTCGCTTGATGGTCAGGGATGTTTTGTTTGTGATTTTCATGAAATACGCTGACAAGTTTAACCGACATCAATTTATGCGGCATATAAGCAGGCATACCTACCAACACACCTTTGGGCGCAATAGCTTGATTGCGTGGTGGCACATTGAGTTGACCCGCACTTAATGCTTTGAATCCTTCTTCGAGTGCAAGGAGAAGTTCATTGGGGTTGAGAAGGTTTTCAATTTCTTTTCGGGTAAGAATCAGCATAGTTCATTTCTTTTTTATAAGCTTTTGGTGTTAGTAGACTATTATTAACTCACAGCTTTTTTCACAAGTGCACTAATCTTTGCCTCTTCGGCAGCAGTTAACTTAATCAGCGCAAAGCTGGCAGCCCACATATTACCATCGTCGAGCTTTGCATCGGGTTGAAACCCAAAGGTTGCATACCGTACACCAAACTTGCTTGCTGCCTGAAAGAAACAAATGACCTTGCCATCTTCATTAGCGTAAGCAGGCATGCCATACCAGGTTTTCGGCATCAAGTTTGGTGCAGCAGCAGAAATAATTTCATGAATTCGTTTTCCCATGGAGCGGTCGGTTGGGTCTTTCATCTGTGCAACGGCCGTAAGCAAGGCTTTTTCACCTTCTGCTCGATCCTTGCTTGCGCGTGCTTCTGCTTTCATCTCTTGGGCGCGTGCCTTCATCGCGGCTTTTTCTTCGGCGGTAAATCCTTGGCTAGATGATTTTTCGGATTTTTTTGTTTCTGTCTTTGGGCTCATAATAATCTCCTTATTTAAATTGGGGTGTTTGAAACCTTGCACATAAATCATTTTATCTTTATAATAAAGATACTTCAAAATAAAGACAATGTCAAGAGTATATTGCTATGACAAAACCAACAAAAATAGAATTGAAAAAACGAGCCCTAATGGCTGTAAGGGACTATGGGGTTAATTTAACGACATTCCGAAACGCCATGAGCGAATGGGCAGGACTTAATGTAACCGATATGGAGTGTCTCAGGCTTTTATTCCAAAAAGGGGTTGCCACACCATCTGAACTTTCCAAGTTTACAGGTCTCACTTCAGGTGCAACGACTGCCATGCTGGATCGGCTTGAAAAAGCTGAGTTGATTGAACGTCGGCCCAACCCAGATGACCGTCGTGGCACTTTGGTTGCTCCTGCACCATCAAGCGCTAACAAAGCTGCTGCATGGTTTGAGTCAGCACGTAAGGCTCAAGAAGAATTGATTTCAAGTTACTCTGAAGATGAGCTAGAAATTATTGCGGATGTCTTTGAACGATTCGCAGCCCTATGGAATCAGGAACGTGAGAAGTTGCGAAGCGATTAATCCAGCAGTTATTACCAAATATCTCCAACTTTGAATCCATTTGGAAATGGATCGCTGGGGTCAACAACGAATTGATTAATGCCCGTAATCCAGGCTGTCCCGCCGATGGTGGGAATAACAGCTTTATATGGGCCGACTTGTGTTTCTTCTATCAATCTGCCTGTGAACAACGTTCCCAAAATTCCCTCATGATAAAAATCTTGATTTAATCCAAGCTGACCTTTGGCGTGGAGAACAGCCATTTTTGCGCAAGTTCCTGTTCCGCATGGAGAACGATCAATGACACCAGTCCATGTGGAGGGATTGTTCCAATCGAGTTTGCCGGTTGCCACAGTCACTGCATTTTTGCGATGCGCTTTTGGGTTTGTTGGAGGTGCAGAGAGTTGCGAAATGGTTGGCCCCGTAATTTCAGGATTTTCAGGATGCACAACGGGATATTGCTCCACCGTCGCTGCCTTGATCATTTCACTAATACGTGTGATGTCTTTGCCTTCATCAGGAGTGATCTGTAAACCGAATTGTGCTGCATCTGCAATCACATAGAACATACCACCCCATGCCACATCTACTTTGACCGTACCCAACTGCGGAACTTCCACATTCACATCCAGATGTACTGCAAAGGCAGGAACATTCTTGAATGTGACTTGTGTGACTTTTCCATCTTTACATTCAGCACGGATACCGACCAAACCAGCAGGCGCTTCAAGAACGAACTCCGTAACTGGTTCTGTCATCTTGAGCATTCCCGTCTCTAACAGAGTTGTCGCCACACAAATGGTATTTGTTCCAGACATGGGCGGATATTCCGTTTGCTCCATAATGATGAACCCTGCATCTGCATCGGGATGGGTGGGAGGCAAGATAATATTGGCGCATAGTGCGGCATATCCGCGCGGCTCACGCAACATGCGCAGACGGATATCATCGAGATTGTTTTCAAAGTATTTCATCTTGTCGAACATGGTCTTGCCGGGCACATCTAAAACACCACCTGTGATGACGCGTCCTGGTTCACCGCAAGCATGCAAATCTACTGCTGTAATCATGTTGGTAAGGCGCATAGGAGTCTCCTAAAATAGACATCGGAGTTCTTAAGAACTCCGATGTCTATTTTAATATATCAATTTGTTTAACTTGATTTGTTTATTGCTTTTTCAAGTTTTGTAAATGTACTTCGCCAGCCTTCCGAATAATTGTGTGCAGAGTTTATATCGATATTATGGTGTTCGAAATACATCAAAGTTCCATCGGTTTCTGGTTGGAATTCTACAGATACAAATTCAACCACTTCAGGTCTGTCTTCCCAACTCCAGGTGAATTCCAGTTTTTTGTTTAATTCCACCACGTTGTAATTGCCTTTGGCTGTGAATTCACTTCCATTTGAATTTGCAAAATGTACCTTGAAGGATCCACCCAGGCGGACATCAAGTTGTGCTTCTAACACAGTTCCTTCAGGGTCTGACCCGAACCATTTTTTCACGATAGAAGGGTCAGTCCATGCTTGCCAAAGCTTGGAGGGAGGTTGTGAAAATTTATGGATGATTTGAATGGTATTGTCAAAGTTTTCCTGCATATATCCTCTTTACTTATTTTACCCTTCAGAAATCAGGCTGTTCTCGGGGGAATGTTCTTTTGCTGGGTCTGGTTGATTACCTTGACAGACATAGTACTTTGTTGTATATTACACCTATGGAGACAATTTATGACCGATAACAAGATCTCTGCCGACCTGCTTAGAGGCCATACCGATACCATTATTCTAAAGTTACTTTTAGATAGTGATCGATATGGATATGAAATAACCAAATTGATTCAGACTTATTCGCATGGTGAATATGAGTTGAAAGAGGCCACTATGTATTCCAGCCTGAAACGTCTGGAAGGGGATGGCTGTATTACTTCCTATTGGGGAGATGAAACCCAGGGAGGCAGAAGGAAGTATTACCAGATTACCAAAAAAGGCAAGCAGTTGTATTCTGAAAACAAAAGCAATTGGGAGTATGCCAAGCGCATACTGGATAACTTATTATAAGGAGTGATGGTATGAACGAAAAAATAGACCAATATTTGAACGGCGTATTTGCACCTTACGATGGGACAAAAAGTATTACTGAGCTAAAGGCAGATTTGCTTGCCGACTTGCAGGAACGCTTTCGTGAACTTAAAGCCGAAGGTAAAGATGATGAAACAGCTTTCCAGATGACCATTGACAGCATCGGCGACATCGAACAAACGGTACAGGAGGTTGCGAATCTTTCCCACTCGTTGGAGAGGCAAGTACTGACAAACTTCAGCGCGAGCAACCTACCAGAGAGTGACTTTGCAGGTGTTACAGTCCACAAAGGAAAATATGATGCGAGCGCATTGCGCGGTTCCAATTTTGCGAGTGCAGATTTGACTGGCAGCTCGTTTTATGCAAGTGATGTTCGCGAAGCCAATTTCGACAGAACAAACCTAACAGACTGCACCTTATCCACCAGCGACCTTACAGATACGAGTTTCAATAATTCAATCCTTTTACGCACGAACTTCAGTATGTCGGGACTGGACGGAGCGAAGTTCATAGGTGTGAAATTGACCGACGTAAAGTTTAACCAGACTGACCTTAGAAAAACAACGTTTGAAGGCTGCACTTTTGTTGGTGTTGACTTCAATCAATGCGATTTGCGTGATGTGCACCTGGATGGGCAGGTCTTTATCGGTGTCAAATTTGATGAAGCCGCGTTGAACGGAACTTCGTTTAAAGGAGCGACCCTCAAAAATGTGTCTTTCCTCGCAGCTTGGACTTGGCATTCCTGGTCTAAAAAGTATTACCGTGCCATCAAAACGATTTGCTTTGATGACGCGAAAATGGATAAGCTGACCTATGCCACCCTCAAAGGTTTGGAAGCTGACTTGTCAAAGGTTACCGTTATCTAAGGAGATGAGCATGCTAAACAATTCAATTCAAGTGCAAGGTCTGCAAAAGTCCTATAAGAACCTTCATGTTCTAAATGGTGTGGATTTTGAAGTGAAAAAAGGCAGTATTTTTGCCCTGCTTGGTTCCAACGGTGCAGGCAAGACCACGATTGTCAGAATTCTCACTACGCTGCTTAAACAGGATGGGGGAACTGCCTTTGTAAACGGATTTGATGTCGCATCAAAGCCCGACGATGTTCGTCAATCGATCAGTCTAACTGGGCAATTTGCTGCAGTAGATGAGATTCTGACCGGGCGTGAAAATTTAATTATGATTGCTAAACTGAGGCACCTCAAAAATCCGCTTCAAGCTACCGATGATTTGTTGAAGCGCTTCAGCTTGTCTGAAGCCGCCGACCGAAGAGTTTCCACATATTCTGGCGGTATGCGTCGCAGACTTGATATCGCCATGAGCCTAGTCGGAAATCCTCAACTGATTTTTCTTGATGAGCCAACCACAGGATTAGATCCCGAAGGACGCATTGAGGTATGGAAGATTGTCAAGGAGCTTGCTGATAACGGCACGATGGTATTTCTGACAACTCAGTATTTAGAAGAAGCAGAACAACTTGCTGATCAAATTGCGATTTTGCATGAAGGCAAAATTATTGCGAATGGCACACTGGCAGATTTGAAGAAGCTGTTCCCGCCCGCAAAAGTCGAGTATGTAGAAAAACAGCCAAGCTTGGAGGAGATTTTCCTCGCAATTATCGGCAAAAAGAAGGAGAATTAAATGGAAACCATTAATAAATACTTTCGTGAAGCGAGCGATATGGGCGTTATGCTTGAACGGTCCATGCGTCATATCTCACGAAGCATGGACACCATTATCACGGTCACTATTATGCCAATTATGTTTATGCTGCTGTTTGTGTATGTCTTTGGGGGAGCGATTCAAGCGGGTACCGATAATTACGTGAATTATCTATTGCCCGGCATTTTGCTGATGGCGATTTCAAGTGGCATCGCTTATACGTCTTACCGCTTGTTTATGGATATGCAAAGAGGCATATTCGAACGCTTCCATTCCATGCCGATTGTGCGTTCAGCCCCGTTATGGGGGCATGTATTAACCTCATTGGTTTCCAACGCAATTTCAATTGTCGTCATTATTCTTGTGGCACTTGTGATGGGGTTCCGTTCATCGGCAGGTATAGGATCTTGGTTTGCTGTGGCAGGTATTCTCACACTGTTTATCTTGGCACTGACGTGGATTGCGGTCATTGCTGGTTTGTCTGCTACATCTGTGGATGGTGCAGGTGCTTTTGCCTATCCACTAATCTTTCTGCCGTTTATTAGTTCGGCATTTGTCCCCACCGCTTCAATGCCTACGGTTGTTCGTGTCTTTGCCGAAAATCAACCAGTCACCTCGATTGTAGAAGCCATTCGTGCGTTATTGGCAGGTCAACCTGTTGGGAATGATATCTGGATTGCCCTTGCTTGGTGTGTTGGGACTATGTTGGTGGCTTATGTTTTTGCAATGCGAGTCTACAAAAAACGAGCCTGAAAATTAATACTTTGCAAAAAGATTTCGGAGTTCCTCAAGAACTCCGAAATCTTTTTAACCATTTAGCTTTTTGTAGACACCCTTCATCTGTTTGTAAATTGACTTGAAGACATCAAATCGTTCATCATACAGAGAGCGGTTTGCTTGATTAGGGGAATAGGCTTTCTTAATTTCTACAAGTTTGGGGACGTCTTGGAATCTGATTTCGCCGATGCCCACTGCGCCAATCCATGCGGCACCACGGGCATTGGCGTATACAGGCTCTGCAACCTGTTTGATTTCCAAATTCATCACATCCGCAAAGATTTGACACCACACATCTGACTGTGCACCCCCGCCGACGATATTAATGGAATCCACTTTCTTGCCGAGAAATTTTTCGACGGGCGTCATCAGCCATTTGGTATTAAGTGCGATGCCTTCCAAAAAGGCGCGAATGATATCTTGACGGGTGTTGTGTAAGGATAAATTATATAAACCAGCTCGCACAGTTTTATCATCCACAGGGGCACGTTCACCCCAGATCCATGGAGTGTAAATGACGCCGTTTGCTCCTGCAGGCACGCGGGCTGTGATTTTATCCAGCACTTTGAAAATATCTGGCACATCTGCTTCTTGAAGCAACTCATCCTTGTGATAAATAATATTGTCGCGCAGGAAGGTTAAATTTCCACCTGCTGTTGCTTGTAACGCAGTCAATAAATATTTATCAGGCACGGCGCAGGGAATGGATGCGAGGCTTGAACCGATATCCGTCTTTTTGAATGGAACGTGCGCTGTAATCCAGGAAGAAGTGCCGATGTATAAATGTGGATGAAAATCTTCCACCGCGCCCGAGCCAATGGCAGAGGCCGTATTGTCAATGGAGCCCGCCACCACTTTTACATCAATGGAAAGTCCAAGCGCGCTGGCAACTTCTGATTTCAAATTGCCAATGACTGCGGAACAAGAAACAATGTTTGGAAGTTTTGCACGGTCAATACCGAGCATGGAGATTAATCCATCGTTATAACGAAGTTCGTTCGGGTTGCGATTATCGGTGACCCAGGAAGTCACGATGGAATCGAATGATGCCACGAACTCACCAGTAAATTTCAAGTTCAAATAATCTAGCACATTTAAAAACTTATATGTCTTTGAATATATTTCGGGTTGCGTGTCACGGATGAAAAGCATATGTCCCGCAGGGTCTTTGCCTGTGAGGTTGGGCATTCCACCCGTCAGGTTGACGAAGCGCAGTACTTTAATCAAATCAGCACCATCGATGTTGATGAATCCATTAAGTTGCCTCTTCAAATGACTTGCACCGCGCATGTCCATCCATAGGATGCAATTACTGAGTGCATTTCCGTCCTTGTCGACGGGGATGGTTCCTTCGCCTTGTGTGGAACAGCAGACCGCTCGAATCAAACTCGCCGATGCTTGATTCTTTGCAATCAAGCGTTTCGAAGCCGATAGAAAGGCATTCCACCATTCATTAGGAGATTGCTCCACACCACCATCGGCTGTGAGCATTAATTGGATGGGCTCTGTTTCCCAACCCAATACCTTCCCGCTGACAGTAATCAGCGCAACTTTCATTCCAGATGTACCAAGGTCTACTGCAAGGATGATGGGTTCAGTCATTTAATAATTCCTCTTAATTTTATGTAAGGGCGACCCAAATTAGTGTCATGTTGAGCGATAGCGAAACATCTCTACAATTATCTCAGAGACCCTTCGCTGTCGCTCAGGGAATCATAGTAGCCCAACTCTTGATTTCGCGAATATGGTCGGGGGTAGTGCGGCAGCATCCACCAAGAATTGTCGCACCGTTTTCGTACCAATCTTTTGATTGCAAACCAAAAGCCTCGCAGGAAGTTTCGCCTTGCCAGGAGTTTGTATCAGGGTTGTAGATTTCACCTGAATTTGGATAAACAATGATTGGCTTTTTTGTGTTCTTTTTAATTTCACGAATCAAAGATGGAATATGAAGTGGCGATGTGCAATTGATTCCAATAGCCACGACCTGTGGAGATGAATCCAAAAGCGCTGCACATTCAGAAATTTTTTCACCGTGACAGATATGTTCGCCATCTTTTGCACTAAAGGTAAACCATGCATAGGTGTTTGGGAATTCACTTAATAATTTGACCAATGCTTTCGCTTCGATTAAGCATGGGATGGTTTCGCAGGCCAACAGATCAGCACCTGAGGCGATGAGTGCTTCCACGCGCGGACGATGAAAGTCGATTAATTCCTGTTCGCTCAAGTTGTAATCACCGCGATATTCAGATCCGTCTGCAAGAAAAGCGCCATACGGTCCAACGGAAGCCGCAATTAGCGGACGGACTCTGCCGATGCGATTATTTTCATTAGACCAAAATTCATCGCGTGCATCTTGTGCGATTTTTACAGATTTTTTCATCAGTGCCAACGATTCATCTCTGCTCAAACCGCGACGGGCAAATCCATCAATCGTTGCCTGATAGCTTGCGGTAATGGCAAAGTCAGCGCCAGCATTGAAGTAATCGAGATGAACCTGATGAATCAGCTCGGGTTGTTCCATCAATATTCTTGCTGACCAAAGGTCGTCGTTTAAATTGCAACCTCGATTTTCCAATTCGGTTGCAAGGGCGCCATCTAAAATGGCGATAGGTTGTTTTTGCAAAATAGATTCAATGGGATTCATACGTTTCTCTGGTCA
The DNA here is from genome assembly GCA_046328925.1 of Anaerolineales bacterium. GTDB lineage: Bacteria > Chloroflexota > Anaerolineae > Anaerolineales > Villigracilaceae > Villigracilis. The sequence continues at coordinate 42,271 of JAXLVT010000010.1, forward strand.
CCTTTATGATTGCCATGGTAATTTTTCTAAATCTACATTTCCGCCGCTGATGATAACGCCAATTTTAAGTCCGCTCAAATCGACTTTCTTTTCCCAAAGCACAGCGATTGCCACGGCAGAAGATGGTTCAATGACGATCTTTGCTCGTTCCCAAATAAATTTCATCGAAGCAATGATTCCCGCTTCGCTGGCAGTGATGACTTGCTCCACATTTTTTTGAATAATGGGAAAGGTTAAGCTACCAAGCGAAGTGAGTAATCCATCTGCAATTGTTTTTGGATTCTCAGAGGGAATGATTTTTCCAGCAATCATGGAGCGAAAGGCATCATTTGCCATTTCTGGTTCAGCGGCAATGACGCGAATTCCTTTTTTAATTTCTGTTGCTGCAATCGAGGTGCCACTCAATAATCCACCGCCCCCTACAGGTGCAATGATTACATCTAAGTCTGGGACTTCTTCTAATAACTCCAGCGCCGCCGTGCCTTGACCCGCAATGACTTTTTCGTTGTTATAGGGATGAACCACGGTCGCACCCGTATCAAGCCTGATTCTTTCCAAGGTGCTTTCTCTGGCTTCAAGCGTTGGTTCACAAAACGTAATTTGTCCGCCGTACCCAGCAACTGCATTCTTTTTCACTGAAGGAGCATTATTGGGCATGACAATGTATGCGGGGATACCCCGCATTTTGGCCGCAAGTGCCAATGCTTGCGCGTGATTTCCTGAAGAATGAGTACAAACTCCGCGGGTAGCTTCTTCATCGGTCAATGAATATACGGCGTTGCATGCACCACGAAATTTAAACGCACCTACTTTTTGCAAGTTCTCACATTTGAGAAATACCTGGGCGCCAACTTTTTGATTCAAGCTGTCGTTGGTTAAGACAGGCGTATGGTGAGCATAGGGTTTGATGCGATCTGCTGCTTCATGAATATCACGAATGGTAGGAGACATGAAAATTCTTTATTTGGAAGTGGGGATTTCCTTGGGGTCTTTCATTTGTGAGACGAAAAATCCGCTCACCAATAGTAACCCGATTGCTAGCAAAAGTGCAGGTGTGAAGGAACCATCTCCGCTTTTCATTGCCTCCATAATGTAGACGAAAACCACGGCTCCCTGACCGAAAAGCTGAATCAAACCATTGGAAGTACCTTCAGGTGTGGGGTTGGTTACTTCTGCCGCATATTGCATGGCGATTGGCATGGCGCTGGTAAGGAAGAAGCCCAATACAAAAGCAGAGACAAATAATAGTGTGGCATTGGTGGCGTAGGTCAGACCAATCAACCCTGGGATGGCACCGAAGAATGCAATGTATAGATAGAGTTGGCGCTTATGTTGCTTATCTGAAAGAGCGGGCATTACCACGGCCCCAATCACACCGCCAACGATCATTAACGCACCCAGAGTGCCTGCATCTGTGGGCGTGAATCCGCGTGGACGGATGATATTTTCAATCCATGTAGTTACCCCGTTGAAGATGCCCAAGCCGATGAAGGAAACTAATAAAGTGAACCAAAACGGTTTCACTTTGAAGGAGTGTTTGAGTCCATCTAACATCAAGGCGCGGACTTCTTGTCCAGGAGGGCAGGGTGGAGTGGGAGGAGTCTCACGGGCGAAGATAAGAAAGAGCACGGCTGAAACTGCGGCAATACTTCCGTACATTAACTGTATGGACGGAATGGACATGCTTTCCAAAAGAATCGGAGTCAAGACCAAGCCAAGGGCTGTGCCGATTAAATTTCCAAGCGTAACGATACCCACAGCGGTGGCACGTTCTTCAATGGCAAACCAATTGGCAGGGACCTTGGTCCATGCATTGAGTAGAAACGGTTGCGAAACCGCGAGACCAACCGTGCTCCACAAAGTAAGGGAATAATTTGCACCAGCCAGTCCGCGTAAGACACCAAAGACGCCCATCAAAATGGCGCCTATGCCTACTGCAATGCGGAACCCATAGGTATCAATCACCCAGGAAACGGGAATCGATAATGGAATAAAAGCAATCATGAATGACATGGCAAAGTACCCGATTTGTAAATCGGTGACGCCATAGAACTTCGCTGCTGGGCCAGTGATGGGAGCATACGAGATCCAAAGAGTTTGAATGGTGAGGTTGATAAACATGAACACAGCTAGCACCACCCAGCGATAGGGATAAAGTTTGTATTGCGTTGTTGACATGGTTGCTCCTAAGGTCGAGAATGAAGAATAGAGAATCAAAGGTGACAGATAAAAGCTGATTTCTGATTCTCGTAAAACACGTTAATACCCTTTTTCAAAATCCACTTGATACTTCAAGGGGATACCAGCAATAAACAACTTGTAATTTTCAATAAATATCTTCGTGATATCTTCTGCAAGGCTGGGGGCAGCCGTATGAAATGTCATCAGCAAATTGGGTGTTGTCCAGAAGGGATGTTCTTTTGGAAGCGGCTCCTTTTCAAAGACATCTAACACTGCGCTTGCTAGTTTGTTCTGATTCAAAGCTTCGATTAAAGCCACTTCATCCACGGCGGGTCCGCGGCCAACGTTGATAAATACGGCATGCGAAGGTAATGCATTCAATAAATCAGCATTTACTATTTTGAGTGTGCTTTTTGTATTGGGTAATATGTTGACAAGGTAGTCCAGACCATTTGCAAATAATAGCAAGTCTTGACCATGATGATACACATCTACATCTGCACTGGTTTCAGTTGACCATGTATAGCCGCGTACTTTCATGCCGAAGAATTTCGCTGTGCGGGCGATTTCCGCTCCAATGGAACCAACTCCCATCAAGCCAATGGTTTTTCCGCGTAGGGAACCCGTGTCCGCATCATCCCAGATTTTGTTCTTTTGTGCTTCCAACTTTTGCAGAATTCTACGCTCGTGAGCTAGCATATACCCGAGGACATATTCAGACATCAGCCCGCCAAAGACATTCCGTGCATTGGTCAGCGTGTAAGTGCGCGGTAGTGTAGGGTCAAGTAAAGGCTCAATGCCAGCCCAAATGGATTGGGCCCAGCGCAGGGCGGAGAGAGAGGCGAGTTCCTTCTTAATGAGGCTGGGTTCGCCCAAAACGATGTCCACATCGGCGGCAGGGGCGGACTCAATTTGCAAATCAGGCAATTCTGCTTTTTCAATCAGGGCGCGGTATTCTTTGGCTGAGTTGGTTAGAATTAAAAGTTTATGCATAAGATAGTTTCATCACAGTCCGTCTAAGCTGATGTCCTTTTGTCATGATTGCTCGATAAATTGAAGCATATAATGTGAAAAAGAGAGATCATTCATGAAAAAAATTTTGCTAATTGAAGATGTTCCAGATACAGTTGAGTTGGTGCGGAAAATCTTGACTTCTCGAGGGTATGAGGTTGTCCATGCTCCAGATGCGGAGACGGGCTTGCGTTTTGCTCTAGACAACTTACCCGATTTAATTCTGCTTGACCTCGGTCTGCCTGATTATGATGGGCAAACATTGGCAGGTTGGATTCGAGAAGAAAACGTCCTAAAGTCGGTTCCGTTGATTGCGTTTACGGCATGGCCTGAAGAGACTGCCAGACAAATGGTGGATAGCTACGGGTTTAATGGCTATATCAGCAAGCCCATTGTAAATGTTAATATTTTTGCCAATCATGTAATCTCCTTTATAAAATGAATCCTACTCTTACTGTTGATATCAAGCTTGTTCCTGCAAGTCACTTTACAGTTGATGAATTAACGGCGATCTATAATCAAACAAGGGTTGATTATATGGTGCCGATGCCAATGAATGCGGCGCGCCTTTCAGAATACATCTCCATGTATGATGTCGATTTAGACCATTCCCTGGTCGCCATGCAAGGAGATGTGATGCGTGGCGTGGCCATGTTGGGGGTGCGGGAAGATCGGGCTTGGATTACCCGTCTTGGGGTTATTCCAACAACCAGGCGTGGAGGAGTAGGCGAAGCATTGATGAGCGGGCTTCTTGAACAGGCCGATCGATTGGGGATTCACTTTGATATGCTTGAAGTCATCAAGAACAATGTGCCTGCTCATACTTTATTCCTTAAACTTGGATTTTATGAAATTGGCGAATTGCTGGTCTTACGGCGTTCTCCTATGCCTCCACCAGACCCGATTGTGGCTGATGCGCAACGGTTGGACCGTGGGGAAGCGCTTATTCTTGTAGGTCGTGATCGCGGTACCCAGCCGTGGACCAATCAATCCGAGTCTTTATTCAATGCCAGTGAAGTTTCAGGTTTGCATGTGACTTTGGCAGATGGAAGCCGAGGCTGGCTGGTCTATCAAAGGCAGAAATTCACATTGACTCATTTTATTTATAAAACTGAAGCTGGTGATCCTGTCAAAGTTGCTTACGCTTTCCTTTCGCATTTGCACCAACAATATCCACGTCTTGATACTCATATTGAAAATATTCAAGTCAACGACCCACATTTGCCTGCGTTTCAAAATATGGGATATGTAGAGGCGTTTCGTAGGATAGAAATGTGGAAGGGAACTCCGCCACGAAGTTTAATGGCTGGTTAGCATTCGCTTAAGACACGTTCAAAGCGTATCAACGCATCATCAATGACTTGATCTGTATCAGCCAAAGATGTGTACATGCGAGAACCTGCCAATGTCACGAGGCCATTTGCCATATACGCTGCTCCCATTTCTTCCATAGCATGTTTGCGAGGCTTGAGTTCCCTTAAAAGCCTGAGCGGATTCTTAAGGTCAAGTAACATGGTTCCAGTGGTTTCCAAGTGAACAATGGAACCTTGGTTGTATGCCACGAAAGGCAAAGAATATTTTTCAATGATGGCCTGTAGACCCTTTGTGAGTCGATCGCCTGCTTTGCCTGCGATACCTGCCGCATTGGTCTTTTCCATTTCTATCAAAGCGTAATATCCAGCCACGCATGAAATTGGATTTGCGGAGAGAGTACCGCCAACATAGGCGCGTTCGCCAACTCCGCCGATGCCCGCTGCGAAGGTTGAGACTACATCGCGTCTGCCACCGACTCCGCCTGCCATTGGATATCCGCCCGTGATACATTTTCCAAACACAGTCAGGTCTGGCTTGACTCCAAAATAGCCTTGTGCACCGCCCAACCCCAAACGGAAGCCTGTCACAACTTCGTCAAAAATTAACAAGGCACCAAACTCATCACATAGCTCGCGGACTTTTTGATTGAACTCTTTTGGAACTGGACGTGTCCCGCTTTCGGGGCCGACAGGTTCAACAATGACCGCTGCGGTGCCGCCCCGAAATCTGTTCAACCACAACTGACGCTTCAGCGCCGCTAAGGCATTGGGATAAAACTCGTTGGTGCTGGCGCTTGATCCGCGTGGAATGCCTTTCGCTTCCAGCCGACCTGTCCCTGGGACATGTAATCCATATACCATTTGGTCGCTCCAGCCGTGATACGCGCCGCCTACTTTGATGACATATTTCTTTTTTGTGAAAGTTCGCGCTGCACGGATGGCGGCCATCACACCTTCGGTGCCTGAGCCCAACATGCGAAACATTTCAATCGAAGGCATATGCTTTTGAATGAGTTGTGCAAGTTTGAGCTCATATTCGTGGAACAGACCTGTAACAGGTCCGCAAGATTGCAGCATTTCCATCACTTTTTCGCGCACAGGAGCATAATTACTTCCCAAGATGGTGGGACCACCTGCTTGCAGAAAATCAATGTATTGATTTCCATCGGCATCCCATAAATAAGCACCTTCTGCTTTTTCTATAGCAATTGGGAAGGGATAATTAAAAGCCAGGTTGTGCTGTACACCACCTGGGATGATTTTCTTGGCTTCGTCGGTTAATTCTTTTGAGCGTTTACATTTTGTTTCGAAGTACTCAAGATATTCCTTCATCTTCTCGCGGTTGACAGGGCGAATAGGCTGACTGATAAGATTATTTAGCTTCGCGTAGACTTCATCCACGTTGGGGTATTCGGAAATGCCGTATTGCTGTTCACTCATTGTTACTCCAAAAGATTTGCCACAGAAACGATAGAGTTCATACCTTTATGTTTCTGTGCTGTTTATATTCTTAGTGATTAAATGGTTTCTGCAAATTTCTTTTCATCGGCGCGGAGTTTTGCAAACGCAACTTCGCGGATGGGGAAGGGAATTTTCGAAATTTTCTTTTCGGTCATGATGGCGAGTAGATAGGTCAATGCACATTTTTCGAGCAGGGCCATGTTGTGTATGGCTTGTTCCATCGTACCGCCCAAAACAAGGACGCCATGATTTTGCAGGATGTAGGCGTTGGCGTTATTTTTTAATTTGGTTTTTACTGCGTTTTTTAGAAAACTCGTCCCTGATGGGGCGTAGGAGATGATATCGACACTGCGACCCAAAAAGCGGACTTGTTCATCAAACAAAGCAGGGATGGGCATTTTGATCAAGGCCAACGCGCTGGCATAAGGTTGATGAGTATGGATGATGCAATGCACATCTGCACGGTCTTGATACACTGCGGAGTGCATACTGCTCTCAATGGATGGTTTCATTTTCCCTTCCATGAGTTGAGCATCGTAATCGAGGATACAAATATCCTCTGCTTGCATTTTGGCATAATCATAGCTGGATGGGGTAATTGCGAAAGCTTTTTGACCTTTGACACGTGCAGAGATGTTGCCTTCGGTGGCTTTGAGGTAGCCACGTTCCAGGAGGGTGTGACAAGTGTTGACCACTTCATCTTTGTAGGTTTGATATTCTGACATAAAAAATCCTTCTGTGCTTGACAATGAGATTATTATCTTATACAATCTTTACAGTGTCAAGATTGAGAGAGGAAATGCCTAAGAAGAAAACGTATCATCATGGTGACTTGAAGAATGCGCTGATTACGGCTGGGGTGGAAATTCTTGCCAAAGAAGGCGTGAGCGGATTATCTCTGCGAAAGGTGGCGTTGAAAGCAGGGGTGAGTCATTCTGCACCATATTCGCATTTTGTGGATAAGCAGGCTTTGATTGCTGCCATTTCGACAGAAGGGTTTCGTCAACTGTATGTGCAGGTGAGTGCGGCAGCAGAAAAGTACAAAAATCAGCCCAATAAACAATTGCTGGAAGTTGCTTGGGTGTATGTTCAATTTGCGATGGATGACTCTGATCGATTCAAGGTGATGTTTTCGGATGTGTTGGAAAAAGAAAAGGATTACCCAGAATTTGTAGAAGAGTCGCAGAGAAGTTTTCAGTTGGTGAAAATGATTGTTGAGGCGAATCAGGCTTCGGGGATATTGGGAAGCGGTGAATCAGATTTGGTGGCGCTTTCAGCATGGGGCATCGTGCATGGATTTGTGATGTTGCTACTGGAAGGTCAAATCTCCCATACGATTTTAGAAAAGAAGAGTTTGAGAGAGTTGTTGGAATTCCAATTGAAACAAATTATGGTGAAATAAAAACTCGGGACATACGTCCCGAGTTTTTATTATGCAGTGATGAGATGGGCTGGCAAATGGTCTGTGCGGTTGATGTAGCTGACCAAAATTTCGTTATCGCGAAAGTCAAAGCGGCTGATAGCGCAGTTGTTGAGCATGAACCATGATTTCATATCATGGGCTCCCTGACGCCAGGGGAGTTTGGTGAGCGTGCAAAGCAAGCGGACGAAAAATCCGCCGTGGCTGACGAATACGATGCGTTGTTCGGGTTGACCTTCAACATCGCCGTGGCGGCGTAATAATTCGGTAACGACTCGGTCTGCACGGGGTTGACATTCTTCTTCGCTTTCGTAGGGACGGTTCCACCAACCTGATTCGCCGAATTCATCAGGGAGTTTCATTTCAGGAAAATTTTTTTCAAAAAAGGAACGCGGTTTGCCTGGTAAACCTTTTGCATTTTCTTCGCTTCCCCGGGCGTAAATTCCACCTTCTTCATGAATCTCGGGCCATGCTTCAAATGGGACATTCCCCAATGCGCGGACGGTAGGGGCTGCGGTTCTAGTGGCTCTTTCCATCAGGCTGGCATAAATGTGAGTGAAGCCGAAGCCATATTGATTTTGAATGTTCCAGGATTTTTCATCGGTGATGAATTGTTTTTCTTTGAGATATTTTGCCAGATAATCTGCTTGTTCGAGGCCGATATCGGTGAGAACGGGGTCGGGGCTTTCCTGATAATCAGGTGTATTCCAATTAGCATTGTTGATGGATTGTCCGTGGCGGATGAAATAGAGTTGCATGAATTGCTTTCACTTTCTGGGTGGATTGTCTTTTTGCGCCGCCTATTGTACTCGAGAGTTTGGATGTGATTTGTTTTGAAGTACCATGTCATTCTGAGCCGCGTTCTTGTTTTTGGCGGCGAAGAATCTCCATACATATCAGTTCAGGTTTGGGTACTAGCAAAAATAAAAAGTCCTTGTGAAAATCGCAAGGACTTTTTATTTGAAAAGATTATTCGTAATAGGTAGTGATTTTATACTTGTTCTTTTTTGATTCGGCGTTTTCATCGTAATCCTGACGTTCTCTATGGGTTGAGACCCGCGCTCCGACGATGTGAATTTTGTTTTCAGTTCTCTCAAAGAAGCAAGTCAGGAGTCTATCCCGCACTTTTGACTTGGCGATGACCAATTCTCGTTTTGTTTTTTGCGAATGTTCTAGGTCGTCAAAGAATAAGGCATAGCGATCTTTGAAAATACTGGCGGCTTCATCAAACGTGACGCCATATTTCGCGTCGTTAGTCTCCGCTTTGGCGGGATCCCATTCAAATTGTAGTGGTTTTGGCTTTGGCATGGGGTGAGTATAGCATACGAGGGTTGACCTTGAAGTTAGTACCCTTCACCACAGAGAACACGGAGGACACAGAGAAAATTTTACTCTGGCTTTGGCCCGACGATTTGGAGGAAACGTGGGTCGTTTCGTAACTCGGATTGCCATTGAGTAGCCTTTTAACGCAAAGGCTCAAAGACGCCAAGTTTCTTAGTTTTGTTCTTTGCATCCCTGCGCCTTGGCGTTAAAACTTGAATAACTTTTGCAAGGTGACAACTAAAAAACATTCTTTATCTTCTTATTGTCGCATCACGTTCAGGACCGACCCCGATCCATTTGACGGGAGCGCCTGCGGCTTCTTCAATCATCTTTACATAGTTCTGGGCGTTAGCAGGCAATTCTTCAAAGGAGCGAACTTTGCTGATGTCTTCCTTCCACCCAGGGACGGTTTTGTACATGGTTTGTACTTGATCTAGTCCATAAGCATCCACATCCGCATAGCGCACTCGTTCATTATTGAGTTCATAGTGAGTACACACTTGTAATTCTTCCAAATCACTCAACACATCGAGTTTTGTTAAACATAATTCAGTCACACCGCTTAGTTCTACAGCGGTGCGCACGATTTCCAAATCCAACCAGCCCACACGGCGAATGCGTCCCGTAGTAGCCGCAACTTCACCAAACTGTTCATACACTGCGCTGTGCGTATCGGTGATTTCGGTTGGCAAAGGTCCGCCACCAACGCGGGTGGTGTAGGCCTTGGTCACACCGATGACGTTGTTGATATATCTTGGCGGAATGCCAAGCCCAGCCGAAGCCGCTGAAGGAATCGTGGTCGAGGCAGTGACAAATGGATACGTTCCCCAGTCTGTATCTAAAAAGGTGCCCATGGCTTGTTCGAGTAAAAAGTTTTTACCTGCCTTGAGTCCATCCTGCACAATGGAAAATAATTCTTTGAGATAGGGTTTTAGTTTTGAATAATAAGCGCGGTATTCATCGCGCACCGAGTCATACTTCAATGCTTCGCCGCCCAAGGCCACGATGATTTTATTTTTCAACTCCAACTGTACTTGTAAACGCTGTTCAAACATATCCGTTGTGAAGTCTGTCCAGCGGATGCCGTTGTAGCTGACTTTGTCTGCAAACACAGGGCCAATTCCACGGCGGGTGGTGCCTGTCGCGCCAGCACCTTTGGCTTCTTCATACAAACCATCTAAAATTTTATGATACGGCATGATGATGTGCGAACGAGGCGAAACCCAAAACCGTCCATCCACACCAACGCCTGCTTTGTTAAGCATTTCAATTTCATCAATCAACACTTGCGGGTCAATCACCACACCACCGCCGATGAGTCCCGTTGTGTTCTGTGCAAAAATCCCTGATGGCACAAGGTGAATTTTGAAAGTCCCAAATTCGTTGATTACGGTATGCCCAGCATTATTCCCACCGTTGAAACGTGCTACATAGTCCACGCGCTCTGCAAGATAATCCACTACCTTGCCTTTTCCTTCATCACCCCATTGCGACCCGATTACTGCTGTGACTGTCATCATTTCTCCTTGTTTGAATTCCAATGTTCGGAAGTATATTGACTCGAATTCACGCTTCGCTCTTTAGCGGAAGCTTGGTTCTGTTTCTCGTTTTTTCTGATTCGCCCAAAGTTAAGGAAGAGGCGTCTCAATGTATCATCAAGCATTATAATTCGGGCGGTTTGATTTTGGATTACAGGAGTCCCCATGAAAATTCTGCAAGATACCGCCTTAACCTATGATGATGTTTTACTGGTGCCACAATATTCAGATGTTGATTCACGCCGTAAATTATCTACCCAAACAAAACTTACGAAAGAGATTACGCTACAAATTCCAATTGTCTCTGCAAATATGGACGTGGTCACCGAAAGCGAAATGGCCATTGCCATGGCCCGCGAAGGTGGCATTGGAATTATTCATCGCTTTTTATCCATTGATGAACAAGCTCGCCAAATTGAACGTGTGAAGAAGGCTGAGTCTTATATGGTGGATCACCCCATCTCAATGAAGGTGACAAACACCATCGGCGATTTGAAGAAGCTCGTCAGTGAAACAGGCACGGGTGGTATTTTAGTGGTCGACGCCGATGAAAAATTAGTTGGCATTGTCACCACTCGCGATTTGTTGTTTGAAAATAATGATAGCAAACCTGTCAGCGAGTTGATGCAGAAGAAAGTCGTCACTGCTGGGCCAGACATCTCTTTGAAAGATGCAGAAAAATTGTTGCACGAAAATCGCATCGAGAAACTCCCACTTGTGCATGCAGATGGTACAGTGGCAGGTTTGGTGACTTTAAAAGATATTATGAAAATTACGCAATATCCCAAGGCCACCAAAGATTCACGCGGACGGTTGATTGTCGGTGCGGCCGTGGGTGTGCGTGATAAAGAAGTCCGCCGTGTGGAAGCCGCTTTGAATGCAGGTGCTGATTGTATTGTGGTCGATATTGCTCATGGCGATTCGAATCTTGAAATCGACATGATTAAGACCATCCGCAAGCATTTCCCGAAGGCTCAAATCATTGGTGGCAATGTCGCTTCCGCTGATGGAACGAAGCGTTTAATCGATGCAGGTGCTGATGCCATCAAAGTTGGCGTAGGTCCTGGCTCCATTTGTATTACGCGAATTGTGGCAGGCTCTGGTGTTCCGCAGTTAACCGCTGTGATTGAATGTGCAGAAGCTGCTCGTTCTTCTGGCATTCCAATTATTGCCGACGGTGGTATTCGTCAGCCTGGTGATTTGGCGAAGGCCATTGCAGCGGGTGCCCAAACCGCCATGATCGGTAGTCTGCTGGCTGGGACAGATGAAAGCCCTGGCATGATTATGACTCGCCGTGGACATCGTTACAAAGCTTCTCGTGGGATGGCTTCGCGCGAAGCAAATATTGACCGCAACCGCAAAGAAGGCAATGACCTGACCCAAGAGGAAATTGAAGATTACGTCGCAGAAGGGGTGGAGGCCGCTGTTCCGTACCGTGGCAAGGCTCGAGAAGTTTTGACTCAATTGGTAGGCGGTTTACAATCAGGGATGAGCTATAGCGGTGCACATAATTTGGAAGATTTCCAGAAGAAAGCAATTTTTGTCCGCATGACGGGTGCTGGCTTGAAAGAATCTGGTCCGCATGACGTGGAATTGTTAGGATAAAAACTGAAACCTTCAACGTTTCAAATCAAAATTGGAGATTATCATGACTGACCAAACAGCAACTTGGATCGAGAAAGATAAAAAACAACTTCATCCAACATATCATCCCAAGTCTCATGCCAATCCATTAGTGATTGAGCGGGGAGAGGGCGTCTGGTTGTATACAACCGATGGTCAAAAAATTCTGGATGGCATGGCTGGCTTATGGAATGTCAATGCAGGGTATGGGCGCGAAGAACTTGCCAAAGCTGCCTATGACCAAATGAAGGATCTCGCGTTCACCTCCAACTTTTCAGGCATGACCAACCTGCCTTCAATCACATTGGCTGACAAGCTGGCTGGTTTTGCATACGAAGGTTTGAATACTACTTTGTTTACTTCAGGTGGTTCAGAAGCAAATGACTCGGCTTTCAAAACCGCACGTTATTATTGGAAGCGCAAAGGAAAACCTGGGAAGTATAAAGTGATTGCTCGTAAGGGTTCTTATCACGGTATTACCCTTGCAGCTACTTTTGCCACTGGCCTCGAAAAATATCACACCATGTTTGGCCCTGCCATGGATGGCTTTGTCCATATCCCTGCACCCAATCCGTACCGTTATGAAGGTCAACTAAAAGCAGGGGAGACCATCGGTCAAGCGGCAGCCCGTGAGTTGGAAGAAGCGATTTTGCGCGAAGGTCAAGATACAGTGGCTGCATTCATTGCTGAACCTGTCATGGGTGTAGGCGGCGTGATTGTTCCTCCCGCTGATTATTTCCCCTTGGTCCGTGCCATTTGCGATAAATACGAAGTTCTCTTCATTGCAGATGAAGTTATCACAGGTTTTGGGCGAACTGGCGAATGGTTTGCGCTCAAACATTGGAATGTCAAACCTGATATTCTTTCCTTTGCGAAAGCCGTCACCAGTGGATATGCTCAACTCGGCGGCATTCAAATCTCTGATGAAATTCGCGAGACGATGGAATCCGCAGCCGATAACGAAGCGTATATGCATGGCTACACCTATTCTGGTCATGCCATGGCTTGTGCAGTTGGGTTGAAGAATCTCGAAATTATGGAACGCGAAGAATTTCCCAAGCGTGCTCGTGAATTAGGAAAGCGTTTGTTTGATGGATTGCAAACACTAAAAGAATTTTCTTTTGTTGGCGATGTGCGCGGACTTGGTTTGGTGTGCGGTGTGGAAATTGTCTCCAATAAAGAAGCAAAGACTGCCGACCCTGCTTTGACTATGAAAATATTTAAAGCCGCACAAGAACGTGGTTTACGTTCCCGTCCACTTGGAAGCACGTTGGCTTTTTCACCTCCGTTGTCCATTAATGAAGATGAAGTTGATGAAATCATCAAGCGCCTTGGCGCCGCAATGGATGGAATTGTTTAAACGTCTTTAGGGATCTATGTCAGTTTACCTTCATGATATTCCGCTTTCTCAAGCGCGAGCTCGTTTGCGCGAAGCCTTACAGGATGCAAATCTTTGGGGTGTGCTCGGCGTTGACGAAATCCCATTAGATGAAAATGCTCTGGGTCGAGTCACGGCCGAAGCAGTCTGGGCCGAGATTTCTTCGCCACATTATCATGCCTCTGCCATGGATGGTTTTGCAGTTCGCGCAATCACCACACACGGCGCTATGCCATCTGCACCTGTTACTTTGTTTACAGGTCCCGAAGCGCAATATGTTGATACGGGTGACCCGTTGCCCGAGTGGGCCAATGCTGTCATCCCAATTGAGAATGTGGAATCTCTTGATGAAAACAATCAAATCACAAAAGAGATTCGAAAACCTAAATCGATTCGCATTCGCGCTGCAGTTCCTCCGTGGAGTCATGTTCGACCATTAGGCGAAGATATTGTCGCAACACAACTGGTTTTGCCTGCAGGCCATATCCTTCGTCCCGCCGACCTTGGCGCCATTGCAGCTTCTGGACATCAAACAATTCGCGTCGCGCGAAAACCGAAAGTTGCCATCTTGCCAACTGGCACAGAACTTGTCCCAATCGGATCAAAACTAAAAGCTGGCGATATTCTCGAATACAACTCCCTTGTGCTTGCTGCACAAATCAAGCAAATGGGCGGTGAGCCAACGCGCTATCCAATCACCAAAGATGATTTTGATTTGATTTGCGAAAAAGTTTTTGAGGCTTCACAGTCTCATGATTTGGTTTTGTTGAACGCTGGTTCTTCAGCTGGAGCAGAAGACTTTTCATCCAAGGTGGTTGAAAAACTGGGCACACTTCTGGTTCATGGAGTTGCAGTTCGTCCAGGACACCCTGTGATTTTAGGAACAGTCAACAAGAAAGCAGAGAGTCAGGTTCCTATTATCGGTGTCCCTGGTTATCCCGTTTCTGCTGCATTGACTGTGGATATCTTTGTAGAAGAATTAATTGCCAAATGGCTTGGGCGTCCTCCTTTGGAATTACCCACAGAAATCGCCACCTTGACTCGTAAGCTTGTCTCTCCTGCAGGCGATGACGATTACGTCCGCGTGGCAGTTGGGAAGGTTGGTGACAAACTGCTGGCCGCGCCGTTATCTCGCGGAGCAGGAGTCATTACTTCATTGGTTCAAGCAGATGGTCTGGCTTTGATTCCGAGTGGAGTTCAAGGCATGGATGCTGGCGAGCCTGTCAAAGTACATTTGTATCGAAGTAAAGCTCAAATTGAAAAAACAATTTTCTGTATTGGTTCTCACGACCTCACCTTGGATTTGGTAGCTCAATTTCTTGCGAAGTATGACCGTCGGCTTGCCTCTGCAAATGTTGGGTCACAAGGTGGTTTGGTGGCCTTACGCCGTGGGGAAGCTCACATGGCAGGTTCGCACTTGTTAGACCCCAAAGATGGTTCTTATAATATTTCATATATTCGTCAGTATATGCCAAATATTCCAGTGAAAGTAATTGCTCTTGTGGGGCGCGATCAAGGGTTGATTGTGAAGATGGGCAATCCACTTGGATTGAAAAGTTTGAAAGACTTGAGCGAGCATAAGGTCCAGTTTGTGAATCGTCAACGCGGGGCAGGGACGCGCGTCTTGCTCGACTATCATTTGAACTTAATGGGGATATCCTCTGATTTGATTGCTGGATATACTGAAGAAGAATACACCCATCTTGGTGTTGCTGCTGCGGTTGCTTCTGGGCGTGCTGATTGTGGCCTAGGGATTTCTGCCGCGGCACAAGCACTGGATTTGGATTTTGTCCCTTTGTTTCAGGAACGTTATGATTTGGTGATTCCGAAGATGTTTGCTGAAAGTGATTTGGTTGCGCCTCTCTTTGACCTGTTAGGTGGACACGATTTTCGAGACTCTGTATCGAAGCTGACAGGTTACGATGTTTCTGTGATGGGTAAAATAATACTGGAGGATTAAATTATGGATGGATTGATTATTGACGACAATCGTCAAACAGCAGACGCCTTACAGCAGATGCTTGAAGTTTTGGATGTTTCGGCCCGTGTAGCATATGGTTCCAGCCCTGCAATTTCAGTGCTTGGAAGTTTTGTGCCTCGTTTTGTCTGCTTGGATATCAATATGCCCGGGGTGGATGGGACTGAAATCCTTGCCTATCTTCGAAGAGAGCCACGTTTAATGAAGGTCCCTGTCATCGTCATTACTTCTGACGACCAACCTGAGACTCGTCAACGGGTTATGAAAGGCGGGGCTACCGCAATGTTAATCAAACCCGCGACGATTGATGCACTCGAAGGCGCGTTGAAAAAAGCAGGAATCATTAGTTAAAGTAAAACCGCGAGATGTTCATCTCGCGGTTTTTTTGTTTTTTGTTATGGCCAGGGGATGGTTGCTGGTTCTGAAAAACCATGTTTTTCAACAGTATAAATTACGCCTTCTGATGGCACAGGGCACCCTGGCTCATCTTTTACGGTGTAGCTGGTGGTGTATTGATCAGGGTAGGAGAACGTCCACCATAAATACGCTCCACCCTGACAAACGAAGGCAACAATCAGATAGCCACGGTCTTTATCGGCTGTCATCACCATTTGATCCCAGCTAATAGTTACTTCGTCACCATTGCGTACCGCAGTGACATTATGTGGCGGGCCATATTGATTGTGACCGATGGATTGCAAATCTGGTTCGGTAGTGTAGACAGTATTGATGTCTCCAACTACATCCACCACGGATGGGGCAACCCAGCAGTAATACTTTAACTTATCAAATTTAATATACAGCCACGAACTGTATTCATATCTTCCGCGTACTGTTCCAACATCGCCAGGGTACAAATCCGCTGCGTGTAAGAAGGCCGCAGAGGGTCCATAACGACAATGTGCTTGTTTGTTGACGGTGACGCTTGGAAAGGCAAATGTCGGGGTGGCTGTGATGGTTGGAGTTAATGTAATTGTAGGGGTAAGCGTAATCGTTGGCGTGAAAGTAGCTTCTGGGGTAAAGGTGAAAGTTGGCGTGGATGTAAAAACAGGTGTACTGGTCTCAGTTGGGGGGAGGGGTGTTGGCGTTGCAAAGAATTGAGTAGGCAGATTGCAAGCCATGATGACAAGAATCATAAATAGATAACTAAAATACCGTTTTTTCATTTGAAATTCTCCAATAAGGTGACAATATTTGTGCCAAGGGCTTCATTTGCATACCCGCCTTCCATGATAATAGTTGTGGGTAGGTTTAAGCCAGCAATTCGCTTACCAATTTCTCCAATACCGTTTTGGCTTACGCAGAAGGTTCCAAGCGGGTCGCCATCGAACAAGTCCATCCCTGCAGAGAGCACCAGGTAAATTGGCGCAAATTCTCGTATCATTTCCAATGCTTGATCTAATGCCTGTAAATAGTTTGAATCGTTTGTTCCTTTGGGTAAGGGAAAATTTTTATGAAACCCCAAGCCCTTGCCTGTGCCAGTTTCATCCGCAAAACCGATATAGTAGGGATATTCAAAGTCGGGGTCACCATGAATCGAAATGGTAAGTACATCATTTCGTTCGTAAAAAATATCTTGTGTCCCATTGCCGGCGTGGTAGTCGATATCCAACAAAGCTACTTTTCCCTTGGTTGAAAGCCAATTGGCTGCAACGGCTGCGTTATTGATAAAACAATATCCGCCTGCATAATCTTTCCCTGAATGATGACCTGGTGGGCGGCATAATCCAAAAGTTGCTGGTTGGCCGTTGAACACAGCCTCTGCTGCGCTTAATGCACAATTGGCTGAAGCTAGCGAAGCTTTGTATGTGCCTTCCACAATACATGCCGATAAGTCCATCATATAGTAGCCGCCACGTCCGCGTATTGAACTGGTGGGGCGGGATTTTCTTCTCAAGGCAAAAGTTGCTGGCAGAAAGGCTCGTTGCTCAGGCGCAGCGGCAACTTCGGGGTCAGAGGCCAACCAATCGGTCCAGCATGAAGCGATAAAGTTGATGTACTCTTGATCATGTATCGCCAAAATTGGGTCAAGACCAAAATCTTTTGGTTCAATTAATTCTGCCCAATTCGCCTTCTTCAACACCGTTAAAATTTGATCCATGCGATCGGGGTTTTCGTAATAGGGCACACGTTGTCCGCCATCAAAAACTTCAAAAGGTGGATAGTGTTTGCGGTGTTCTTCTGAATAAAATATTTTCATGGTAAGACAATTTTACCCGCAAGCGTCATGGATGACGGAGGAATCATGGAATTATTTGAAGCAATTCACGGAAGATTAACCATCGGAAAGGTAAAGACAGATTCGATACCTCACGATGTAATCGAAAAACTATTAAGTGCTGGTGCACAGGCGCCGAATCATCATCGAGTCAGACCTTGGAGATTTGTGGTTGTGACAGGAGATGCGCGGAAGCGTTTAGGCAATGTGATGGCCGCCTCTTTTTCTGAACGGAATCCTGATTTGCCTGCTGAAGCATTAGACAAACCCCGCTCGACTCCTTTGACAGCTCCACTGATTATTGCTGTCGGTGTGGATAAACCTAGTGAGCCTAAAATTGTTGAAATAGAAAATATTGCAGCAGCTTCAGCGGCTTGCCAGAATATTTTATTGGCTGCACATGCAATGGGGTTGGGTGCAAAATGGAAAACAGGCAATTGGGCTTTTGACCCAAAGGTTAAGGAATTCTTAGGCTTTGAAAGGAGCCAACCTATTGTTGGTTTTCTCTATATCGGATATCCCGATATAACTCCTGAACCCTATACTCGCACAGGGTTTGAAGATCGAACGACATGGATTGAATAAAATCAAAGTCCCAAAGGCTAAAACCTTTGGGACTTTGATTAATGATCTTCGAAATAGTTTTTCTCACCAGCTTCAATCATGATTGCTAGTTTGTTTTCGCTTGGTACTACTGGACAAGTAGCAAATGGAGTGTAAGCACAAGGCCAATTTTCTGTCAGGTTGAAATCTAAAGTTACTTCGTCCTGATTTGTTTGCGGGATTCTAAATTTCCGTCCACCGCCATAGGTGGTGACTTTGCTGGTACCATCTGTAAAATGAAACAATAATTCATTTCCGTCTTTTTCAGCTTCAAGGGTACATTCAATTCCATTTAAAGTAAACTTTGCCTGTCCCAAATAAAATCCCTGAGTTTCTGTCCCAATCATGTCGAAGCGTTTTACTTCTTTGGGTGGGCTGTAGTGAACAAACTTCGCCTTGACGATGTATTCTTCTTTTACTGGGTAATATTTAAAGCCTGTAAAATCTTTTTTGGCAGACGATTCGCCATCCCATGCGCGGACCAAAATGGCTGTTCCACGCACAATAATTTTCATCGTGATTGGACCAAAGCTAATTAAATCTGGATCTTTATCCAAATCTGTAATCAATGGTCTTTGTGTGGGGTTTGGATGTTTAGAGAGGAAGGAGACTCCCTTGGCAGGATGAAAAGTCACTGAGGCATTTTCTAAACGAAAACTTCCACAAGTTGACGCAGGAAAACTAGGTAATGATATTTTGTTATCTGCGCTACTCCCAATTGAGTTTTCACCTTCTTCCAGCCAAAACAATCCTGCTAGGCTTAGCCAGTGTAAATTATCTTCCACTGTCTTTTGATTTCTTTGTGACCGCATCGTTTCGATTTGAGTTTTGTAGTTTGCCATTTTTTATCTTCCTAATACTTCCAGCATTAAATCTGGCCTATCCGTGATAATACCGTCTACACCCCATTGGATGTATTGCTTCATCAGTTCAGGATCATTAACCGTCCAAGGTTCTACGTGGATATTTTTTGCGTGTGCTTCTTTTATAAATCGCTCTGTCATCACTGGAATTCCATAAGATTCTGAAGTTTCGTATGGAACTTGGAGGGATTGATATTTTGGCGACAACCAGCCACTCAGAAATACTTTACCTAAAAGTACAAAGGATGCTACTTCAAGTTTTGCCCCAGAAGTAGCGACATCTGGACAATTCTTGCGGAATATAGACATCGCATCATCATGAAATGAAGCAACGATAACTTTGTCTGTCATTTGATAGTCGTGAATCAATTTGCAAAGCGGTTTGTCAATTGGGTTCTTGGTAAGCTTAATTTCAATCAGATATCTTTTTTCTGGAAATGCTTCAAATAATTCTTTCAAGGTGGGAACTTGAATCCCTTGGCCACGATATGGGAATGTTTTCCCGTTATCCTGTGACCATTGATAAGCCGCATCCAATGTCTTGAGCTCAGCTAGAGTCGAATCTTCGATGAGACCACTGCCATTTGTGGTACGGTCAACTTTTTCATCGTGCATCAGAACGATTTCGCTATCTTTGGTAATATGCGCATCCATCTCAAGGACGTCTGATCCAATTTCAACAGCATTTTGAAAAGCGAACATCGTGTCGCCTGGCCAGACGCCATCACCACCCTGATGGGCAATCACAAGAGGATAATTCAAATTTTCGGCATAGTAAGGGAATATAGGAGCTGGTTTTGCAAATATCCGTATGAGGACGAATAATACGAGCAAGATAAGCACAATCTTTTGCCAATTCCTGAGTTTCATATTTCCTGCTCCGTTCATAAGATGGCGGGTATTTTACCTTTAGTTTGGCGAATTGACATGTCTGATTTTTTCACTTATAAGTAGGAAATCTATAAATAAATGGAGGCGAACATGTCGATGTTACGTTTGTTGTCTGAAGGTGGGGAAGTCCCGAATACTGAACTGGTTTGGTTGTTGATGATTGTATTTGGTTTCTTTCTTTTGGTTGTGGTGGTTGGTTGGTGGGTAAGTTCGAGAAAACAAGATCAACCCGAAGTTAAGCAGGAAGCGGTTAAATCATCAAAGAAAAAAGAAGTGGATGATCTTGTCAAGATTGAAGGTATTGGACCTAAAGTGGCAAAAGTACTTAAGGATTCAGGTATTACCACGTTTGATGAGTTGGCTCATGCCAAAGCAGCTGACGTTCAAAAAATCTTGGATGATGCTGGCTTACAAATGATGAACCCTGAAGGTTGGATTGAACAGGCAAAACTAGCAGCCAAAGGGGAGTGGGACGCTTTTGCAAAATTACAAGAAGAACTAAAAGGTGGCAGAAAGAAATAAGCACTCGGTAAATAAAAAGGACATCCCATTGGATGTCCTTTTTATTTTGTTGTTTTTATAAATAGCGAGCAATTGACATGAAGATGACGGCAATAATTAATGCTGTACCATTTATTTTTGAGTATAGGCCGAGATTTTTCTGTAGAGTTTGGATTGAGGCAAGCTGCTCGGCAGTTGGTTTGCCTTGAATTTGTGCTCCAAGCTTGGCCATTTGTCCATTGCCTCGGCCGATAAGGATGCCAAAGACCCAACCGATTAAAGCAAAGCCAGCTCCAATGCCAAATCCCATACCAGGGCCAGTTCGTGACCAAGCTGAGGTAAACCAATTGGACGTAATGCCGTACAAAATGAATCCAGCTAGAATATTTAAAATTGATGCGGTTGTGATGACAGCGGTGAAGTTTGTCTTCCCCATAAATTGGCCCATAAATTTCTGCCCAGCTTCACCAGTAGCTCGAATGGTGGGTACGATGTAAAGGGTCATGGTAAGAGCGGCGCCAACCCAGAAAACGCCTCCAACGATATGAATGATGCGAAGTAGCCAAATAAAGTATGCCATGTTTTCTCCTTTTTAAAATTTAAGTAGTTTTTTATCACAAAACTCAATTTTCCGTGTAAATTGTAATTCTTCATATTTAAACCATATGAGCGTCACATGGTTTTTGTAACTTAAGTCACTGTGTTATTTGTCACAAACTGTGGTTATAATACTGACCGATATAAATCAACTGGAGGTTTATGATGAAGAAAGTCTTGTTTTTCGTATTGATTTTGGGTGCACTTGCCATTGCTGCTTGTGGTACCAGTAAAGCTGCAATCCCTACACCAGCTCCTGTTCCTGCTGAATATGCTGGAAAGACCAGCCCTCTTGGTGCAGATGCCGCTGCTGCTGGTGCTGAAGTGTTTAAAACAAACTGTGAATCATGCCATGGCCCACAAGGTCACGGTGACGGCCCTGCTGGAGCTGCGCTTGATCCTGCACCACGAAATCTCCCCGAGCTTATGCCATTGGTAGGAGATGATTTTCTTTACTGGCGTATTAACACCGGTAAAGAAGGTACCTCCATGGTTGCATGGAAGGGTACACTTACCGACGAGCAAATTTGGCAGGTTATTGCATACATCCGCACTCTTAAATAAAATAAGAGGTAAGCTTTAAATACAAACAGCGCATCTAGCTAGATGCGCTGTTTGTATTTAACAAACCATACTAATTTTTAACTCTTGGAAGGATAATTTTCTATGCCCATTTCTGCTGGTATTCCCGCACCCGAATTTTCAATGCTTGATGATACTGGTGTATTGCGCAAGCTATCTGAATTTCGTGGAAAAAACGTTGTTTTATATTTTTATCCAAAAGATGATACTCCAGGGTGTACAAAAGAAGCTTGTAATTTCCGAGATGATTATTCTGCTTATGAAAAAGCTGGTGTCGTCATTCTCGGTGTCAGTCCTGATTCGGTTGAATCACATGTGAAATTTAAGAAGAAATTTCAATTACAGTTCCCACTACTTGCAGATGATGGTCATCAGGTTTGTGATTTGTATGGAGTTTGGGGACCAAAAAAATTCATGGGTAAAGCCTATGAAGGTGTGCTTAGAACAACCTTTTTGATTGGTGAAGATGGAACTATTAAAAAGGTCTATGAAGACGTGCGCCCTGCGGAACATAGTGTTGAGTTGTTAGCCGAATTGGGTGTGAAATAGTATTATAGTGAGAATTCGATTTTGGCAGTTTTTTAGGGCAGTGGAGCTTCTCCTCTGCCCTAAATTTTGTTTGGAAAACGTTCTTAAGTACAGTACAATGTAACCAAAAAATAGTGACAAATAAACCAAAATTTGGTAAATTAGGGAAGTTTGTATAAGACGGGGTGGGCTTCCCACTTGACATTTTTTTAGGAGAGAGAGCATATGCGACACTTTGTGATCGTGGGAATTTTGGTCATCGTAGTGGCCGTTCTCACTTATCTCGGTCTTGATGCTGTTGGGTTGTTGCCTGTTGAGGCAAGTGCTCAAGCTGTGTCAATTGACTGGTTGTGGAATTGGCAAGTTATTGCCATATCATTTTTGTTTGCCTTAATTGTTGTCCCCATGGGCTACAGTTTGGTTGTGTTTCGCCGTCGAAAAGGCGATACAACTGATGCAGAGCATATTGAAGGGAATACGACTCTGGAAATCGCTTGGACAGTTGTGCCACTCATCGTCGTGGTGATTTTTGCTTATATGGGCGCTTACTCTTTAGGCGAAGTTCGACGCGTTGACCCCAATGCAATCACCATTAAAGTAAAGGCTCAACAATTTCAGTGGACATATGAATATCCTGAATATGGAATTGTTACCAATGAGTTGCATCTACCAAAGGATAAGCAAGTTGTCCTCAAGATGGAAGCTGTGGATGTAATCCATTCTTTCTGGGTTCCAGAATTTCGCGTGAAGCAAGATGTTGTGCCTGGGCGGGTCACTGAATATCGCATCACTCCTACTTTGGTTGGTGTCTTCAAAGTAAGATGTTCTGAATTGTGTGGTTCTGGCCATGCAACCATGGAAGGCTTGGTTGTAGTGAGCAAACAAGCTGACTACGACAAATGGATTGTGGCACAGCAAGCCATTGCTGCTGCTGCTCAGACTCCTGAAGGTCGTGGACAGTTGCTTGTTACCAAGAATGGCTGCGGTGGTTGTCACTCGATTACAAGCACTTCGCTTCCCAATGCTCCGACATGGTTTGCTCTCTTCGGTTCTAATGTAGAGCTGGCTGACGGTTCTACCGTTGTCGCAGATGAAGCATATTTGACCGAGTCTATTAAAGACCCGAAGGCGAAGGAAGTGAAAGGGTTTGCTCCTTCCACCATGCCGCCTTATGCGTTAACTGATGAAGAAATTGCAAACATCGTTGCGTATATCAAGACGCTCAAGTAATTTGGCTGGAGGAATTTTCTAATGAAGCGTTTCTTTTCTATTCCACTAATACGTGGATTAATCTGGTTTGTTGTAGGGCTTCTTTTGGGTGCCCTGTTTATAACCGGCATTCGCGCTGTGATGGGGTTGGAATTATTTGGTATTCGGGGCTTTACTGAACCAGCTTGGGTGTTTGGCGGATTCGTTGCCACTCTTGCCTTTATGGCTGGACACGGTGTCATGAGTGATTGGTTCAAGGCTTGGCGCGGTGAAGAAGTTTCTGAACATCACCAGGACCCCGAAGGTTGGTTGAAATATTTCGGCCCTTCTTTGGATCATAAAGTCATTGGTATTCAATACACTGTTACTGCTCTCTTGTTGTTAGTGGTGGGTGGTACTTTTGCCTTAATCTTCCGAACAGAACTGGTCTTTGAAGGGATGCAGTTCTTGAGCCCAGATCAATACAACACATTGATGTCCTTGCACGGTATGGTCATGATTGTGTCGATTTTGTTAGGCATTGCAGGTTTAATGAATTATCTCGTACCATTGTTGATTGGTGCGCAGGATATGGCCTTCCCTCGTTTGAATGCCTTCTCATTTTGGATTGCGGTGCCTGCTGCAATTTTGTTGCTCATGAGCATGCCTCTTGGCGGTGTTGAGACAGGTTGGACGGGGTATCCTCCTTTGTCTGCCAGCCTTAACAAGCTTGGCCAGCAAATGTTCTTCCTTGGCGTATTTATGGCAGGATGGTCCTCCATTCTTGGTGGTTTGAACCTAATCGTCACTGTGGTTCGTATGCGCGCTAAGGGCATGACCGCTTTCCGTATGCCAATCTTTGCTTGGGCAGCGATTGCTACTTCACTTATTTCTCTTACTGCAACTCAGCTGATTGGTCTTTCATTCCAATTGGTGATGTTCCAAAGATTGTTTGGAATGGGATTCTTCGACCCTGCAAAAGGTGGAAATCCGATTTTGTTCCAGCATCTTTTCTGGTTCTATTCACATCCTGCTGTTTACGTTTTCATTTTGCCAGGCTTGGGAATTGTTTCAGAATTACTTCCCGTCTTTGCTCGCAAGCCATTGTTTGGATATAGATGGATTGCCATGTCTTCTCTTGGTATTGCCCTTGTCGGTTTCTTGGTTTGGGCACACCATATGTATACTTCCGGTATGAATGAATACTTACGTGTTCCATTCATGTACAGCACCTTGTTGGTCGCTGTTCCTACAGGAGTGAAGTTTTTCTCTTGGGTTGCGACAATTTGGAAGGGCAAACTTGAAGTTTCCACTCCGATGCTTTTTGTGATTGGGGCCATTATCGTCTTCCTGTTGGGCGGTCTTTCTGGACCTCCAAATGCTACTGTTTCGACAGATTTGCATCTTCAAGATACATATTGGATTGTTGGACACTTCCACGATACGATGTTTGGTGGATTTGTGTTCCCCTTCTTTGCGGCATTGTATTTCTGGTTCCCCAAGGCAACGGGTCGCCGCATGAATGAGAAGTTGGGACAACTTCACTTCTGGTTGATGACTCCGTCCTTCTTTATCTTGACCCTTGGAATGATGCGCATTGGTTTGTTAGGTATGCGTCGCCGTATTTCGGATTATGATTCCGCGCTTGGCTTCCAACCTACACACCTGATTCTCACGATTGCAGCATTTTGTATTGCTCTTTCCGTTTTGATATTCTTCATTAACCTGGTTAAGAGTATTCGTAACGGTGAAGTTGCTACTGGCAACATTTGGAATTCCCGCTCTCCTGAGTGGCAGGTTCCTTCTCCAATGCCTGCTCATAACTACGATCAACCCTTTGAAGTTGTTGGCGAACCGTATGATTACGGTTTGGCAGGCTCGAAGTATATTGAATTTACTGCTGCTTCAAAAAGCAAGCACGAATAAAAGGGGAGGAGCTATATGTCACACACACAAGATAAATCCGCCGCCTACGGTCAGGGTGTAATCATCTTTATTTACCTGACTATTTTGACCGGCCTTGAGTTTTTTGTTGCAGTTGCCTTTGATGCAATTCCTATTTTGGTGGTAATTGCTGTCGTCAAAGCTGCTCTTGTTATGTATTACTACATGCATATTTACCAATTGAACGAGGAGAGCGAGGCTGACGAAAATTCTTACGAATATAAGACAGCCACAAATCGTTTTGGCTTTTGGCTCTTCCTGCTTTCAGATGCATTTGTATTTGCCGGGTTGTTGGTAGTTCGCTTCAACCTTTTGGGAATTACACGTCCACATTTAAATCAGAATCTAGGCCTTGCTGTAACAGGTGTTTTGCTTCTCTCTTCTTTCTTTATGAACCGCGGTGAGACTGCCATGGCCAATGGAGATCGTAAGGCTTTCTTAACAAACACTGCCATCACCTTTGTGCTCGGGCTAGGATTTTTGCTTGGCGTAGTGGCTGTGGAATGGCCAGGAGCTGCAGCAGAAGGCTTGACAGCTAGTAGTGGAACCGCTGGAGCTGTCTTCTATATGATGACGGGTATGCATGCGTTTCACGTCTTCACAGGTCTGATTTTTCTCTATCTTACATGGAACAACGCTCGTAAGGGTGGTTTCTCTGCTGAGAGACATTGGGGCGTAGAAGCCGCAACAGTCTACTGGCATTTCGTTGACCTTGTTTGGATTTTCTTCTATCCTGCTCTGTATTTGATTGGAAAATCCTTGTAAGAGTTAAGACTAGTTGCTTGTGACGATGGAGCAAAGTTTGCATCGTCTTTCAAATCTGGTACTGAGGAAAAATCGGGGCGGCCAAGTTTGGTCGCCCCGATTTTAGAGCCTTGAAGTTGTGATATGCTGTACTAATCGGAGTATGTTTCGAATGGACAAAAAAATAACCCTCGCTGGTATTTTCTCTCTTATTGCTGTGGGTGCAGCAATAGTTCTTTACACGTTATTTGGGAAAGCGGCAACTCTGCGTGGGACAGCCTATCTGGAGCCATATCCTGCTGCTCCAGATTTTCAATTAAAAGATGCGAACGGTAAGCTTGTTCGTCTTAGCGATTACCATGGAAAGATTGTGCTTCTTTTCTTTGGATATACATTTTGTCCAGATGTATGCCCTACAACCTTGGCAGAGTTAAAACAAACTGTGGATAAAGTAGGTGACAGGGCCAGTCAAGTTCAGGTGATTTTTATTTCAGTCGACCCAGATCGCGATACTTCTGAAATTATGCAAAACTATGTTGAACGATTTTCCCCCGATTTCCTTGGGTTGAGTGGGTCACTTATGGAATTGTCCAATATTTGGGGTGAATATGATATTTATCGTGAAGTGGAAGCGGGCACTTCTCCCTCTAACTATATTGTCAATCATACAGCACGGGTAATTTTGGTGGATCAGGTTGGAAATATGCGGCTTTCGTATGGCTTTCAAACTCCACCTGAAGATATTGCCAATGACATTATGATTTTACTGGACCAATAAAATGCCAAAAGAAATGATCGTAAAGCGAATTGTTATTTCCGTTATTCTCGGAATTTTTATCGGTGCAATACTAAGTGAAGCTACCTTATTTATTATTGGGCGTACCGCTCGTGCGCCACAAGTATTTACCATTATTATTCCTGAGGGAACTGCCAAGAAAGTTGCGCAAGGTGAAGCACCAATTCAACTGCCGCAAAACAAGATTTATGTCGTCGGTGATCAATTGATTGTGAAAAATGAGGATTCCGTAAATCATCAACTTGGTCCTTTATGGATTCCATCTAAAACTACGGGAAATCTTTTTTTGGGACAACCCGAGAGTCTGGCGTATGAATGTTCGTTTGAGCCAAGCAATTATTTTGAACTTGATGTGCGCGAATCTCTGACTTGGGCTACACGTTTATATGGAATACTATTTGCCGGATTGCCGATGGGCGTATTAATTGCATTGTATGCTGTTATTTTGCCTGCTAAAAACGGTGTCAAGAATGAAAATGTTTAGTCGCAAGTGGATAATTACCACCTTGCTTGTTTTTGTAGGAACTGCTGTTTGTATTCGTCTTGGAATTTGGCAACTTGATCGACTTGCTCAACGGCGTGTTTTTAATCATCAAGTTGAAAGCATGCGCGTCGCAGAAAAATTAGATTTAAATCAAAATGTACCATCAACTATTAATACGATGGAATGGCGCACAGTCAGTCTGACTGGCAAATATGATTTTGAGAATCAAATCGCCATACGGAATCAATATCTAAATAATCAATATGGATACCATTTGATTACACCGCTTCTTTTCAACGGGACGGCTGTTCTCGTTGACCGCGGCTGGATTCCCGCTGACGGTAATTCTGCGCCAGCCGATTGGCGAAAATATGATGAGCTTGGAGAAGTCAAAATTACAGGACAGGTCAGGCTTGGGTCTGGCAAACCAGCTTTCGGTGGCGTTGCTGATGCGATTCCTGAAAATGGTCAAACGCTTGAAGTGTGGAATAATCTTGATGTGCTGAACATTTCGAAGCAATTGCCATATCCAATTCTTGGTGTTTATATTCAGCCCAATGTGGATGTTACAGACGTAGTGCCACCTATTCCTTTTCAGCCTGAAATTGAATTAACTGAAGGTCCTCATTTTGGATATGCGTTACAATGGTTTGCGTTTGCCGCAATTTTGTTTTTCGGCTATCCTTTTTATTTACGAAAGCAGGATTAGAGTATGAAATATTCTCTGAAATCTTCTTTTGCGCGTTCTGTGTTGGTGTTATTTGTTGCCGTCTTTTTGGTAACTCTGATAGGTCGTATTGTCACAGTGACAGGTGCCTGGGTGTATTGTTTGGGGTGGCCTCTGTGTTCACCAACTGCTCCTGTTGGTTACTTGAAACTTGCTCACTTGGTCTTGGTAGGAATTGCATCTTTATGGATGCTGTTTGTTTTCCGAAAAGCCTGGCGTGAGCAGCGAGAGCAACGACTTCTGTTACCACTCACGACGATTACCAGTGTTTTGTTTTTTGGCCAAGCTCTGATCGGAGCAATTGTAGTCACACGAAGTTATCCCTTGCACTTGGTGGTGCTTCATACTTTAACAGCCGTTGCTTTGTGGATTGCATTAGGTATTTTGGTGTTTTTCTCAGGTGTTTTGGCAGAAGAAATTTCTGTGATTCCACGTTTTGATTTCCGCCAACGTGCCAAAGATTTTTTTATCCTTTCAAAGCCTTTGATTGTTGCTCTTCTACTTTTGACAACATATGCAGGGCTGGTCGCTGGGACAAAAGGCTGGCCATCTGCATATATTACCTTTTGGACATTGTTGGGTGGAACATTTGCGGCAGCAGGGTCCAGTGCATTGAATCAATATATTGATCGTGAGTTGGATAAGAATATGCAGCGTACTGCAAAACGTCCGCTTGCTGATGGACGGTTAACTGCGGCAGAAGGATTGTCCTACGGGTTAATGCTTTGTTTGATGAGCTACTATATTATGGCCAGCTTTGTGAATTTACTGGCAGCCTTGCTTTCTTTAGCTGGTATTTTTTACTACGTTTTCTTTTACAGTGTCTGGCTAAAAAAGGCGACCGTTCAGAATATTGTAATTGGTGGTGGAGCAGGCGCGATTCCTCCCATGGTTGGGTGGGCTGCCGCAACGGGTCACTTGGGATTGGCTGCTTGGATTTTGTTCGCCATTGTCTTTATGTGGACGCCTCCGCATTTTTGGGCGTTAGCAATTGTCCGCATGAAGGATTATGAAAAAGCAGGCGTTCCCATGATGCCTGTGATTCATGGAGAAGAGAAGACACGTAGACATATTCTCGTGTACACAATTGAACTGATTGCAGTTACTTTATTGTTGCCAATCTTTAATTTGGCTGGAACCGTTTATTTAATTTCAGCCCTTGTGTTAGGTGGTTTTCTGTTATATGCTGCCTGGCGAGTTTGGCGTATTGGTGGAAATAAAGTGGCTTGGACGATGTATCGTTGGTCAAGTATGTATTTGGCTTTTATTTTTCTAGCATTGATGGTTGATGCTGTAGTGCATTAAAACAAAAATATTCGGTAGTTGGAGTAACAGCGGTCATTTGTGAAGAATGACCGCTGTTTTGTCTTGATATAGTATTTTCCACTTTAAATCATTTTCCAAACTTACCGCAAGTGGCGAGTTGGTTGGTATGAGCGCCCACTCGATGTTGTATTTTTGAAATATCTGTTCCCAACCTGAGGCTAAAGTCAAAGCAGTTTCATATTCTTTAGTTACATCTCCAGTTACATCTGCCATACTATCTATAAATGTAAGTTGACTGGGCCACAAGTGCAGAGAAATATATCCCCCCCAATTTAAATCGTTAAATAACCTGCCTTGTTGTGGATGATTCTCGAGCCAATCAATTGCTTGGACGGGAAATGATTGAGAATTAAATTGATAAAAGTTATTTACGGCTTGAGATGTGAGTATAAAAAGAATTAAGATAGATGAAATGATTATTGGCCAAATCCCACCTTTAATCTTGCTCTCAATTTGGCTTAAGTTACTTTCAATTCTATTAAATAGAGGGACATGATTAAAATCAATCAATGCTTCTGCAAGAACGTAGGGTACAACAATACCGTACAAGTGAATATTACGAAGTGCAATTAAGCTCATGGCACTAAACCCTGCCAGTAGTAATGACTGCCCTGCAGGAAATTTCTCTTTTTTAATGGCTAACAAAAAAATAGAGAACGCAAGTAATAATAATAAAACTCTAGTTTCGGGTGATTGAAAGTTAGGTGTATTTGCTTCTAACATCCTAGACATTAAGTATTGATTATTTACAAACCCTAAAATGCTAATCCAAGGGCCAATTCCGCCGGGATTAAACATGCTGGCAATAACGGAGAGTATGAGGACTCCCCATATTTTTTTACCTATTGTTAGATTCACAGATGATGGATTAAAAATGACGTCAAGTGTCCAACCAACAGCAAAGGCTAAACTAACCAATATTCCTGCAATAAACTCACCATGTAGGTTGCTCCAAACGAGCATTAGTAGTGGAAATTGCCAAAAGTTTGCGCTGTTTCCATTACTTAATTTGTCAGATTGAATCAGCCAAATGGCCAGCAAAAACATAGAGATTAAATGTGGACGCGTCGCCCAATTTAGTGAAGTGGCAATTGTTCCCCATGTCACCAAGAAAAAGATGGATAGGCGTAGATTCGTTTTTTTAGTTAATGAGTTCAATATTAAGGTAAAAGTAGAAGCCAATAATATTGCAGAGAGAATGACAATGCCTCGTAATCCTGCAAATATATATATTAAGTAAAAAACAATATTAGCAAGCCATTCATGAGAGACATATGGCTTTCCTTGATAAGGATAAATGAAAGATTCAACGTGGGGTATTTGATGAGTTTGAAGTATATATTTCCCAGTTAGTAAATGGCGTGGTAGATCTCCATCTAAGTTTAGCATGCGGTTTCCAAGCAGTAGTACCATGATGAATATTGATACGAAGAAGATATCTTGAATTTTCAGAAAAAATTTTTGAATTGTCTGCATGAAGATCCCTTATTAACTTAATTGAAGAAGTAGGATTTTAACAGAAAACAGCCTCTGACTTGTGTCAGAGGCTGTTTTGATATTATTTTATTCGCCCAAGTAATCGCGTAATTTTCTTCGAATTGACGGATGACGTAAGCGGCTGAGGGCTTGTGCTTCAATTTGTCTTACGCGTTCGCGGGTAACGCCCATTTTGCGACCTACTTCTTCGAGTGTATAGGCCTGACCGTCCAACAATCCATAGCGGAGTTGTAAAATGCGTACCTCGCGTGGTGGTAAGCCGTTTAACACTTCTCCAAGATGTTCTCGTAAGAGATTGTACGTGGCGGTATCATCTGGTGGGGGAGCTTCATCATCTTCAATGAAGTCACCAAGCACCGAATCTTCCTCATCATCGGTTGGGGTTTCCAATGAGAGAGGACGACGTGCCACCTGAATCATATTCTCAACTTTCTTGGGAGGCACATCCAAGGCTTCTGCAAGTTCTTCTACACTAGGTTCACGTCCAAGGCGTTGTGTTAGTTGATGTTGAACACGCAGTAATTTGTTGATTTGATCGCCCATGTGGACAGGCACACGAATGGTGCGGCCTTGATCTGCGATTGCACGTGTAACAGCCTGGCGAATCCACCAAGTCGCATATGTGGAGAATTTATGTCCACGACGATAATCAAATTTCTTTGTCGCACGAATCAAGCCAATATTGCCTTCCTGAATTAGGTCAAGGAAGGGGACGCCACGTCCCATGTATTTCTTGGCCACAGAAATTACCAAGCGGGAGTTGGCTGTAATTAAGTGCTCACGAGCGCCCCAGCCATCTTCAATAAGACGGCGCAAATCCATGCGATGTTTGGGGGTTACGTTCCCGTGGGCGAGCTCTTCACGAGCTGTACGTCCTTTTTCGATACGCTGAGCAAGCTGAACTTCTTCTGTAGCGGTTAGAAGAGGGACACGACTGACTTCCTTGAGATACAAACCAATCGTGTCGTCTGTATCAATATTTGCAAGATAATCATCAAGCGAAAGATCTGGCTCTTGTTCAACTTCGCCGCTTTCCTCCACCGCCACGAGCTCGTCTTCGGTAGGTTCAGGCGTAGCAGTATCTTCCACAAATGGAATTCCAGCACTTAAGAGAGCTGAAAAAGCCTCTTCCAGCTGTTCTACATCCTGTTCTGCCTCTGGGAAGAAGTGGAGAATATCGTCTAACGTCACATAAGATTTTTGGCGGCCGAGTTCAATCAGTCGCGCTATAGCAGGATATTCTTCTTCGTCATCAACAACCAAAATTTTCTCTACATCCATTTATACATCCAACTTTATAGATTTTTTTGACAAGCACCAAACTAGAATACACTTTTTTGAACTCAAAATCAATACCCAATGACTTTTCAGATGCTTTGCAATGCTTTTGTATTACTAAACTGCAGCTGCTTTCTGAGCAGCTGCAGTATTCAGATAAACGCTTTTAAGGCGTTGGAGTTACGGTCGCGGCTGGCGGAACTGGGGTTTCCGTTGGGGGGAAGGGCGATGGAGTTGGCGTATTGAGGTAAGGTGGTGTCATAAGGTTGGTCAAGGCGTCGATACCACTCAAGTCAACCACCATGATTTTTCCCTTGTCGAGGCGGACGTAGTATCCGCTGTTTGTGGGAGTGCTGTCTCCAATTTCAAGGGTATGGGGTTTTTGGTCTGCAAACATCACCGTAATTGTGTAAGCAGGCTTATCCAATCCATAAATATCGAGGCTACCAGGATTACTCACTTCACTAAGAAGCTGCAATGTGGAAACTTGGGACGCAGCCGCTTCGACCAACCCTTGGTCTGCTTCTGCCTTAAAGGGCAGAGTTATACCCCAGGCATTTTTGGCGTCACGTGCCACTTCAACAGCGTCGCCAGCGGAGGTTTGCACCTTGATATTTGATGCTACTCCGCTTTTTGAATCAAAAACAAAGCCAGGTCCGCTGGTGGGTGTGGCTAAATTAACCAATGCTTCTTTCTTTTGATTCATGAAAACAGCTACAAGAACCAATCCCGCAAAAATTACAAGTGTAATAATTGCCCCGACGCCAATAACAGGTTTTTGGCTTTTTGTTTGTGGGGCAGGGATTTGCGCTGGAGTAGGATCCAGCTTTTTTGCTGTCGTTGTTTTTGCTTTTGTTGTACTTTTGGTTGTAGTAGGTTTACGTGCTGCCATAAAGAATTAACCTCTTCTTCGTCGGGCGATCCATGAAGAAATACCAAGGAATATGATCAAGCCCGGTATTACGAAGATGGATAGAATAATAATGATAATGAGACTTACATTGCCAATCGGTAAGAGCGTGCGAGTTGTGGTGTCGCGAGGAGTAATATTGATAATGTTTTCCTGCTCCGCGGCCCAATCAACAGAATTGACAAACATATTGCCGTTGCCGTAAACATCAAAGTAGTCATCGGTGGCAAAGACTGAATTACCCATTACTACAACGCGGCCTTTGGTATTTGTATTTTCGCCAGTTGCAGCCATCGTGAGTGGACCAAGAATATCCACACCTTCATCATATTTAACTTTGTCGGCTTGTCCACTCAAATCCATTTCACCCCAGGATTTATCTGAAGTAAGGATTAGGCTTGTAAGGGTAATGCCATCAGGAGCAGGTTGAGCAACTTCAATGCTGCGAGCTTGTGGCATGATGACAACGTATCCGCTATTCATGTTCTGAGTAATTGGATGTTGTCCGCCGTATGCAGATGTTGCAAATAATGGTTGTTGACCATCCAAGTCGAGAATCACATCATTGTCCAGAGTGATGCCCCAGTCTTTTTTCAAATAATCAACCAAGGGGTCATTAACTTCTGTGGCAGTTGTAGAAGTAGAGTCAGCTGAAATAATGGTTGGATCGGCCATGACGACCAGTGAACCACCAGCATCAACATATTTTTTCAGTAAAGTAACTTCCTGTGCAGAAAGTGGCTTTAATGGTCCAGCGATAATAATGGCCAATGCATCATCAGGGATTTTGTTGTCAGTTAAGAGATTGAGTGAATTAACTGTGTAGTTTTTTGAAGCTAAAGTCTCTTTTGCAATGGAAAGGCTAAGTTGATTATTTCCAGTTGACTGTTCCAGTGTGGCTTCGCCATGTCCCTGTAAGAAGTAAACTACGCGTGCTGAAGGGTTAATGAGACGTATCAGGCTACTGGTTAAATCCTTTTCAGAAGCACTGGAAGCAATTTCTTTTTGATCACCCATGGTGAGCAAAATTTTTCCGTCTCCAGTGACACCAGCCTGACGTGCCGCAACGGGATTTTGATCTGGGTCAACAAAGTTGTAGTCAAATTTTCCATTGCTGTTTGTTTTGAATCTTTGTAGAAGTTCTTCTGCGCTCGTCTTGCTGGTGCGAGCAGAGTAAAACCCGGTCGCTGTGACTTTGGCAGGCAGAGTGGTAAGAGCTTGCAAAGTTTCTTTTGCAAGTGTGTTGGACTTGTCTTCAGTTAAGTCCCAGGGCTTGCCTGGATTTTGATAAACAATGTAGTTGGTTGCAATCAAAACGCCGATAAATGCGACAGTGAGTACCAATGAGTTGGAACCGTATCGTGCCTGACGTCCAGAAAGGAAGCGGCGAATTGAGTCAGGGGATAAAAGTGCGTAAGCAGCCAATCCAAGAATTACCAGAGCGATGCTAATCTGAAAAGAAAGATTGAGAGTATCCAGCTTATCGATGGTAAACATTTTGGCGGCGATCATGCCTTTGGCAACGCCAATTAAGCCTGTTGAAATACAGGCGAGTAAGGCAATGATTAAGCCGATAAAGGCGTAGCGCGCATTGGGGTTTTTGTTATTTTTAGCCATTAGCGCCATCTCCGAATTTCAATTGCAGTGGTTCCAGTGAAGATACCTAGTGCAATTAAGCTGATGTAGTAAACCACGTCTCCGAGATTAATTGTTCCATTATTAATGGATTGGGAGAAGTGATTTGACAGACTGAGGTAGTTAAGGACTTCACCACCATTTTGAACATAACTTGCAGGGAGGCTAATCATGAACCACAGAAAAAAGAATAATCCGAGGGTGACAAAGAAGGCTGCAAATTGGTTGCTAAAGATGGCAGAGATGCCAACACCCAGAGCCAACATGGCTCCTGATATTAGGAGAATTCCAATATAACTGGCGAGGATTTGTTTTAGGTCGAGCCCAGGGGAAATGAAGTTGCCCATGATAATTGGGAATATCAAGGTGATGACTGCCAGGAGGATAATGAATAAAAAGGCTCCAAGCCATTTGCCTGCAATTAATTCAAAATCTCGAACTGGGGCGGTTAACATCAATTCCAATGTACCCATACGTGCTTCGTCTGATAAGAGGCGCATGGTCAACGCAGGGCTGAGAAATACCAGTAAAAACACAAACAACCAGGTGATTGGTTTTGCGTCGGGTGCGGGGCCACCATAAAGTGACTGTTGTGAACTGGCAAACATAATAATGGAGAAGTAAATTCCGATTGGCAGGAAGATGGCAAGGGCCACCACATAAGCCAACGGGCTGTTGAAGTAATTATCGTATTCGCGTTTGGCGATTGTCCAAATATTCTTCATAGGTTCCTCGTTATTTTTTCTTTCCTTCATTGCTTGTGAGTTCGAGGAAGATTTCTTCCAGGCTCATGCCTAATGGACGTAATTCCAATAGGTCGTAGCCAGATTGAATCACTTGTTTGGCAACTTCAGGGCGCACATCTTTACCAGAGGCAAATTCAAATTCTACAGCGCCATCGTCTTTGATTTCTGCACGTTGAACGCCTTTGACTTTTTGAATGGTCTTGGTGAGTTCTTTATCTGCTTCACCGCGAACACGCAAGGTCACACGTTCAGCACCGACGAGGCGAGCTTGCAGATTTTCAGTCGTATCTTCAGCGATGATTTTGCCTTTGTTGATAATCAAAACGCGGTCGCAAATATTTTGTGCTTCATGCAAAAGGTGAGTGGATAGAAGAACGGTACGTTCCTTGCCCACTTCACGAATTAACTCACGGACTTCAACTACCTGACCAGGGTCAAGGCCGATGGTGGGTTCATCGAGAATCAAAACCTCAGGCTTGTGTAACAGAGCCTGGGCCAACCCAACTCTTTGGCGCATCCCTTTTGACAGGTTACCGATATAACCACCGGCACGATCGCCAAGCCCAACCATTTCGAGAACTTCGTCAACCCGGTCTTCAACGTCAGGTACACTGCGAAGTTCGCCCATATACTTCAAGTAGTCAAACACAACCATTTCTGTATAAAGCGGGACGGTTTCAGGTAGATACCCAATTCGTCGACGAGCCTCAAGCGATTCCTCTACGACATTGAAACCAGCTACGATGGCTTCACCATCTGTTGGCGGCATGTAGCCAGTGAGGATGCGCATGGTGGTGGTTTTCCCGGCACCATTTGGCCCAAGAAACCCAACAATTTCACCCTTGTGCGCATCAAAATTCAAGTTGTTGATGGCGCGGCGTGCACCGTAGTCCTTTGTTAGACCACTAACTTTGATCATTGCCTCTCCTTACATTGGAAATAAAAAATTATTGATGATCTGGCAAGCAAAAGGCACGGCCTTTTTCCCGGGCTGTGCCTATATATGAAATGCCGATGTTTACTATACAATAGGTCGACTCTCAAAGTCAAGCGCGGCATTATACTCTAATCAAATGCTAATTTTCTGTATAATAGATGCATGACTGAGCTACTTTACCAAACAGATGCTTACCTTAAGGAATTTGATGCTGTCGTTGTTGCAGCGGATATTGAATCTCGTGCTGTGCTTCTTGACCGTTCTGCGTTTTACCCAGGTGGAGGAGGACAGCCTTGTGATTTTGGTGTACTTGAAGTTGATGGGGTTCAATTTCCAGTTGACAAAGTCAAAAAGCAGGGCGATGATGTTCTTCATTTTCTTGGCGGAACCGCACCTTTGCCAGCAATCAACTCCGCTTCACACGGGACCTTAGACTGGGTACGGCGACACAAGTTGATGCGCACTCATACTGCTCTCCACGTATTATGTGGAACTGTCTTTCGAGATTATGGTGCCCTTGTTACTGGCGGTGATATGGATCCACTTAAGGGACGTATGGATTTTGAGTTTGCTTCCATGCGTGCCGAGTTGGTGCATGATATTGAAAGAGCAGTCAATCACGAGGTCCAGCAGAATCGCGAAATTCGGGTCAAAATTTTGCCACGAGAAGAAGCGTTTCAAATCCCTGATTTAATTCGCACTAAGATTAATCTATTGCCTGAAGGCATTGCTCAGGTGAGAACGGTTGAAATTGTTGGCTTGGATTTGCAAGCTGATGGCGGTACGCATGTTAGAAATACATCTGAGGTTGGAACCATTAAAGTAGTAGATTACAAAAGCAAGGGCGCAATCAATAAGCGGTTATACATAGAAATTGAATAGTCCTTAAGTACGAATTGTCCAATTGTTCAATACAAGTATAATGTTGCCTTCCAAGC
Organism: Anaerolineales bacterium; assembly: GCA_046328925.1. Classification (GTDB taxonomy): domain Bacteria; phylum Chloroflexota; class Anaerolineae; order Anaerolineales; family Villigracilaceae; genus Villigracilis. The sequence goes on from JAXLVT010000010.1 coordinate 79,430, forward strand.
GGGATGTGCCCGCTACATTTTAGCAAAGGAGAATGGAATATGAAAAGAAAGCTCTCAATCTTGTTGGCTTTTGGCGCCTTGATTGCGTCAACTTTGGCATGTGCCTTCGGTGAGCCCACCCTAAGCAATGTGCGCACCGCCAAAGATCAAGATGGAAAAGAACAAACATCCGTATTTGCACCAAGCGATACAGTTTATGTTGTTAGTGACTTGGCGAATGGTGTAACAGGAAACGAAGTTAGCTCCAAATGGTATTTGGTAAGTGCTGACGGATATGATCCTCAAGTCCTTGATGAAGGTAATATTGTTTTAGATCAAGATAAGTTGGCGTACACCGTATACTTTTATTTCCGCCTCCCAATGGCTCCTGGCCTCCAGGTTCCTACAAAGTTGAAGTATCTTTCAACGGAACCTTGGTTAGCACAGTTGAATTTACAGTTCAGTAAAAAGATAAAGAAAGAAGACGGTCATCCAGTAGGGTGACCGTCTTTTATTGTTATTCGCTATATAATAAAGCAAACGGAGGCTGATATGAAATATAAAAAGCTTGGTAGAACAGGTTTGAAAGTTTCTTCTCTTTGCATGGGGACCATGCAATTTGGATAGTCATTGGACAGATCGGCTACTCATGAGGTTCTTTCTGCAGCCTATGAGGCTGGGATTAATTTTTATGATACGGCAGATGTGTATTCAAAGTGGGTGGAGGGTAACCCTGGCGGTATAGCAGAGACGTATATTGGTAATTGGTTGAAACAAAATAAAATTAAACGTGACAAGATTGTACTTGCTACTAAAGTGCGTGGCGAAATGGGAACTGGCCCCAATGATGAAGGCCTAAGCCGTATTCATATTATGAACGCAGTTGAGGATTCCCTGCGCCGTTTGCAAACTGATTATATTGACTTGTATCAAGCTCACTGGACTGATGAAAATACTCCTATTGAAGAGACCTTACGCGCTTTTGATGACCTTGTGAAACAAGGTAAGGTTCGATATATCGGTGCTTCTAATTATGCCGCTTGGGAATTGATGCAGGCTTTATGGACTTCAGACAAATTAAATCTTGCGCGTTACGATTGCCTTCAACCTCATTACAATTTGATTAATCGGGCTGAATTTGAACGTGAGTTACGTGCAGTCTGTGAGATCTATGGTTTGGGAGTCATTCCTTACAGTCCGTTGGCTGGTGGTTTTCTTACTGGCAAGTATAGAAAGAACGCACCTCTTCCTGAGAGCAAACGTGCTGAAGGTCGCAAACGGGCAATGAATGAAAAGAATTTTGAATTGCTATTTGAGATGGAAGCAATGGCTTTGCGACATAAAGTTTCCATTGCACAAATTGCATTGGCTTGGATGTTGTCAGATCCTGTCATAACCAGCCCAATTATTGGAGCTACTTCTGTTGAGCAATTAAATGAGAATTTGGGTGCTTTAGATATTCATTTGAGCGATGAAGAACACGCTACTTTGAATAAGATGACTGCTTGGAAAGAAGATGAAGATTAAATTGTTCGTAAATAAAAAATGCGCCACATTTTTGTGGCACATTTTTTATTTATTCTATTACTAGGAGAGAATTACCTGACCGCAGTATTCACATTTGTCCATGCCAAGCTCAAGGGTGCCGCCACAGTTTGGACATTGGAAGGTTTCAACCTTCACCTGAAATCCTGCTGTTTTGAAGGCGGCTTCATTTTCGGCAAGGTCACCACGCAGACGTTTGAGGCGCGAGAGATAGGCGTCGCCTGTCATTTCTCCAGCTTTACGCAGGCGCTCCACATCAGCAATTGATTCTTTCAACATGCGACGCTCTGCTTCCAAGCTTTCACGGCTTTTATCTTGGAATGAAACTTTCATCTCAGGTTTGGGAGGTATGGATGCAAGAATGGCCGCAATGATAAGGAAAATTGCGGAGACGATTACGCCTACAATCAAAGGTGTGTAGCGGAAGCCAGGAATTGAACTAATTTTGACTTTGCTTGTTTGTACTTCACTTCCATCTGCAATGACGACGTAGCGCTCATTGCCAAGCTTCCCAATGTCAATGCGTGTGATGCCACTACTATGGGTGGGGAGATTATTCCGTGTTCCATCTGAGGTGAAAACTGCTACATTGCCTTGATCATCGCCAATGACCGCTTCCTGTTTTCCATCTTCATTGATATCGAGTCCTGAAATTTCTGTGACTTTGTCCGATAGGGAACCAGACCAAATTTGAGTAGCTGTCGTGCCATCATAAGAGAAAGCCCACACGCCGCCATCTTTTCCACCGACGACAATCTCACGAGAAGAAGGATCACCGTTTAATTCAACTTCACGGACTTCACTGACAGCCTGCCCAAGGGACTTGTTGAATAATTTGCTGCCATCTTTTGCAGAATAAATATAGAAAGCACCATTTTCACTGCCAGTGATGACTTCGCTATTCCCATCGCCATTTAAGTCATAAGCGCGCATCCTGCGGATTTGGTCCTGACCTGCGTTCCAAAGAAATTGACCTGTCCCATCATAAACACGGACAATTCCACTGTGTGAGGCGGCTGCTAAGTAGGTTTGCCCGTCAACTTTTGCATCGTCCAAGCCACGGATTTCGTCGCTGCCCATATTTGCTGACCAAATGGGTTGGCCATCCAAGCCAATCGCCAGAAGATTGCTGGAAGTATCGCCGAGGATAATTTGAGGTCCAGATGCGAAGCGGATTAATGCTGCACGGGAAGGCGTGCCAATGTTTAATCCAGTGGCAATGGTTGTAACTTGTCCGTTGATGATTGTATCCACGGAATTTGAATAAAAGACGATGATGTCTTCTGTTCCATCATTATTAACATCGCCTAAAGTAGTTTTGGAGTAACTATAAGGCAATGACCATAAAACAGATTTGTCTGGATTTAAGACTGTGACATTTTGATTGTTTTGAATAAATAATTCATCTTGACCATCGCCAGTCAAGTCAATAACCTTCATACTTTCAGCCGAGGAGTATGTTTGTGTCCATGCGGTATCGCTTCCAAATTTATCAGCTGTGACCATTCCGCTGAAGGCGAATACGCCAGCAACGCCCATCACCAAGCAGATAAGAATAAACGCGACAATAAAGGGGATGATTTTACGACTCATTTATGCAGCCTTTCGTTGTAAAAGAGAATAAGCAGATTTGATGACCTTGAGAATTTGATCTTGTTCCACTTCGTCAAATGGAGAGTTGGCTACGAAATTAATCATGCCGCCTTCTGTATCCAATGTGGAAATTGTATATTTACCAACATTGAGTCCCTGTCTAAATTCAGCATTTGGGGTAATTGTATAAGCTTCGGGATTAACCACGATACGTACTTTTAACTCATGTTCTGTACCTTTAAATTTTTCAGGTTTGAGTTTCGATTTTCCACTAATGCGGCTTCTTTTCCAGTAGGATTTTCGTTTCTTTGATTTTTGAATAGCTGATACGCGTAGAATATTTCCATCATAAAGTTTGGCTTTCAAGGAGAGCCATTGATCGCTGAATAACTGAGTTGTTCGATTTTGTGTATCTTTTGTTTCGCGCGCCACTTTGGTTTGAAGCAGAGCGCCTGTTAGATCAAGGTGACCTAAAAATGTAGCACCAGGTTTGAGGTCGTCACGAAGCGTATTGATAATTTCCTTGGTGCCTTTATAGCGAGGAGAGAACTCTTTTGAGTCGCTGTTTCGTAAACTTCTTGCCATTACAAAAGCTGCAATCCATAGGAGAATGCCTCCTGCAGTAAAGACTATGGAGAAGAATCCCAATACTAGTAAAACACCGTCCACCAGCATCAGGCCAACACCAGTTACAAAGATAAGCATTGGAATCCAACGCCACTTGTCTCCAGCACTTTCTGTTTTTCTCACTTCGGCAACAAACCTATCCATGCCTTTCATGATGGATTGAGGTTTATCTGCGATGGAAACATAAACAGGGGTGTAGTCTTTTATTACGCCAGTTGCAGGTTGACCTGTTTTTTTGCGGGCCGTATTCAGCAAGTAGAACAATAAAGAAATAACAATAACGCCGAGCACGCCAACAACACATAGGTATGGCATACGTTCCTCCGAGTGTCTTATAATTCAAAATATGACAAAAATTCTATATACAGCCTTCGATATTGTACCAAGCCCCAAAGGAGCTTCCACTCATATTCTCCACAATTTGCGCGGGTTGGTCAATAGGAATTTTGACACCCATCTCCTCACGCCAGGAGATGGAATTTTACCTCTGGAAGATGAAATTGAAGGCGCAACCGTGACCCGTGTTGCGCAAGATTTGTCGCAGAACTTTCTTGCGCGTGCTATGCATTTTGGAAAATCAGTCTTGATGCATCTTACTCTTAACTCTGGATATGATGTCGTGCATTTCCGTAACATCTGGGACGGGTTCGCTATTACGCAAAATAAAAAACGATTTGGTTATAAAACACTTTTTGAAGTAAATGGGCTTCCTTCTATCGAACTTAAATATCATTATCCTGGTATTGACCCTGATTTGCTGATGAAAATCAAAGAGCAGGAAATTGCTACTTTGCATTTAAGTGACGCGATTATTTGTCCTTCCAATGTGACACGCGATTACATTGCCTCGCTCGGGCTTAACCGAAAACTGGTGACTGTCATCCCAAACGGAGTCAGTGCTTCGGATTTTTCTCCATCACCTTTACCTGTTCGTGATGGACGAGTTCCTGTTTTACTGTATATTGGCACACTCGCAGACTGGCAGGGGTTGGATATTGTTGTGAATGCCTTGCCAAAAATCCTTGAGAAGCAAACGATTCGACTTCAAATTGTTGGGCGAGGCAGGTCACGTCAAAGGAAAATGCTTGCCAAGCAAATTAGAAAACTTGGGATTGAAGAATACGTCACAGTTCAATCAGCAGTTCCTCATCATGAAATCCCTGCCTTAATTGCAGAAGCTGATATTTGTGTGGCTCCGCTTGGTCTCAACGATAGAAACGTAACACAGGGAGCTTGTCCAATTAAAGTCTTGGAGTATATGGCAGCTGGGCGTCCTTTATTAGCGTCAAATATGCCAATCGTTCGCGAATTGGTGCGAGAAGATATAGATGCATTGCTGTTTTCACCGAACGATCCCGACGACCTTGCTCGCCAAACTTTGACTTTGCTCAACGACTTCGAGTTGTCAACTCGATTGGCCCAATCTGCCGCAGAACGTGCTTTGACAAAATTTACTTGGCATGAGTCGCAGAAAAAGTTAATCAAGGTGTACGAAAAACTTTTAGGTGGGTAGGTTCTTTCTATTCATTTCTTTCATTACTGGGATAAATTAAAAACGTTGATTACTGTTTCAGGAATTGCCTGTGGCCTACCTGTTTTTATATTAACAAAGACCCAATCCGTTTCACCTTTCACTAAAATTTTTCCATCGGCTTTTCGAATAAATTCATATCTCCGTAAAGATCGCACTCGACGAATGTTTTCCACCCATGTTTTGATCTCAATTCCTTCGCCAACAAATGCAGGAAGCAAATACTCAATGCGGTGTTCTCGTACTACCCAAGTTGAATCTGCGCCTTGTGCTTCAACACCACCAAGAGATGAGTAATGCTCTACGGCAATGTCCTGCATCCATTGAACATATACTACATTATTTACATGACCATTTTCATCAATCATACTTTGAGAAACAGTGATGGTTTTTAAATAAATAGGTGAAATTGGCATATGCTTGTTTTCCTTAAAATATTGAAATTCCAGTTTTGGTGGTGAATAACTCAAGTGCCTTCATACCAACCAATGATGTGCCTCTTTGATTCAATTCTGGTGACCAGACGCAAATTGAGAGCTCATTTGGGATGATGGCAACAATCCCGCCTCCTACGCCGCTTTTACCTGGGAGCCCAACTGTGAAAGCAAATTCCCCTGAATCGTCGTACAGCCCGCAGACCTGCATCAAGGCATTGATTCGTTTTGATTGACTTTGTGTAAGGATGGTTTCGCTGTTCCATGGATTCACTCCGCGATTTGCTAAAAATAAAAATGCTTTTGCGAGGTCCATGCAATTTAACATGAGAGAACATTGATGAAAGTAGACGTCAAGTACGATGTCGACATCGTTATGAATATTCCCAAAACTTTTCATGAAATTGACTAATGCCGCATTGCGAAATCCCGTCTCTTTTTCTGAAATGGAAATCTTCTCATCATAGTTAATGTTTGAGTTGTGCGCGAGTTTGCGTACAAAATTCAAAATATCCATATGTGGATTTTGAGTCAATGAGAGTAGAGAATCAGTTACCACCAAAGCACCAGCATTGATAAATGGATTGCGTGGAATTCCTTGCTCAGTTTCAAGTTGTACAAGTGAATTAAAGGCACTACCTGATGGTTCGCGCCCAACACGCTTCCACAAGTCTTCGCCAATCTGTTGAAATACCATGGCAAGAGTAAACACCTTAGAGATACTCTGAATTGAAAATGGAATACTTGCATCTCCAATATGGAGACTTTCACCGCTCAAAGTTTGAATGGCAATACCGTACTTTGACGGGTCAACGGCTGCAAGCGCTGGAATATAGCCAGCAACTGTTCCTCGTCCCTTTAATGGCAAGGTTTCCTGATAAATTTCTCTAAGTATGGTTTGGTAATCTGTGCTCAATTCCATCATATCCTTTAAGTTTAGTTTTTAATCATATCAAGATGTGCTCAGAGTGCAAGTATAAAAAATCCCTCAATCAAAGTTGAGGGATTTTTTATACTTTAGGGAGCCCTTTATGCTTTTAAGAGCTTGTTCATTCTTTCGATGAGGTCGTCAATGTGATAAGGCTTTGTAACATAATCATTGGCACCAGCTTCTCGTGCTTTGGTTTTGCTTGAAACATCTTCCATTGCGCTAACTACAATAATTGGTGTTTTCTCAAATTGAGGCTCTGACCGTAAAAGTTCACAAAGTTCATATCCATTTAGATTAGGCATCATGAGGTCTAGTAAAAATAATTCAGGCGATTCTGCTTTTGCCAGCGCAAGAGCTTTTGTGCTATCGTTTATGGAAATCGGGTCATTGCCACTCATGGCAACAATTTTTTCCAATAGCATGGAGGCGGATTCGTCATCATCTACAATTAGAATTTTAGGCATTAGACCTTCCAGAGTTAAGAAAATTGTTTTTCGAAAAATATTTTATATCGTAATTATGCTAAGAGATTTTACTCATCCAACCTTTGATTGTCTTCTCTAATTCCTGCGGGTCAAATGGCTTGGAAATATAATCATTAGCTCCAGCTACAAATGCAATGGATTTGCTATCGCTTTCATCCATAGCTGTTATGATCAAAATGGGAGTGCTCTTAAACCGAATGTCTGCTCGTAAAAGCCTGCAAAGTTCAAAGCCATTTGGCTCGGGCATCATCAGGTCTAATAGAAAAAGATCAGGTTTATTTGAAATAGCTGTTTGCATGGCCAAGGAACTGTCATTTACAATAATCGGCTCATGACCGCCAACTTTTACAATATCCGCTAGTAATTGGGTCATCCCTTTGTCATCGTCCACAATTAATATTTTCTTCATGATACAGTCCTGGTTTAGAAATTTTTTTTTGTCAAACGGGATGATTAAACACGCCTGATAATTCCTGATGCTGGACTTAATAAAACCCTGATTTTTTGAATTAGTTCATCTACTCGAAAGGGTTTTGTGATGTAATCATTAGCGCCAGCTCCAAATGCAACCACTTGGCTGTCGCTGTCGTCTAGTGCCGTGACAATTAAAACTGGCGTGTAGACAAATTCTGATTTTTCACGGAGCATCCTACAAAGTTGGAATCCAGTAGGTTCTGGCATCATCAAATCCAGCATAATCAGGTCAGGAGACATCTGGCTTGCGACTTCTATAGCTTTGGAACTTTGATTAACAGACTTGGGTTCGTGGCCCTCAGCAATCATCAGTTTCTCTAGCAGGCTGGTGGCACCCTGGTCATCGTCGACAATCAAAATTCTTGCCATTATTTTTATCCTAAATCCATTTGAATTTCCCTCAATTATAAACTTAATCGTTTTATATCTCTACCCTTTATAACGAACAATTCCCTTACAATTATCACCTTGTTTTCAAAAAATAATACTTTGATGTTTTGCCTTAAAACAGCAAAATCGCAGGTTAGATGCTATTTTTTTTATTGGCATCTAACCTGCGATTCGAGTGATAAGTCGTTTCTATGCTGTTTCGCTCAATACTGCGTTTATTTTTCTTGTGAATTCCTTTGAGAGAAAAGGTTTTGTAATGTAGTCTTTGGCTCCCGCATTGTAGGAATCTTTTTTGCTACCGTCGTCGTCCAGTGCGGATACCATAATGACAGGAATTTTTTTGAGTTCTGGGTCTGCTTTGAACATTTTGCACAAGTCAATTCCATTGATATCGGCCATCATAATATCAAGCAGAATTAAATCTGGAACTGTGGACTTGGCTGTTGCAACGGCATTCCAGCTTTGGTTTACCGAAGTTGGCTCGTGCCCGCTCATCTTTATTAAACTTTCGATTAATGCTGTGGTTTGAGTGTCGTCATCTACGACTAGGATCTTTGCCATGCGATTCTCCAAGTGCTAAAAAGCCTTTATTTATGATGTTACTCCTAATCATACAATTAAAGATGGGAAGGCGCAAGAAAGAAATTCATCCTTTATTTGGTTTGGTCTGCGTTTCGCCACCAGTAGAAAGTGCTAAATATCCCTAGGCCGCATGTAAGAAAAATAATTAAGTAACTGTGGATGCCAAGCAACTCTCCCCGAGGGCCTGCCGCTCCACTAAATATGGCCGGTATTGCCCAGGGAATCCAACTACCCCATCCCAAAACAATCGTAATTTGTGCGATAGCTACAGTGAAAATCATCCAACCAACGGCAGGCATAAAACCGCGTTTTATGCTGGCAATTAAGGCCACAAAAGGAAGTAACATGATGGTCATTACGCCTGCACCCAAAATATCTACAATTGCCGAGTGAAACAGTTTGGTTGACCACTCGGGCAGAGAAACGATATTTCCTATCACAACTCCAACTGTAAAATTTAATACGGTCAGAAAGAGAGTCCATACTGTAATCACAGTGAACTTTGCTCCGATAATTGCTTCACGTGGTATAGGTAAGGAAAGCAATTCTTTTACTGTGCGATCTGAAAACTCACGCCCAAATACCCAAATGGTAACAACTGAAAATAGAATTGCGCCGCCCACTGCTTCTGCTTGGGCTAAGAAATTAAAAAAAGTAGGCCAGTCTGCTGTGCCTGCAGTAAGTTGAGCTTTTGTGCCAATCAACCCTATAGACTTTGCAGATTCAGGGTCTTTCAGAATAATCATAAATAGACCGCCAACCAACGGCGCAATTAAGAAACCTAAGGTGGTAAGAAGTGGCACCTTTGAGCGTAGCGCCTTCAAACTCTCTGTATATAAAGCGGGTCCAAATATATTCATTTGTTGTTTCCTGTTATTTGCATGAAATGCTCTTCAAGGTTTTGTTGCTCAACGGCAAGGTAGGTGGGCGGTACATCTGCGTTTACAAGTAGACGTGATATTTCATCTGGTGCTTCAAGTGCACGTTTATCTTCAATAAAAATTGAATCTTCATTAATTGTTGCGGAGTAATTCGCCTTGGTTAATAAGGAATGTGCTTTTGCAAAATCGCGTACTTTAACTTCTAGGCGTTTTGCCCGAAATCTTTGAAGTTTGTCAGCATCTAGGTCTTCAATAATTTGGCCTTTATGAATAATTCCAATTCTGGTGGCGAGACGGTCTACTTCTGTCAGAATATGGCTTGACATAAAGACAGTCACACCATTTTTTGCAAGGTTTTCAAGAAGCTCACGGATTTCAACAACTCCAGCTGGATCAAGTCCATTGGCTGGTTCATCTAATATTAATAAGCTTGGGTTGTGAATCATTGCACGTGCGAGCCCAAGGCGTTGGAGATTGCCCATTGAAAGCGTGCCCGCTTTCCGTTTGGAGTAAGAGGCGATGGAAAGTTTTTCCATCACATCGTCTACGGCTCTTGGATTTTTGATTCCATATAAGCGTCTTGATATATCCAAATTTTCCTTGACGGTTAATTCTGGATAAGCCGATGGACTTTCCACAAGATGCCCAACCTGTGACCAAGGTCCGCGTCCGCCGCGTTTAAGAACCTGCCCAAGCACTTTGACATTTCCTTCACTCGGGCTAATCATTCCCAAGAGCATGCGAATGGTAGTTGTTTTCCCTGCGCCATTGAGACCGAGAAAAGCAAATATTTCCCCGTGTTTTATTTGTAAGTTGACTTTGTTGACAGCGAGCACATCGCCATATTGTTTCGATAAGTTGTTTGTTTCAATTGCATAATTCATTTTATTCTCCAACAATATATCCTGAGACAAGATCAATCATCACATCCATTGTTTCTATGTATGCTTGTTCGCCAAGGTCTTCACGATGTAATCCCATGAAAAATAAGCTTTTGATGAGATTGCTAATAATTCGTGGTGTAGCTTTTACTGCAATGCCTTCACGTTTAATTTTCTTGATGAATTCATTTACAAATGCCTCGTCATTGCTAGCATGCTGCATGGCGCGTTCAGCAGGAACTTTTCTTATAAGATACTCAAAATCATTTTTGCTGAAATTTTTCAAAAGGGGATAGGCATCCCATGTCAGTAAAAAGCTACTTAGCATATCGTTTACAGCTCGACGTGCACTTGCTTTGGGTTTTACTGAGAAAGTTAGAATGTGGGTTTGAATTTCTCTTTCAATTTGTTCTAAAATTTCAAGAAACAATTCCTCCTTTGACTCAAAGAATAAATAGAATGCTCCTTTTGAGATTCCCACAGCTTCAGTTAATTCATCTACACTGGTTTTTCTGAGGCCATGCTTCTCAAACAGCTTTTTTCCTTTTTCTCGCATTTGTGTGCGGATTGCTTCTCGTTCTTGCTCTGAAAATGCTTTTGGCATGCAAATCTCCTGTGACTAAAATTGTATAAATAGTCACTGATGAGATTTTACTCAAATTTAAACAGGTGTCAAGATGTGAGGAAAATGAGGATATTTGACTGATAGGATTAAGGGTGTTTTGTACTAGAATTGAATTAGATAGAAAGAGACAAGGAGAAATGCAATAATGCCTAGAACTCATTTTGAAATTCATTATGCTGATAGGATTGGTTGGCTACGAGCGGCTGTGCTAGGTGCCAACGATGGAATTGTTTCCACTGCAAGCTTGGTGGTTGGGGTAATTGCTGCAAGTGGGGTGCGGCATGATGCTTTGGTGGCAGGGATTGCTGGGTTGGTGGCTGGGGCCATGGCAATGGCTGCTGGAGAGTATGTATCTGTTAGTTCACAAGCGGATACAGAAAAGGCGGATTTGGCGAGAGAGAAAAAAGAACTCGAGACCGATATCGAAAGTGAACATCGTGAGCTTGCTAATATTTATGTGAATCGTGGATTAGATCCTGTTTTAGCTAAGCAAGTTGCTGAGCAGTTGATGAAAAAAGATGCATTAATGGCTCATGCACGTGATGAGCTTGGATTAAATGAAATCCACACTGCACAACCATTGCAGGCCGCATTGGCTTCCGCATTGTCGTTTGCAGTTGGAGCAGCATTACCTTTATTGGCTGTTGCTCTTGCTCCGATTCACTTAATGAGTTTCTTTGTGGTTATCAGTTCTTTATTTTTTCTGGCTGCTATGGGGGTTTTGGCAGCTTATCTTGGTGGAGCAGATATGTGGGTTGGTGCGTTACGAGTCACATTTTGGGGATTGCTTGCCATGATTATTACTGCATTGGTGGGGAAGTTGTTTGGGACAAGTGTTACGGGATAAATAAAATAAGAGGCGAATATTATTGTTCGCCTCTTATTCATTCACTTACAATTGATTACTCAAAAGGATATTTCAATCCAATTTTTGCTCGAATGCCATCCATTAGCTCCATATTTGCCAATGTATCTGCATGACTCATACCTGGGCTTTCCAACAATCCTGCTTGGATACAACGCATGGCTTCTTCGGTTTGGTATTCAAATCCACCTGCGCGCAATGGCCTTGATACCGTCAATTCTTGATTTTCTGTGATTAACGTCGCTTTGGTTGAGCCCCAAAAGTTGGGGTGGATGCGAAGCGTTCCTTTACTTCCGTAAATAAAAAAGTCGTTTGCGTGATTGCTCAAGAAACTACTATGTGATTGGGAGATGACATTGTTCTCATATTTGAGAGAAAAGGTAGTTAATTCATCTACCCCTGTTTCTCCTATATGTGCCATTGCTACATAGGATTGAGGTTGTGATTTCATTACCCATTGGGATATGGCAATCGGATAAATTCCCATGTCGAGCAAGGTGCCACCAGCCAGTTCAGGATTTTGCCAACGGTCATCCTTTTCCTTTGGGGCGTTGAAGCCGAATGTGCCAACCATGAGGCTAATTTCACCAATTTCTTTTTTATCAAGCCATTCACGAACGACACTGTAAATTGGTAAGTATCGAGACCAAAGCGCCTCCATTAAAAAGACTTTATTTTTTCTGGAAGTCTCTATTAACTTTTTCGCTTCTTCTGAGTTGACGGTCAATGGTTTTTCGCACAAGACGGGTTTACCAGCATTTAAACAAAGCATGGCGTTTTCAAAATGAAATCGATGAGGTGTGGCAATGTAAACACCATCTACTTCAGGATCATTAACTAAGGCCTCATAGGAGTTGTAAGTCTTTGTGCCACCGTATTGATCTGCAAATTCTTTTGCGCGTTCAATTTTTGAACTTGCTACTGCATACAAACTTGCATCATTGATTACTTGTAGCCCTTTTGCAAAATTGTGAGCAATGCGTCCTGGGCCAAGGATACCCCAGTTGAAAATTTTATTTGCCATGATAGCTCCTTCGATTTTCTAAATTTGAATTTATTGATGGGGCCATTTGAGAATGACGCCTCTTTCCCAATATACATCGGAAGAATCTTTTAGTAGTAACAAGGTAATCATACCGTTTGTGTCATAGTATTCAAACCTAACATAGTTTCTGACAGCAAAGTGCCTCAGGTATTGCTCCCCCCAGTAATCCCGCTGGATATATACAGGTTTCATATCTTTAATAGAATAGTACAAATCATATTTGTTATGGCCTGGCAGAGTAGTTTTATGGAACCATATTACTTTTGAAGGTAAATGGGGATATAAACTGGCAATATGTACATCAGATTTTCCAAGAAAATCGAAGGCGTATCTATCTGAATAATATGGGATGACTCCTGCAAGGAAGACACCAATCTTAGCGTTTGACTTGGTGGTCGCATTAATGGCAATTGCTACATCTGTATTGTGCTGATTCGTCTTACGATCTGGAATAGCACTGGATAGAGTTACTTCTTTCCAGTATGGAGATATTGTGTTGATTGTCAATGCAAAGACAAAAATACTAAGTGTTGAAAATGGTATTAATATAGCAATACTTTTTATTTTTTTTGTAGCACCTTCAACTATTATATTTGCTAAATTTATACACAAGATGAATAAAAGAGGAATCGCAGGTACGAAAAACCTCCACCGCCTCCAGGCGTCTCCGCCTGTCCAGATTTGGTAGATAAAAGCCATTCCAATGAAACCAATTAAATACCACTTCCATTGCCCTCTGGCGATAGCAAAGCTGGCAAGGGCTAGTAGTAGTAACAACCAAGATTCCAAACTGAATTGAAACACATATAGTAGCCCATCGTTGAGTCTTACGCTCAATGGAATCAGCCCAAGCTTCAAAGTGTAGGTGTTTGGAACCCATGTCCCATAATACATCCAGCGGAAGAAAAACATGCCTAAAACAACAATTGCATACATTAGCATTGCATTGATAAGTCTCTGTGTGTTTTGTTTATCTCTTTCTTTCCATATAACCCACCCTGCGTAGGTAAAATTTACTATCGTAAAGATAAGAGCATCGTTGCGAGTTAAGAACGCCAACCCAGAAAACACCGAAGAGACAAACAGTAGGTTGGTGTGACGATTTTTGGTCCATCGAATTACATAAAGGATGCTTACCAGAGTTAATGCCGTGACTAAGCCTGTTTCCATGCCTAAAAGTGACCAATAGGATAAAGGATAATAAAAAAGTGTTAATAGAAACACACTAAATGCCAAAACTTTGACATGATATTTGTTTTCAAAAAACTCACTTGCTATTTTGGAACTCAAGTAAGCGGATACCAAGACAATTAGAATACCAAAAATTTGAATTGCAAGAACTGCCCATTTTTTTTCAAAGAAATAAGTTGCTATGGACATAATGAGAGTCATAAGGAGATTTGAATATCCCTCAACTCTTTCTCCTGTATTCCAAACCAATCCTAGGCCGTGTGAAAAATTCCAGGCGTATCGCATGGAAATCATTGCGTCATCCAATAAAGAGAAGTACCGATTTCCGTCTATGGCAATATAAGATGATTTGAAAATATAAAAACTTGCCCATGTAATGTAACCTATTGCTGTTATTAAATAAGGTGATAGTTGTATGGCCTTTTTTTTCATAACTTCTAATAACTCCCAAAAATATTTGTCATTGTTGTATAGTATATCTGATTTGTGACAGCGTCTCCTGAGAGTACGATTGAGAGCCAGAATTTCCGAGTTGAAATATGGGACAAAAACGTTTTTCGATAATGCATTTTTTACATGCATTGTTCAGAGTAAAAAGGGTAGTGGAAAAGAATAGATCTTTTATTTGTCGGAAAGGTTGAAAGTTTATTGAATTTTCATCTGGTGTTATCTATTGAATCCCAAACCTTGGAATAGATTCTTCAAAAGCAGATAGCCCTAACATTGATATCAGCAGAGATAATGCCGTATATTGTATTGGCATTTGTTGAATTATTTCATTTAATGTATTGATAATTCCTGTTCATTCCAGAAGCCATTGAATCCCAAGTTCTTCTTCTTGAAATACCCTGACGTAGACCATGCGATTATTTGCTACATTTTCATAAAAATGCAAATCGCGTGAAACGTTGTTTGCATTAACAGGTTCTATCATAGCTTCTTTAATTGGTAAATCCAGTTTTCGGCTTAAACCCTCTAGAAAGAGGCCGAGCTGATATATATCAATAACTTTCCCGCTCAATTTAAATTCAGAGCAATCTGCCAAAAACAGGCCAGTTTGTTTTTCTACAGCAAGCATAAGATTTGTCTGTGCGGCATCTTTTAATTCTTCAAGAGTAATAGGTTCAGTGTAGATTGTTTTGATTATTTTTGTTTGCTCAACGTATTCAATGCTCCACGGCATGAGGCCTCTTTTCTGCTATCTCATTGTACAACAAAAAGGCTCAACAGATTAATTGTGCTGTTGAGCCTTTGGTTATGTATATATTTTTTTGCAAAAAAATAATCTAGGCTTTTGAATTTTCCTCAAAGCAATTTTTTATCATTTCCAAAAGCTTGCTGGGGTGATAAGGTTTTGTAATGTATTCATCTGCACCGGCACCGAATGCAACCGCCGTACTGTCGCTATCGCTTAAGGCGGTAACGATAATGATTGGGGTGAAAAAGAATTTCTTATCTTCACGCAATATTCTACATAGCTTGAAGCCATCAATTTCTGGCATCATCAAGTCGAGCAAGAACATGTTGGGGATGACTTGATTCGCTTTTTGAACAGCTGTTGTACTGTCATTTACAGAAATGACAACATATCCTTGGTGGCGAAGAATCCCTTCTAAAAGGGTCGTAGCTTCTGGATCGTCATCAACGACCATGATTTTTTTTACATTGGCTTCGTTTTGTGGTTTAAGTGGGGCAGTTTGAAGGTTAGACATATCTTAAGTGTACCGCAATTAATTTCGAGTTGTTTGTATCTGATTAATTTGTCATTAGCTCATCTACAGCATTTGCCAACTCTTTTAAATTACTGACTTTCAATACTTCATTGCAAAGTGGCTTGTACTTGTGCATATCACTGTCTCCATTCCATAAGAATTCGAATTCAGGGTTGAGCCAAATGGTACGTGTGGCACGGCGTGACATAAGAGAAAGATATCAATACGTGGATCGTTGTAGTTGTTGCGCCCGTCGCCAACAATGATTAATGTTGTGCCTGTGTTGAGCGTTTCCATATATTCGTCTTTGAAGTTATTCAGTGCCCAACCAAGGTCTGTGTTGTAGTGTCCACTGGGCATGCGCCATAGCACAGATTGAATCGCTTCATCTGCATTGGAGCCGCTAAAATCTTCTGAGATAGATTCGAGATGGTCAATAAAGGCGAAGGCGTGAGTCTTCCGTACCTGACCTTGTAATGCAAATAGGAAACTTAACATAAGCTCTGAACAAAAACGCATGGATGTGCTTACGTCACAAATCACCACAATCTTGGGCTTATGAATGCGATTGCGATGTTTTATTTCCATTGGCACGCCATTGTATTTCAAGCTCGCACGGATTGTTGCTTTCGTATCCATTTGACCCGTTTTTGCACGTTTTTGTCGTAAAGCAATACGAGTACGTAACGCTGCGGCAAGTTTTTTGACTTCACGTTGCATCAATTGTTTGTCTGCATCAGATAGTGCATTAAATGGGCGGTTCATCAAGCTGTCAATGTTTTCTGAACGGGGGCGTTCGCTCAAATTCTCTGCAATGCGCTGCCCTGCGAACTGTTCCATTTGTTCTTGCATCCCCTGCATGTTTTGTTGAATCATTTGTCGGATTTGTTCGACGCGCTCGCGGGTCATGCCCATTTGTGCAAGTTGTTCCATCAATTCGCGCATCGCCTTTTGCACTTGTGGAAAAGCCATCGCGCGTTTCATGCGCTCGACCATCCAGTCTTGATATTGAAGATTATCAGCCTGATTTAATCCGACCATGCGTGCCAGCGCTTCAAGTTCTTCCGCTGATAGTGGCTCGCCATTCATTAGCCTTTCCATGCGCTGACGTAGTTGCTCACCGAATTGACTTAATGCATCAGCCAACATGTTCGCCTCTTCGGGTGTCATGTCATCTGAAGGATTACCGCCCATTTGTGGTGGTTGTCCAGAACCGAAAAAGAGCGGAAATAATTTCTCAAAAGTGGCAATGTCTTTGACATCTTTAATCAATGTAGCGCGCAAAGACAATCGAAACTGTTCGCGATCCTGAATGCCCATCAGGTCCACTGCAGAAAAAGCTTCAGAGGATTCTGCCAACGAGATACGGACTCCGCTGGCACGTAATGCTGAGATTAATTGTAAGATGCGAGATTCCATGATTGGTTCCTTGCAGGAATGGGGTATTGCTCCATCCCTACATAAATTAGTTCATCAATTCTTTTCTCAAATCCTCATACGAATTCAAACCTGTTCTTGGCTTGATTTCATTGATCCAAATGTCATCCAATTCTTGTTGGATCTCATCAGGCACGCGATCTTTAGATTCACCAACCTGACCACTGCGTACTTTGCTCAGCTGCCACAGTGGAAGTGCGTGGTCCTGCGTGTATTGCGGATGAGGTGATGTAAAGAATTCGTCTTTTTTGTGCTCTTGCACCAAACTTGATATCCGATTGTTTTAGCACGATTTGCTTGAGTTCATCGTCAAGTGGAATCCCGACATCTTCGACGGCCTTCTCAATTGTTCGCGCTAGATCGGTTTTCATATTTTCGTAGCAAAAAGCAAGCATGTTCTCATCATGACGGTAATTAAAAAACTGAGATATCGGTTGTGAACATCGCGGCCTGGGGAGTATAGTGTTCTCTTGCGAAGGTGGCGATAGATGGAGCCTTTTTCAAGAAAAAATCCTCAAAATGATAGTGTGATAGTAGGGCATCATGTGGATTCGCGGTTAATAATATACTTTCACCTTTTTGGAGTTCGTTCAAAGGGGTGTGGGTCTTGAACGCACGGCTGGGCAACCTGCTGGCGCATGAATGTCCATTGCCCATATCATGTGCCATATTAATCCATAGCTGCTGCGGCTGATATAGCATCGTCCATTGAGGCGCGTACATCGTCCGTGCAGGATCTGCTGCATCCATGTCGTGCCGCATTTTGGCGGTGTGACAATAAACACATCTGTTGGATTGGGCTTGTAGGCAAGCCCTCTTTGCCAGCCTTCTTCTGTCGAAAAATTTTCCATCGTTTTGTGCATTTCTTCTATGGTTGTGGGGCGTTTTAGTTCTGTCATCTCGTATACCTCTACACTTGAATTGGCTAAAACAAAAACTATATTTGTAAATTTAATTTCCAGAAAATCTTCCGGGATCCTCATTGTTATATCTTGGCCTTGGTGGTTGTGGAGGGGGGGCGTTTAACTGACGCTTTGCTTTTTGTAAATCAGCTTCGTGTTTTAGTAATACAGAGAGTGTGTCATCTAAAACTGTTTTGTCTAAGTTGGATGCATTCAAGGCTACCAAGGCATTTGCCCAATCCAAGGTTTCGCTGATGGATGGAGATTTGCGCATATCAGACTTGCGTAACTTTTGCACAAATTCAACAGCTTGTTGAGCCAATTTGGGATTTAAATCTGGAACGCAAACGTGCCACTGCCAACTCTTCTGCAGTTGGATAATCGATAAAGATATAAGCAACGACGCTTTACTTGAATCAATTCGCAGGTGTTATTAGGATCACAGGTACACAAAGGGTTTGTGCTTTGCTGAAAGGGTTCCCAATTCAGGCACAGAGACTTGGAAGTCACTCAAGATTTCCAACAAAAAAGCCTCGAACTCTGCATCTGCACGGTCAATCTCATCAATTAGTAATACCGTTGGCTTTTCACTTAAGATTGCTTTCAGCAATGGGCGTTGTAACAAAAAGCGATGAGAGAAAAACACATCTTCTTCTTTGGCAAGTTTATCTGCGGCTTCTGCAAGTGACCCTGCGGAACCAAGTGAGTCATTCAACTTGTCACGGAGTAGCTGAGTGTACAGCAATTGCTTGGAATATTCCCATTCATATAATGCTTTTGATTCGTCCAACCCTTCGTAGCATTGCAAACGAATCAATTCACGACCTGTTGCCGAAGCAATGGCCTTAGCGAGTTCTGTTTTGCCTACGCCTGCTGGACCTTCAGCGAGAAGCGGTTTTCCCAGTTTTTGAGATAGATACACAATTGTTGAAATTTCTTCAGAAGCGATGTATTTCTGCTTCGAAAGTTCAGATTTTACAGTAGTCGTCGAGTCAAATAATGTTGTCATGATTAAGCAACCTCTCCATATTGGGTCATACAGTACCTTTTCGATTAGACGTGCCCGTTGGTGATTTTCTGACTTTTATAGCTCAATTTCAAAGAATTCTCTTAATATTTTTAGAAATTCATCTTCAGACTTCAATTCAGTTTCTCGTCTTTCATTGCTTTCTGTCAAAATCAGTTTTAATTCACTTAACGAAATTCTTCCGTTTGGTGTGGCTCGTGAGCAGATTCTTTTTTTAGTAAAGCTGGATTGCGGGGAAATCTGGTGGTATTGACACATCTCGGAGTATTCAGCTAGTTCATGTGGCTGTAGGGTAAAACGATATTGCGGTTGAAATTTGGATTTCTCGTCCAAATTATCTTTCTCCATTAAGATAAATGCTTCACCATCTCTTAAGATTTGATAAGATTTTTCGCCTTGTTTTTGTTCAACAGTTTCTTTGAACAATAATGGTTGCTGAAAAGAATCGCCAAATCCAACATCTACCAGATAATCCTCCTTTAGATGAACCAACAGAGTCAAGTGATCAAATTCAGCGCCAAAAGTTCCATCGCTTTTGGCAACTCCTGCAGAAAGCTTGGTGACATTAAATCCTATTTCCTGTAAAAGAACTGAAAATAATCCGTTTAATTCATAGCAAAATCCACCACGCTTCTTTTCAACGATTTTTTCAAAAAGAAGATTCTCGTCCAAAACAATCGGTTGTTTGTAGTGAATGCTTAGGTTTTCAAATGGAACCGACCGAAGATGAGCAAGTTGTAATTGAGTCAAAGTAATAAAGTCAGGTTTTACTTCACCTTGGTAATGAATTCGATTGAGGTAAGTTTTTATATTAATAATGTTAGGCATGGATATAAAAGGATTTATGAAATTCAACTTTTCCTTGCGGTATTTCATCAGTAAATGGAAAAGCCATGAAATATTCTGGAGCGGGTGCGCCTTTGTATATAAGACCCTCGTATGACTTGAAACCAAAGCGTTGATAATAATTCGGGCTACCTTCCAAAACACAACCTAAGGCTCCAAGTTTATGGATGGTAATCATTCCTTCACGAATTAACTTCGTGCCAACTCCTTGTTTTTGATTTGATGGCGAAACAGAAACTGGGCCAATTCCATACCAGTTCAAATCTCTGTCATCGATTGCCACTTTTGAGAAGGCAATGTGACCGATGATTTCTTCATTCATTTCTGCAACGAGTGAAAGCGATAATGCATCTGAGGCTCGTAATGCATTCACAATAAGATGCTCAGTTTGATTGCTGTACGGTTTGCCAGTAAACGCCGCAATTGTGACTTGCTCAATGGCAATAACATCCGTTGAAGTTTCTGGCCGAATCAAAACACTCATTATTTTTTGAACCATCTAGGTTGGGTTAGTGCCTCTGGTCTAAGAATATCATCTAATTGCTCACGCGTAAGTAGACCTTTGGCTAGGACGATTTCGGCCACACCTTTTCCCGTATCATGCGCTTCTTTTGCAACTGCAGTTGCGTTTTCATATCCAATATGTGGGTTCAACGCTGTGACAATACCAATCGAATGATTGAGCATATCGGTCAAGTGTTCGCGGTTGGCTGTAATACCTTTAACGCAGCGTTCCGCTAGAGTCAAACAGCTGTTACGTAAATAGATGAGGCTATCAAATAAACTATGTGCGATGATTGGTTCGAATGCATTGAGTTGAAGTTGCCCGCCTTCGGCTGCAAAGGACACGGTCACGTCGTTGCCGATAACGAGAAATGCAATTTGATTTACCACTTCGGGAATCACAGGGTTTACCTTGCCTGGCATGATGCTTGATCCTGCTTGAACGGCAGGGAGATTAATTTCGCCCAGCCCAGTACGAGGTCCAGAGGAAAGGAGGCGCAAGTCGTTACAAATCTTGGATAGCTTTACAGCAACGCGCTTCAGCACACCCGAAAGTTGCACAAACGACCCTGCATCTTGTGTGGCTTCAACAAGGTTTCCTGCAGTGATGTAGGTGATGCCTGTAATCTCGCTTAAGTATTTGCGAGCAAGTGGGGCATAGTCGGGATGTGAATTGATGCCAGTTCCAATGGCAGTAGCCCCGAGATTCATTTCCTGAATTAATAAAGCAGCTTCCCGTAATCGTTGCTGATCTTCTTCAATCATGACGGCGTAGGTGCTGAATTCTTGGCCAAGGGTCATCGGCACTGCGTCTTGTAATTGTGTTCGTCCCATTTTTAAAATATCTTTGAATTCAGTTGCTTTTTCAGCAAAGGCTTCACGTAAAACCTGCATGCCTTGAATTAATTCATCAATCTTGAATCGTAGCGCCACTTTTACTGCGGTTGGATACACATCATTCGTGCTTTGACTCATGTTCACATCTTCCAGCGGATGAAGCTTTTTGTACTCACCGCGTTGATGTCCCATTAATTCCAACGCGCGATTGGCAATGACCTCATTTGCATTCATATTTGTGGAAGTCCCCGCACCTCCTTGAATTACATCCACTGTAAATTGATTGTGCCACATCCCGTTTTGAATTTCTTTACAGGCTTGTATAATGGCATTGGCTTTTTTTTCTTCTAACAATCCCAGTTCCTGATTGGCCATCGCACAAGCTTGTTTCACGCAAGCCAGAGCACGAATCAAGTTAGGGTATGTGCTGATTGGAATACCGCTGATGGGGAAGTTCTCTAAGGCGCGAAGGGTATGTACACCGTAGTAGACTTCAGCAGGAATTTCTTTTTCTCCAAGTAAGTCATGTTCGATTCTATGATTCATATTTTTTATTACCTCCGAAACTTTGGTAGATGCTTAGATTTGCTTGTAATTCTTTTTCTGGTGTGAAGCGATTTACAATCGTTTCTCTCGCAGACCTTCCTATTGCTTCTCTTTTCTCAGGCTGGCTCAATAGTTTTACAATCTTTTCTGCCAGTCCGTTCTCATTACTTGTGGGTGTGATTACTCCGTTGACCATATCTTCAATTACATCTAAAACACCACCGACAGGTGTTGCGACGACTGGTTTTCCACAGGACATCGCCTCTAGCAGAGCATTGGGCATTCCATCTCTGAGAGAGGGGTGTACAAACACATCCATTAAAGAGTAATAAGCGGGCAAATCTTTATGTGGAACTTGTCCTGTAACGATGATGCTGGAATTGGAGATTGATTCTTTCAGTTCATCAAAAAGTTTTTGATCGTCTCCTGAACGCACTTCACCAACGATAAGGAGAGTAGTGGCGAGTACTTTATTTATCTTCGCGTAGGCAAGAAGGAGCGATTGGAGCCCTTTTTTTTCGCGGAGTTCTCCAACAAACCCAATGACTTTCCTGTTTGGGTCTACATTAAGGGATTCAGCGAGGGTGCTATTTTTCTCTATTGGTTTAAATAATTCTGTGTCGATTCCATTGGGAATTAGCACAACTTCTCTGTTTATGAAGGCCTTGGCTTTTTGAGCTAAGATACTCGCGTTGGTAGTTACAGCACTTGCATTTTGCAAAGCATACATGACGTGAGAAAATTTCGAAGGGTCAAAAGCGGCGCGTTCAATATCGTTTCCACGGATGGAAACGACACTTGGAATGTTTAAATATTTCCCTGTATACGTTCCAACAAAACCTGCCTGAGGCAGGAAGTAGGCATGAATTAAGTCAAAGGGTTCACGATGATGCTCGTCGACAATTAATTCAAACCAATCGACAAGGGTATCGTCCACGCGCTTGTGTGCGCCAAAGCGTGTAACGTTGATTCTGTTTGAGTGGAGAGTCCGCTTTTCGGTGGGGAGCAAGTTGGAGCTTGGGGCAAAGACGCGCACATCATGTCCATCAGATGCGAGCAGATGGCCCAAACGTCCTGTTGAGATTGCAAGCCCGCCAATGTCTGGTGTATACTTTTCACTAAGCAAAGCAATTTTCATGAGGTGTCTCAATGGCAGAGAAATGTGAAATGATTATCGGTTACTTGGTTCCGCATCGCTGTGAAAATCCCGCGTTGGGAACTTGTGCGAAATGTGGAAAAGGATTTTGTGATGAACATACCAATCAAACACGAGAAGGGCGGGTGTGCCTGGCTTGTGCGCAAGGATTGGATATGCCAGTTGCTTTGCCAATCTCTGCTGCGCTGTTTACGCCAGCCGACCTGGATGCCTTTGACCGTTCTCGGCGCTTCAATGATGTGGACGATGATAACAGCGAAATGTTCTCTGACTTAAGTTAATTGTAATCCGCTCTGCCAAACAGAGCGGATTGATATTTAATAAGGTCCAACCATTTCCCAGATTTTTTTATTTTCATCAATAAAATCGTCACAACGTTGACATGGTTTCAATGAAGGTGGATGCATTTTTTGACGTATTGCTTGATATGCTCCGCCTTCCCAAATCTCTTTAAAAGTTTGTTTTTTCAAATCACCTAATGGGGGAATTTGTTCGCGGGTCATGCAGCACACGTAAACAAATCCGTTAAAGTCGATGAGGCTATGAGTCCACGGGGCATAGCAGGGATGTTTGCTATAGTACCCAAATGCATATCGGCCAGCGCGTCCCAAGCGGACCTCAGACTCGTCTCTGCCAAATGGAAATGCATCTTCATCTGCGATATTGATTCCCAATTCGTGCGCGCGTTTTTCAATTTGTGGCGCAATTTCTTCATTGAATAAGGCAATGTCTTTCTTACGCATGGATAAATGTTCGCCACAGTGATCGTCAACGGGGATTAAATTAATTCCATTTGCGCCAAGCTCATGAGCAAGGTCAGGAAGGGTGGCGAGGCTGAAATAATTATCCCGACTAACCACGGTGTTTATGCGGACGGTCAATTTGCCTTTGTGAGCATATTTATTAAATAAAGAAACAGCTTTGGTGGTGAGTTTGAATGAACCTTCTACACCACGAACTTTTTCATGAATTTTGCGAATGGGGGAGTCAATGGAAATATTCACACCCCGCAAGCCAGCTTCAATAAATGCTTTTGCCTTCTCTTTTGTGACCAATGTTCCATTGGTGGTCATGGTCACACGCATACCCAGCTCTGTCGCATGTGCCACCAACTCAGGCAATTGCGGACGTAACAAAGGTTCTCCACCTGAAAAGTGAATCTTCTTTGTGCCCAGCTCAGCCAGTTCTGTCAGGGTTTGTTTAAACCTATCCATTGAAATGGGAGCTTCGCGAGTTTCACGCCAATGTTTGCACATCTCACATTTGAGATTGCATCCATAATTAACTTTGATCTTAACGTAAAGCGGTTTGAACGCACGCGCATTCAAAACCGCTTTTTGGAAGTCATCTTTTTCGTTGGAGATGGTCTCAAGGCTATACATAGTGGGTCTCAGGAAGTAACAGTAAGATATTCTAATTGTATCACCCGTACACACCTAAGAAATGATAATCAATTTTCATGCCTTCTTCGTGACAGCCAATTTTTCTTCGTGCCTTTCATACCTTGAGGCAAAGCAATACCCACACGCTTATGGGAATACCTGCCGTTTGATTCTAAATTGGTTAGCATGATATTTGCGATATCTTCATAAGAAACAATCGTTTCAGAAACATGCTTGATGATTTCCAAAGTTAAAGCAATCTTGGGGAGGCGTACCAACCATTCGGGATATTGAAACGGCATTTCATCCACTGATATTCTTAAGTGGTCAGTCAGTTTTCCATTTGGAGAATCGACCAATGGCCCAGGGCACATAAAAGACCAATCGAGATTTGTAGTTTCAAGCAAAGCTTGATAATTCCTCTTGTGATTTTGATACATCTTTGGCACGGCAGGACAATCTACGCCCATGATTCTGGATGCGCCAAAATCAAGTGCAGCGATTCCGCCCATAAACCAGACCCGTCTTGGGGTCTCAATATTCTTTTGAGCCTGAGACAATACAATTTGGCAGATTTGAAAGAAGTTGGCTTCTGTGGCGTTACTGGCTGTGTTGATTAGATACCCGTGTCCGCGAATCGCTTGTCCTACTGTTTCGATATTCAAAATGTCACCTTCAATTACATTTAAAGTAGAGGGAAGTTTGCCATCGAATTGATTTTCAAGCTTGCTTTTGTTGCGGACAAAAGCTGTCACAGCATAGCCAAGCTCAAAACCTCTTTTTACTAATGACTGTCCGAGATTGCCTGTCGCCCCAAAGATAATTAGGTTAATTTGCGAAGGGGCTGGGGTGTGTTCATTGAACATTTGAATTTAAATCCCAGACTTCCATCTCAATGGATTTGCATTACCGTCAATATATTGGTTCATAAAAGCAAATTCAATGGAAAATATGTATAGGATATATCGCTCTTGAGGGGTGTAGGATGAAGCGCGAATCGCTTGCTGGCGGTGGGTTGGATCATTTGTCAATGACGCAAGTCCGCGCACATAGAATTCACCATTGCCGCCACTAGAGTCTTCGACCATGCTATGCAATGTGTAACGCGGATCTCTTACTAAGTCCTTGCCTTTGGGAGAGGTGGGTTCCATAAACAAGAATAACTGCTCCCCGATGATTGGAGTACACGGATGCACCCGCGGACTTCCGTCAGGGCGGAGGGTTCCAATGTAGGCAACCCCATTTTGAAAGCGGGCTTTGCCAAAATTTGCAAAGTCAGGGACTTGTTGTTCGAATTCTTTCCAACTTGTCATGAAAACTCCTCAAGTAGTTGATTAAATTGTAGCACTATGAATTAGGGTAAATAAACGCAAACCCCATTACGGAAGTTCGTAAAAATTAAAGCCAAATAGATGTATAAAACCAAACTGTGAATATAAGCCAAAACCCGCTTCACTGGCCGTCAATGCGATGAAATCACCTTCGAAAGATTTTGCTTCCCATAATAATTTTCGCATGATAGCTTTGCCGTAACCTTGACGGTGATGCTCTGGCAAGGTTGCCATTACATAAATGCCTGGGATACCTGCGCCATATATGATTGCTCCGATACTGACGGGTTCAGATTTACTTTTTCCTGCCAGGAAAAGCCGCGCTCGGCTGGAAGAATCCAGCCAATCAGAACTCATATCTTCAAAATAGGTTAGAGCTTCTCCTTCTGTAAACTTAAATGCACGACGCCGAATCGTACTCGCATATCTTAAGTCTTCGATTGTCTCTGCTCGCCAAACTTGGATATCTTCAGGATGTACAGGTAGTGTATTTATGTCTTTTGGAATCGGCGCGATCATCGCTGGTAAAGGCACCTCGTCACTGATAAATCCGTGTTGTTTCAAAATTTCGCCAATATTTGACGGAGATGGTCTTGTATTCATCCACCAATACCAAGGGACATTGCGCTCAGCAAAAAACTCTTTGAGTTTCCTGATTTCTGCATTGATTGTAGGGAGGCTTGCTTCTTCTGGAAAGTTGCACCCCAATGCAAGATTCAAAATTGGGACTTTGATTCCTGTTGAGGAAGCGCGGATTCCCTTTCCTGAAATTGTTTTTGCTTGTGGACTGCGTGATGAGAGCCATGCTTGTACATCAAGCGTGTGAGCATCTGTGATACGAATCAATTCGTTACGTGATTTTCCGAAGCGAGCAAGCAGTTTTTCGTCTGGAATCATTTTGTTTTTTCAAAGAAGAGAATTTTAGTCTGAACTGTTTTTCGGCATGTACGTTCGCCAATAATTTCCGTATAAAAACATTTTTTTATAGGCTTCTTGAAACCCTGGTGTTTGGAAATCATAATAATCTGGAGTGTTGTCGATGAGTTGTAGAGTGGAGGATATATCATAAGTTACACGGCGAATGGATATTGATTGTTCTCCAGAATTATTTTTTGTCATGAGCGCCCAAGATGGGCGTGGGTCACCGTCTAATGGCATGCCTGCACTGCCAATGTTGCAAATATGATACCCATCAAGTTCTTTGTAGAAGGGACGATGTGTGTGTCCGCAAAAAACTTGCGCGATGCTTTCTGACTGCATAAAGGCAAGGAGTGTCTGCCAATCAGAGTCAGCCATGTTGGGTAGAATGCCGCGACCATGAAAATTTAATTCGCGGTATTGAGGCGGAATTTCGCTTTGGGCCTCCATTGCCAGACGATCCATGGGGGAATCGTGCACCAATAAAGAATCATTCCATCGAATCGTGTCGGGGAGTGAGTGTATCCACTCAAGGTCTGATGCTGACAGATGATTTTCCCACCATGTCAATAGATTCAATAAGTCAACATCCCAAACATCACTTTGTTGGATTAACAAATTGCGGTCGGGCGTGACCAGATAGGCTTCAGCATTGCCTTTGATGCTGGCTAACTCTATTTTGTTTGTATCACTCCAAGTTCGTAGTATTTGCACACACCCATGTAGGTCAACACCATTGATTAGGTCTCCCAACATAAAAACCTTGGTACATTGCTCGTGTTGAATATCAGCCAGAACCGCTTGAAGAGCAGGGGAGTTTCCGTGAATATCTGACAGAAAAGCAATTTTTGAAGTCATATTTATCCTTGAGGAATTCTATTGCGTGATGTCATCAAAAGAAATTGTATTGACTAATTTACAACTCGGAATGTCCCAAATTTGGATGCTGTTTTGAAAAAATCTATTATTAAAGGCTAATACTGCTATTGTTTTTCTGTCTTTGCTGACTTTAGAATAAGGTTGATAATATTCGAGCCCGCTAAACACACATATAACTTTTTTATTTTCTTGTAACTGTAATTGGCTTTGATGCGCAAGTAGAAAATGGTTTTCATCGCTAAGAAAATTGATGATTCCGTCTAGTGACAATAATCTTTTTCTTGTCACTGAATCTATTATGTTTGTGCGCTCGTCTAAAGAAGCAAAGACCAGACCGTTTGGAGAAACATCATAAATTCTTCCATCCGACCCTATGCTAGTTTCTTCAGATATTATGGTTTCACCTGTTTGGGTGTTAACTTTATCTATGTGATAAAGAGATGAATCTGAAAAATGAAAGAAGTAAATCAAGTTGTTCTCAGAAAAATGAAACTCAACTACGGAATATCTATTACAGTTTTTCTTTTCAAAAAAGGTTATTCTCGGGCTTAAGGAGATTAAAGAGAGCGTATCTTCTGCAGGTTCGCCTTGCTCAGGACACTGTAGCTTTGATTTAGGATAGGTACTTCGAATTAGAAGTGCGCTGCCGTCTGGGCTGTATTCTAGTTCTCGAACATAATTCCCGTTCGGATAATTTGTTATGTAATCTACTACTTCGTGGGCATTTAAATCCCAAACAGAAATAAATTCATCTTGAAATTTGCCCGATATTGCGATTTTACTTCCATCAGGACTGAATGCTAATGTACCTGGAGCGCCGAAAGGAGGATAAATAGTTCCGACTTCGTTAAGTTTGGAATAGTATTCGTCTGATTCAAACCTGTAAAATGCTGCTTTTTTCATTGTTTTAACATTGTACAGATACACTCCAGTATTTAAGTAAATTGCTAAATTATTTCCATCTGGAGATATTGCAAAATCAAGCAATATAGCTTTTTTATTTACTTGAGTTGGTTCTTGAATAGGTGTGATTGATGCCGTTGGTTCAGGCACAACGGTAGATGGCTTTGAGGTGCAAGCTGGTATAAAGAATAAGATTGATAAAAAAATAAGGTGTAGTTTTTTCATATTACAACATTCTGCTGTAAAATCCACCCGTTTGGGCGTTATACAAATTGTATAACAGGTAGTGTTTATTATACGATTTTTCCCATTCTCCAGCAACAAGATAGGATTGAATGCGCTTAAAAGCAGATGCACTTCTTTTCATGGTCGCCATCATTTGGGGCACCGCCTTTGTCACGCAGGGGATCGCAGGTCGTTATGGTGTGGCTTATTTATTTAACGGTGTCAGCTTTATGCTGGCAGGTTTTATTTTGATTCCTTTTATTCCGAAAGACACACAGGTTTCCTCCTCTCAATGGAAGTGGATGTTTGTAGCGGGCTTTCTTCTTTTTATCGCGACTGCCATGCAACAAGTCGGCTTGTTGTATACCAAGGTCGCAAATGCCAGCTTCCTCACCAGCTTGTATGCGGTTTTTACTCCCTTTTTATTGTGGATTGGATTTCGCGAGCATCCTCATTGGCTTGACCTGATTGCAGTCACATTGGCGGGCATCGGCGCCTTTCTTTTATCTACTTCAGGTAAATTCGAAGTTCAACGCGGTGATTCGTTGGAAGTCATCGGTTCCTTATTTTGGGCTTTACACTTTGTCGTGTTGGGAAAGTACGCCTCTAAATTCGAATCGATTTCTTTTGCTTCGGGGCATTTCATCATCAGCGGATTTGCAAATCTATTACTCGGCTTATTTGTAGAAGACGTGTCCATTTTAAGAGCGTTGCCATTGCTGGGCGCCATCCTCTATCGTGCTACATTGTCCATTGGAATCGGCTACACCCTGCAAGTTTGGGGACAAAAACACACGCCTCCCACCGATGCAGCCTTGATTCTCGGCCTCGAAGCAGTCTTCGCTGTGATTGTTGCCTGGTTCGTGCTGAATCAGTCTCTGCTTCCTACTCAAATATTTGGCTGCATCATTATCTTCATTGCAGTGTTAATCTCACAGTTCAAAGAATGGAACGGAAAAATCAATCATGATAACTTGGTGGAAGGTCGTTGATGTCAGTCATTAATCTTTTATGTTTCTTTCATTTCTTCGCGTTGAAGCAGGTTCTGCATGCGGCTTAAAGCAGATCTCACGCTTTTGTTGGTCTCAGTTATTTGGGGCTCGGCTTTCGTAGCACAACGTGTTGCGGGACAATTGGGCAGTGTCTATTATTTCAACGGAGTCCGCTATCTGTTAGCCGCGCTTGTGGTTTTACCTTTTGTCGGGATGAAGAATATTTCGTCCATGCCGAAACCGCAATTCAAGTGGATGTTTGTCGCAGGTTTGCTTCTTTTCTTAGGGAGCGCCTTACAGCAAGCAGGGATGGTATACACCACAGCTGGGAATGCTGGCTTCATTACCAGTTTATATGTTGTATTGGTACCCATTGTTCTCTTTATCATCTGGCGCGAGAAGCCCCATTGGTTGTCTATTGCGGCTGTGCTTTTGGCTGGGACGGGGGCCTTTCTTCTGTCAACGGGAGGCAGGTTTGAGGTCCAGGTGGGAGATGCGTTGGAAATTGTCGGGGCACTATTCTGGACGATTCACGTCATTCTGCTGGGAAAGTATGCCGCTAAATTTGAATCCATGTCATTTTCAGTGGGACAACTGTTTATCTGTGCCCTTCTAAATTTGATCTTTGGTTTTTTTATCGAAAAGCCCATGACCTTTGATTGGTCTTTAGCTATTTCCATTGGATACACAGCCTTCTTTTCTCTGGGGCTTTGCTATACCTTGCAGATTTGGGCACAGAAGCATACTCCACCTGCCGATGCTGCTTTGATACTCAGCCTCGAATCAGTGTTTGCTGTGATCTCTGGCTGGCTGATTTTGAATGAGAGATTGGCTTCCATTCAAGTGTTGGGCGCTGGTTTGATTTTTGTTGCTGTGGTGCTTTCGCAATTCAAGGAATGGACATCAGGTAAAATTGACCACGATCATCTTGTTGAGGGCAGATAATGTTCATGGCTGAAGAAGTTAATTTAATTGAAGAACTCGATTTATCTTTTCATCCGCTTACACAAAAATTGTGGCGCGATTTTGAATTGTTATTTGGCGCACATGGTGCTTGTGGTGGCTGTTGGTGCATGCATTGGAAGCTAAGAGGAAAAGCTTTCAGCGAGAATACAGGTGATAATGCAAGACAAATGCAAAAGTCAATTGTGGATGCGAAAGTGATTCCTGGCTTATTGGCTTATTCAGAAGGGTATCCCATCGGTTGGATTGCCATTGAACCGCGCAGTCAATATCCCAAACTCGCTCATTCACGAACACTCAAGCCAGTGGATGACCAGGAAGTTTGGTCAATCACTTGTTTTTTTGTTGAGAAAAAACATCGCCGCAAAGGAATTCCCGTTGAGTTATTAAAGGCGGCTGTTGAACACGCGAAAAAGCAAGGCGCAAACATTGTAGAAGGATATCCCGTTGATGCCAAAAAGGATGAGGCTGCACCTTTCATCTTCACGGGGACGGCTTCTGCTTTCAAGCAGGCAGGCTTTCAAGAAGTGGCCCGTCATGCTCCTACTCGACCTATTTTTCGCTACTTAATCTCCTCTCCTGCTGCGAGCGGACAAGGCGAGGGCTAGTGACCTTTCAGCCTCCTTCAAAATCACTGACATCTCGCGATTATCAATTCATCGCGTTGGTTGTGATTTTATTTTTGGTAATTTCTGGTGCGCTGATTTATGCCAACCTCAAGTTGACCAGTGGTGGTGGGGAGTTTTATGTCCATTGGTTTGGCACACGCGATTTTGTTTTTGAAAAGATCGAACCTTATAGCGCCGATGTCCCAGCCCGTACACAACAACTGGTATATGGCCGACCTGCCAGAATAGGCGAAGAACCGTATATTCTGGATACTCCTTTTCAGATTCTTCTGCTTTACTTTCCCTTCTCGCTTCTTACTGACCCTCAACTTGCTCGTGCGATATTTACATGGTTGCTCGAACTGGCTTTGTTAACGCTGGCCTTCTTCAGTTTGCGTCTGACCGAATGGGAAAATCCGCGATTCTTCTTTCTATTTTTTGTCTTGATTGCTGTCTTTAACTTTTATACAGTTCAAGCCATTTTAGAAGCAAGCCCTGTTTTAATTCTGGGTCTGATTTATATCGGTATTATCTACGCCATGCGCGATGGTCTCGATGAATTGGCTGGTGGGCTGATCGCAATCTCATGTTATTACTGGGAAGTAGGCGGACTGCTATTTGCGTTTATTTTATTGTATGCATATTCTCAAAAACGCATGGGCGTTTTTGGCGGATTTTTCATGGTGGCTGTGATTTTGTTTGCAGTTTCCTTTTTTGCATATCCAGATTGGATTATCCCTTTTTGGCGGGCAACCTTCAATAACATCCGTACAGAATTTGGATATAACACCTTTAGCGCCTTGAATTTGTTTTGGCCATCTCAAGGTCGCTTACTATCTCAAATTTTTATTTTGATTTTGTTGATTGCTTTGGGATATGAGTGGAGTGCGGCACGCTTTGGCGATTTCCGCCGTTTGTATTGGGTCTCGTGTTTATCTTTAGCAGTGGTACCACTCATTGGCTTTCGTACTGAGATGGAGAATCTTTCGGTGCTTGTAATTCCATTGGCATTGGTGTTTGCCATGATTCACAATCGCTGGCAAAAATTCGGCAATGGCTTGACTGCATTATCGATGCTCGTTGTGTTTGCCTCTCCTTGGGTGATATATCTTTTGGTAGAACAGCGCTTTGGCAAAACAGCAGATAATCTTCTTTTTCTTTTTCTTCCACTCCTCACCGTCATTGGCTTATATTGGATTCGGTGGTGGGTTCTCCGTCCTCCACGCGTTTGGCAAGATTATGCCAAAAATTTATAAGGCAGATCCCTGATGACCTTTCGCACATATCTCATTCTCTTTTTTCTATCGCTTATCCCGCCGATAGTGATTGCGCAATTTCAGCCCATTCCAGGATATTTGGATTCTGACTATTACTATGCAGGTGGAATTCAATTGGTCACTGGCAAAGGGTTTACAGAACCTTATCTGTGGAATTATCTGGATGGGACAACCTCCTTACCTCATCCATCTCACAGTTATTGGATGCCGCTCGCGTCCATTGTCGCAGCCTTGGGCATGTGGGTGACAGGTCAAACCACCCATGCGTCTGCGCGTTTGTTCTTTATCTTGATTGCGGCTTTGGTTTCTCCATTAACAGCATATTTGGCATATCGCTTTACCCAAAAGCAAGAGCTCGCAATCACCTCAGGGATTTTTGCCATCTTTTCAGTATATAGTGCTCCTTTTGTAGGCGTGACAGATAACTTCAGCTTGTTTATGCTTTTTGGAGTCTTGTATTTTATTTTCGCTTCCCAATTGACCGAAGATTCGACTCGCAAATCAAGTTGGTTTTTCCTTGGCCTTTTGGCTGGGTTTATGACTCTCTCTCGCAGTGATGGTTTGCTTTGGATTGCACTGACATTTCTATTTGCTCTTTGGCGTGCTCCCAAAGAATCTTTTTCGAAATTGGCAAATTTCGTTATTCGTAATTGTGTAATTGCACTTGTTGGTTTTCTATTAATTATGTCTCCTTGGTATATCCGCAACTTCAATGCCTACGGTACATTTATGACCCCAGGTGGGAGCCGTGCACTTTGGTTGGCAAATTATGACGAGACCTTCATTTTTCCACCCTCTCGACTTACATTGACTTCCTTCCTCAGCCATGGTTGGAAGAACATCTGGGCAGATCGCATGTGGGCATTAAGCTCCAATCTGCAAAGTGGATTTGCAGCACATGGTGGAATTATTTTATTTCCATTTATTGTGGCTGGGATTATTGCTTATCGAAAAGATGATCGTGTCAAGCTAGCTGCTTTTGCATGGTGCATACTTTTTCTAGTCATGACATTTCTATTCCCATTTGCAGGAGCACGTGGCGCATTTTTCCATGCGGGTGCTTCTCTTCAACCGATGTGGTGGGTGCTTGCGCCACTGGGTCTTGAGGCGATTTTAGCGTCCCTGAGAAAACGCAATTGGGGCAATGACCAAACCAAAGTTATATTTCGAAGCGCGCTTGTCATGATCACAATGATTCTCACAGTCTTTGTGGTGTATTTGAGAATATTTAGCTTGGGTTGGGGGGAAGGACAGGAAGATTATCCAGCCGTGGAAAGATTTCTTTCAGAGAAGGGCATTCAACCAAGCGATGTTGTAATTGTGCGGAATGCGCCAGGATATTATTTGCAAACGCGACGGTCAGCAGTTTCAATTCCATATTCGGGCGGGCAAACCATCCTTGCTGTCTCAAAACAATTTCATGCAAATTATCTTGTACTTGAACCTGAAGCCGAATATCTTGCAAAAGATGTAACAGACTTTTCTCAATTCATATATTTAGGTGAACTCGATGACGGTACAAAACTTTACAAAATCGAAAATGAATGAGTTGTCGCGAAGAGACCTGTTCATAATTGCGTTTGCGGTAGTTGCCATCGCTCTTGTTTATTTGCTGGTCAGTAAATTTACATACGCGATTGGTTTTCCGTTGGATGATTCTTGGATTCATCAAACCTATGCACGCAATTTCGCATTGCATGGAGAATGGGCCTTTCGTTCAGGCGTGCCTTCTGCGGGTTCCACTTCGCCTCTTTGGTCTGTATTATTGTCCATCGGTTTTCTTATCGGCCTTTCTCCTTACATATGGACATATTTTCTTGGTGTTTTGACTTTATTTGCATTGGCTTATCTTTGTGAATGGGCCGTCCGCAAGGTGGTTAATACATATCATCCTCGTGTCCCTTGGGTGGCTTTATTTACTGCATTTGAATGGCATCTTGTGTGGGCAGCCATGTCTGGCATGGAAACTTTGTTGCATGGATTGATCGTTACCGCTGTCCTTGTTTTCTTGATGACGGACACGCCTCGTTATCTAACCCTGGGCTTGCTGACCGGTTTAGCAATCTGGGTTCGCCCCGACGGTTTGACTCTCGCAGGTCCCGTGCTGATGTATATTTTTTATGGAGAAAGATTGGCGTTCGCGGCTCACGGCTATGGTCCGCTATATGATTGGGTTGGGGTCTTTGTTTGTTCCTTATCTTTTGTTCAATCTTGCCATTGGCGGAACCCCTATGCCGAATACCTTTTATGCCAAGCAAGCTGAATATGTCAATTGGCAAGGGTTGCCAATTGCTGATCGCCTTGGTCAATTACTTTTGCAGTTGTTTGTAGGGCCAAGCATTGCCCTTGTCCCAGCTTTATGTGTTTGGGTGTATCGATCTGTAAAATTGAAAATGTGGGGAAGTCTTGCTTCCATAATTTGGTGTTTTGCTTATTTTTATTTATATATTTCCCGCTTGCCTGTCTATCAACATGGCCGTTATGTGATGCCTGCCATGCCAATATTTTTCCTTTTTGGATTAATTTCATTTATGCAGTTTGATGCAAGCAAATTTTTTGGACGTTATCAATGGATGGCACGAACAGCTTGGTGGGGGGGGATGATTATGTTGGTAGTTGGTTTTATATATTATGGATCTCTTTCTTATAGCAAAGATGTTGCGGTCATAGAAAGCGAAATGGTAGTGACTGCCAAATGGGCAGCTGCAAACCTCCCGTCCAATGCGCTTATTGCTGCTCATGATATCGGTGCTCTTGGGTATTTTGATACACATAAGTTGATTGACTTGGCTGGTCTGGTTTCCCCAGAGGTAATTCCCTTCATTCGAAATAGAGCCCGAACTTGGAAATTATCTCAATCAACAAGGAGTTGGGTACTTGATTGCATTTCCTGACTTTTACCCCCTGTTGACCCAAAACACAGGAATTGTTTTTACCACCAATAGCCCCTTCACCATTGCGCTTGGCGAACAAAATATGGCTGTTTACCTGTGGAAAAACCCTTAATGGTTAAAATAGAATTGAATATCAAACTAATAAAAGAATGGGAATGGGATGAACCAGATAACCCTTTTGATCGTTGACGACCATCCTCTCTTTCGACAAGGCGTTGTAGATGCCCTGTCACTAGAGCCAGACATGCGTATCATAGCCCAGTCAGCCACGGGTGATGAGGCGCTTGAATTGATTCTGCACAAAGAAGCCAACAATTGCAGTTCTGGATGTGAATTTACCTGGCATTAATGGGCAGCAGATTACACATCAAGTATCTCAAGATCGATTACCCACGCGCGTCATCTTAATGACGGGATACGATGATGTCGAACAAGCCATCCATGCTGCTTTGGCTGGTGCTCATGGATATTGTTCCAAGGATATTCAACCTCAAAGCCTGTCCCGTATTATTCGTGAGGTTGCTGAAGGAAAATTTGTTTTTGCCAATAATGTCTTTACCCGCCGCGAACTAGAATTGTGGGTGGAAGATAGAATGGAAGGCGCGCGTCGCTCCTACAGTGAACCTGGTACACCTTTCCATCCATTGTCTGACCGTGAGATGGAAGTACTCGCCTGTGTGGTGCGTGGTATGAGCAATAAAGAAATCGCTACATTACTTGGTATTAGTCATCAAACTGTTAAGAACCATGTTACGGCAATTTTGCGCAAATTTGGTGTAGAAGACCGAACCCAGGCTGTTGTCTATGCTCTCAAACGAGGCTGGGTTACTTTAAAAGACTCTGATATACGACCCCAGGAATAGAACGCTACTTAGCGGAGAATTGATTTATGGATTATCAAGCTGAACTTGAAGAAACCCAACGCGCTTTGCGAGAAGTGACATTAATGATTGAGCAGAGTCAGGGTGAATTAACCAAAATCACTCAAAGAAACACAGCGATTACCGCTCATTTGCAGCAAGTTCAAAAACAAAGTGGTATCTCTGCTGATGAAATCAAGATGGCATACGATTCTGCTTTGGATGCACAACAAAGATTGTTTGTGATGCGTGGGCAGCTTGAGAAATTGCAAAATGATAAAAATCATTTTGAAAAATATATTGCGGCATTAAGTCAATTTTCTTCAAATTCAAGCGATACGGCAGAGGGCGAAGCTGTTGTTTCGGGCGCAAAAAATCAGATGGCTGGGATTGAGATGATTGTCAATGCCCAAGAAGCAGAACGTCAACGCTTATCTCGCCAAATGCATGATGGCCCCGCACAAGCGTTATCTAATTTTATTTTGCAGACTGAAATTGCTATGCGTCTATTGGATGCAGATCCTGTTCAAGCCAAAGAAGAATTGGCAAATTTGAAATCTTCTGCCATGGGGACTTTTCAAAAAGTCCGTAGTTTTATTTTTGAATTACGCCCCATGATGCTTGACGATCTTGGACTAATCCCAACATTGAGAAAATATGCAGACGCTTTTAAGGAGCAAACAGGTTTAGATGTTAGTGTTACAGTTGTGGGGGCTGAACGTCGCCTTGAACCTTACTTGGAAGTTATGATTTTTCGTGCTACTCAAGAGTTGCTTGGGAATGCATCCCGCCATAGCCAAGCCACATTAATTAAAGTTCAAGTTGACTTAGGGAATGAACTTGTTCGAGTTAGTGTTGATGATAACGGTAAGGGATTTGACCCAGAGATTCTGAAACAATCTAGTAACTTGGGCTTAAAGCTAATCCGCGAACGCTCTGAAATGCTTGGCGGCACATTTGAGATTGATAGCATGGCTGGCTCAGGTGCAAGAATTATTTTTTCAGTACCTGCCAGAATGTAAAAATCAAAAATTGTAATTAACAAAATTGTTAGTTTTCTAGGGGTTGGCGCTTTTAGGATTGGGATTTACTATTCATGTAAATATCATAATGAAAGGAGGTGATTCCCAATGCTGTGGGCTCCAAAAGAAAGAGGTCAAGGCCTCGTTGAATATGCATTTATTCTGGTTCTAATCGCTATCCTTGTTATTGCCGCTTTGATGGTTCTTGGTCCAATGATTGGCAATACATTCAGTAAAATTAATTCTAGTATGGCTGGTGTGTAATTTATTCCTTAATATTTTTAAAGACTCTGCTTTTGGGCAGAGTCTTGCTTTTTTGAAATTATGAAATTGCCATTTTTACTGTATAATCATATGATATAAATTGTTCTAAATGTAGGTCGCTAAAACAGGAGATTTGTATGCGTAGAGGAAGAGTCCTAATAATAATACTTCTGATTGTTGTAATTGGATTGGCTGTTGGATATGTTGCTATTCGCCAGTTTTTAGTTGCACCATCGGCATCAGAACAGCAAACAGCGTTTGTAGAAATCTATATTGCTGGACAAAATATTCCACAAGGTGAGAAAGTTACTGAGGCAGCTCTTCAAACAATTACTATTCCTCAGGATAAATTTGTTCAGGTCATGTATACGAAGGACATGCTTCCTTCATTAGTAGGTAGTATTGCGAAATACCCTATTGACCAAGGTGTGGTTATCACCTCGTCCATGCTTGGCAATGGAACTGCTTCTATTCCAATTCCTGGCCCTCAATGGGCAGCTTTGATTCCAACTGGTATGACTGCCATCTCCGTCCCTGCTGATAAATTAGCTCTTTCTGGGTATGCTATTAACAATGGTGCCCATGTTAACATTAATGCGTGCTTCTTATTTGTTGACATCGATCCCTCTTTTCAAACTGCGCTTCCTAATTTATTTACTCAATTAACTGGGACTGGTTTTACACAAGATGGTACACCTATTATTACACTTGGAAGTTCAGGTGCAGGCCAAACACAAGGTAGGCTCGAACTTGAAGCATCTGTGCAACAACCATATTATTTAGTTCCATCTGAAGCTCAGCGCCCAAGAATGGTTTGTCAGATTTTGCTTCAAAATGTAGTTGTTTTGAAGGTTGGTGATTTTCCTTCAGATCCTAATGCCAGTTTGACCGCAGCTCAACCTGCACCAGACCAGGCAAATCAAGACACTCCACCAGTTGTACCTGATATTGTGACATTATTAGTGTCTCCTCAGGACTCAATTACTCTTTCATATCTGATTCACACAGATGCGGATTTGAGTATGACATTAAGAAACCCTGTTGATGATGGACGCCAACCAACTGAAGCTTCAACTTTGCAGTTCCTCTTGAGCCAATATAACATCCCTGTACCTGCGAAATTGCCATATTCGTTTGATCCTTATACAACTTCTTTTGGCAACTTAAAATTACCAACAGATGCTAATGTGCCTGTACAGTAAATAAAATTTACATTCGTATTTTATATAAGATAATGACAAGAATTGGTGATTGATATGGCGGCAGATAAAATTCGTACATTGATTGTAGATGACATAGCAGAAACACGAGAAAATGTCCGAAAACTCCTTCAATTTGAAGCAGATGTTGAGGTAGTAGGTTCTGCGCGCTCCGGAAAAGAAGGTATCCAACTAGCTCAGGAACTTGATCCGGATGTTATTTTGATGGATATTAATATGCCGGACATCGATGGAATTTCTGCGACTGAAACTATTCGCCAAAAATCCCCTCATATTCAAGTTGTGATTTTATCTGTTCAGGGTGATCAAAATTATATGCGACGGGCTATGCTTGCTGGTGCCCGCGATTTTCTTACAAAACCACCAATGGGGGATGAGTTAATTTCTGCAATTCGTAGAGCAGGAGAAATGGCTCATGCAGAGCGTGCCAAAGGTGCACAAGTTCGTTTAGCATCTAATAATTTGACTCCCGGTGGTGGCGCTATTTCTGGTGTTAGTGCTGCACCAACAACATCAGGAAAGATTATTACAGTATATAGCCCTAAAGGCGGGACTGGTAGCACGACCATCGCGGTAAATCTTGGAATTGCTCTCAATAATGAGGCAACTCCAACTGTGATTGTCGATGCAAATTTGCAATATGGTGATGTTGCCGTTTTTGTAAATGAACAAGGGAAAAATACAATTCTCGATTTAGCTCCACGTGTGGATGAACTTGAACCTGACTTGGTAGAAGATATTCTTATCAAGCACGAGGCTTCTGGTGTCAGGATTTTAGCAGCTCCCCAGAGGCCAGAAATGGCTGAGCGAGTCTCTTCAGAACAATTTGTAAAAGTATTGCAATATCTTCAAAAGATGTATTCTTATGTTGTCGTGGATACCTCATCAACACTAACTGATGTGGTTTTGGGATGTATTGATGTAAGCGATATAGTTTTGGTAATTACAACACAAGAAATACCAGCCATTAAAAACGCCCGTTTATTTTTAGACTTGCTTCATAATATGGGCGTTGTGAAGGATCGTATTGTGTTTGCCATGAATAGATATGACAAGCGAATCTCTATTACACCCGAGAAAATAGGTGACAATCTTAAACAGGAAGTTGCCGTTTCTATTCCATTAGACGAAAAAATTGTTATTACTGCTGTAAACCGCGGTATCCCTTTTATGATTGACAATAAAACCCAGTTAGTTGGAAAAGGAATTTTTTCGCTTGCTGAGGCGGTTCGTGCGCGTCTAACCGCTCTTGAGTCCAATGCGGATGCTTTAGTTAAACGGTAAGGAGAGTTTAAAAATGTCATTACTTAAACGTATTGAGCAGAGTCAAGGACAGGGAGGCGGGAATTCACAAGGGAATAGTGGTGGGACGCCTGCACCTCAACAGCCATCTTCAGGGCAGGGTGGAGCGGGTGGGGGCGATAGTTCACGTTTGGCATCTCTTCAAGCCAGAAGGGTGAGTGCGCCAATCACTTCACCGCAAGCTGGTACATATTTTGATTTAAAAACACGCGTCCAAAATAAACTCTTGGCTGAAATTGACCCATCAATGGATATTTCCAAAACGGATGAGGTTAAAAGAACCATACAGGACTTGTTTGAACAGATTTTAACAGAAGAAAATATTGTTCTTTCAAGGCCTGAACGTGCAAGATTATTCGAACAAATTGCTGCTGAAATTCTTGGATTAGGCCCTTTACAAACTTTGCTAGAAGACGATACGATTACAGAAATTATGGTAAATGGCCCTAAGAATATTTATATTGAACGAAAAGGTAAAATACACCGTGTGCCAATTACTTTTGAGAGTAACGACCACGTTATGAGAATTATTGATCGTATCGTTGCCCCTTTAGGTAGACGTATCGATGAGTCGAGTCCATATGTAGATGCACGTTTGCAAGACGGTTCCCGTGTAAATGCAGTTATTCCTCCAATCTCTCTAGTTGGCCCAGTTCTGACCATTCGTAAATTTTCTAAAAATCCAATTTCTGTTGAGCAATTAATTCAGTTTGGATCTATTTCACAAGAAGCAGTTCAATTCCTAAAGGCTTGTGTTGAAGCTCGTTTAAATGTGGTTATTTCAGGTGGTACTGGCTCTGGAAAAACAACGCTGTTAAATGTTTTGTCCAGTTTTATCCCATCCGATGAGCGTATCTTGACAATTGAGAATGCGGCTGAGCTGCAATTACGTCAGGAACATGTTGTAACGTTGGAGTCTCGCCCGCCTAACATTGAAGGTCGAGGCGAAATTACCATCCGCGATTTGGTGATTAATGCGCTTCGTATGCGCCCAGAAAGAATTATCGTTGGAGAGTGTCGTGGTGGCGAAACTCTTGATATGTTACAGGCGATGAACACAGGCCATGACGGTTCTATGACTACTGCCCATGCAAATAGTCCTCGTGATGCAGTTTCGCGTATTGAAACTATGTGTTTAATGGCTGGTATGGATTTGCCCATTCGCGCTATCCGTGAACAAATTTCCAGTGCCGTGGATGTTATTTGTCAACAAGAACGTATGCGCGATGGCACACGTAAAGTTA
Source organism: Anaerolineales bacterium (assembly GCA_046328925.1). Lineage (GTDB taxonomy): Bacteria > Chloroflexota > Anaerolineae > Anaerolineales > Villigracilaceae > Villigracilis. Next base: position 120,740 of record JAXLVT010000010.1, read on the forward strand.
CAAGCGTAACTGAAATTAGTGGTATGGAAGGTGATGTCATCACTATGACAGACATTTTCACCTTTGAGCAATCTGGCGTAGAAAATGGCCAAGTAGTTGGTCGTTTGCGTCCTACTGGTTTGCGTCCTAAGTTTATGGATAAAATTGAGGCGGCTGGGATTCATCTGCCTCCATCTATTTTTGGTATTGGTGAGAGACGTCGTTTCTAGGATAGGTTTCTGTTTCATATGGCTACTCTTTTTATCATTGTCGGTTTGATTATTATCGGACTTCTGATTGTGGGATTGGTTGTTTCCTCAAACAGTGAGAATGCCATTGTTGAACAGCGCCTTGATCAGTATTTTGATAATAGCAATCAACAGGATGTAGATCGTCAAGCACAACGAGCAGTATTAACAGAGTGGGTTTCAAAAAGAGTTGAAAAGACTACATTTGGTGAGCGGATTGCCAGAGAGTTAGCTCGGGCAGATTTAAAGTTTAAGGTCAGCGAATACTTTGCGTTGATTGTGATGTCAATTGTTTTTACTGGAGCTCTTGCTTGGTTGTTAGGAAATCGACATCCAGTTTCTTTGTTAATTGGCATGATTGCTGGTGCGTTTCTTCCCCGCCTTTATGTTTCCCGTCAGCAAAAAATCAGGCTTCAAAAATTTAATGAGCAACTTTCTGATATGTTGAATTTGATGGTGAATGGTCTGCGCGCTGGATATTCAACCATGCAGGCGATGGAATCCATTAGTAAAGAGTTGCCTTCGCCGATTTCAGACGAATTTCGACGTGTTGTACAGGAAATGCAAATTGGCATCCCCATGGAAGTGGCTCTTGAAAATTTACTGCGACGCATTCCAAGCGAAGATCTTGATTTTGTAGTTACTTCTATTAATGTTCAAAGAGAAGTTGGTGGCAATCTATCTGAAATTTTAGATACGATTTCTTTTACAATTCGTGAACGTGTGCGTATTAAGGGTGAAATTCGGGTAATGACTTCACAAGTTAGAACTTCAGGTAGCGTGTTGTCGTTGATTCCGTTTTTCTTAACTCTTATCTTGTGGTTTTTGAACCCAGAATATCTTTTGTCCATCACTACGCGAGGGACATTGTGTGCAGGCGTGATTATTTGTGCTGTTTTAGGTTTAATCGGTTCTGGATACTTTGTTATGATGAGAATTGCTGATATTGAGGTGTAAGCATGAGTAGTACATTAATAGTAATTCTTGTAGGTGTAATTATCATTGGTGGGGCTGTTGGGCTAATTGTTGTTGGTCTGCGATTTTCGAGAAACAGACCGCAAGATGAAGCAGACCCATTAATGGATCGTTTGGCTGAAGCCAGCCAGCGTGGAGATGTTGTTAGCCTTGAGGCAATTGAAATGGAATTGCCTTTCACCGAACGCGTTCTTATTCCAATTATGAAGCGTTTGGGCGAAATGTCCACTCGCTTTACACCCCAAAATTTATTAGTTGAGACAACGCGTAAGTTGGAATTAGCTGGCAATCCTGGAAGAATTGATGCTGCTACTTTCCTATCATCCCGTTTTATTGTAGCCTTTTTATTTGGTGGTTTGCTTTTATTGGTTTCATCTTTGGCACCGACGAAGTGGCCTTTAATTCGCGTAATCCTAGTTGTCACTTTATTTACAGCCTTGGGATTCTTCTTTCCTCAACTGTGGCTGCAAAGTAGAATCAATAGACGCCAGACCGAAGTTCGCAAAGCCATGCCAGATGCTCTAGACTTGTTAACGATTTGCGTTGAAGCTGGGTTGGGCTTTGATGCTGCCATGGCGAAAGTAGGGGAAAAATGGGAAAACGAATTGTCTTTGATGTTCACGCGGTGTATACGAGAAGTACAACTTGGAAAGCCTCAGCGCGAAGCTTTGCGTGATATGGCAGACCGCTTGGGACTACCTGAAATGACCAGTTTTGTGGCCGCGGTGATTCAAAGCCAAATTTTGGGTGTGAGCTTGGCAAAAGTTCTTCGTATTCAATCTGACCAGATGCGTGTAAAGCGCCGTCAGCGTGCAGAAGAGGAAGCTCACAAAGCACCTGTAAAAATGATTATTCCAATGGCCTTGCTGACCTTCCCTTCGATTATGATTATTTTGCTTGCTCCTGCAGGTTTTCAAATTGCGGCTACTTTGGGTGGCGCATTTGGCGGAGGATAAGGCTTAGAAATTGTCTGTTGAGGTTTTCGCCCATACCACTCATGAATTAAATGCGAAAAGGCGAACTTGTCTGAATATAATTTGAAATATCTGTCTTACAGATCGATTTGGGGAGCACTTGACCTGCTTTTTCCTCCTTCCTGCGGAGGGTGTGGAAAAACTGGTTCGCGCTGGTGTGTAGATTGTCAGTCAAAGATAAATATTTTGAATGGAATTGTTTGTGATGTATGCGGTCTTCCACAAGAAAAAGCAGGTGTTTGTAATACCTGCAGTGTGGACAGACCGCATTTTCATATGTTGAGAGCTTGGACTGTATTTGAAGGCCCAATTCAAAATGCTTTACATAAATTGAAATATCGACGAGACATGTCAATGGGAGATGCTCTTGCTGCACAAATGGTTTTGTTTTTAAAAGGCTTGAATTGGCCGATTGATGTGATTGTTCCAATTCCATTGGGAAAACAGCGACTTAAGGAAAGAGGATATAATCAAGTAGGAATGATTGCCAGGCCGTTAGCTTTGGCTTTGAATGTACAGTACGCACCGCAAGGTTTGATGCGAAGTAAAGAAACGCGCTCGCAGGTGGGGTTGACGAAGACTGAGCGGAAAGAAAATGTACACGAGGCTTTTACAGCTTCATTGGGGGTAAGGGATAAAAATGTTCTAGTAATGGATGATGTATCTACAACAGGATCAACTTTATCGGCTGGAGCGGAAGCGTTATTTTCAGCTGGTGCGAAAAATGTGTATGCGTTTACAGTCGCTCGCGCATTGCCTCATCATGGATTGAAGCATGCGTGAACGTTTGTGTTTGTGAGTCAACATTCTATTAAGGAGGATCGTATGTCCAACAAAGTGGAAGTTCAGACACGCAATATCCGTTTAACGGAAAAAATTGAGGAGTATGTAAATAGAAAAGCAGGGAATCTCGATCATTACTTGCCGTCAATTGAAGAGGTGCGCGTGGAGCTTTCTCACCATAAAGCAGCTCGCGATGCCAATGACCGTAATGCAGCACAGTTAACCGTTTATGGAAAAGGGTTTACGCTTCGTTCTGAAGTTCGCGGTGAGGAAGCCTTGGCGGCATTTGATGCTGCTTTGGATAACATGCAGCGGCAGATTGAAAGGCATAAAGGCAAACATTCCCATGGCCGCGGAGATGGACGTTCGGCTGCAGAAGTGGCTGATGAGATTATTGATGATGAGACTGGTGAATTGGCTCCCTTGTTTGCGAAGAGAAAGAAATTTACCCTGTATCCAATGAGTGAGGATGAGGCGGTTGTGCAAATGCGTGATTTGGGACACGATAATTTCTTTATCTTTTATAATGCAAAGACCAGTAAGGTCAATGTACTATACCGTAGACGCAATGGAAGTTATGGCTTGATTGAGCCAGAACTCGGCTAATCGGTTAATTCAAAAAACGGCCTGGTGGTAATTCGCCAGGCCGTTTTTAATTTTGGAGAGAAAATGGAATTTGATGATGAGAAGGATGATGCTGTAAATAATTCACATATCGATAACGCCGCAATTCAAGAGGCTGTATCAAAGATATTGGTTTCGATTGGAGAAGATCCAGATCGAGAAGGGTTACAGTTTACTCCTCGGCGTGTGGCAAGGATGTACCATGAGTTGGCGGGTGGGTATACCATGGATCCAGAAGCCATCATTAATGGGGCTATCTTTAACGTGAAATATGATGAAATGGTTTTGGTGCGTGATATTGAGTTTTTTAGCTTATGTGAGCATCACATGCTGCCATTTATGGGCCGAGTCCATGTAGCTTATATTCCTGACGGAAAAGTTTTAGGGCTTTCAAAAATTCCGAGAATTGTTGAAATGTACGCCCGCCGCTTGCAGGTGCAGGAACGTATGACGCGTCAGATTGCAGATTTTTTGAAGGATTTGCTTAAGCCTCAAGGAGTGGCTGTGGTGGTTGAAGCAATGCATTTATGTTCAATGATGCGTGGCGTAAAGAAACATGATGCACGCATGACGACTTCGGCCATGCATGGCGCATTTCGTGCAAATCTTGCTACGCGGCAGGAATTTTTAGCGAATATCTCGCGTGGATCTTCCCCTTTGCATATTTAATTTTTTGAACAAAAAATCGCTTCACTCTACACTTTTGCTTGATTGCTCGACGTTTGATTCTGCTGGCGCTGTTAGACGATATTCAATGAGGATGAATAGCCCAACCAATGTGTTGAGCGCAATCACTTGACTTTGGCGTAGGCCACCTAAGATGAAGGTGCTGTCTCCACGAAACGCTTCAATGATGAGAATTGACAAGGAAGTTAAGGCCGCGAAAAGTAGGAAGAGAATGCCAGAGTGAGAGTCGTGCTTTTTGAACCAAAGCAATCCCAAGATTAAGAGTGAAGCGAGAAATCCGTAAATTTGTGTAGGATGTCGTTGTTCAATTGCCCAAGGGACATTGGAAGGTGCGCCAATCGCAGTTCCTGCCGCCAGTTGACTTAGGTGCCCACCGATGGCGAGCATGGTGAAGAATGGAACAAGTGCATCCAGAGTTGACCAAAGTTTTAGGTTATGGCGTTGACCATATATAAGACTTGCAATGATGGCCGTGGCAATGGCTCCTGTGATGTCAAAGACATCCATATTGATTGAGAAAACATCCAGCGGGCTGTGTGTGAAAGCCGAAATATTTTGTAGAACATAAACTACTCTTCCACCGATGATGAATGCCAGAAGGCCATAAAAGGTGAGGTTGTTGAGATCATCTTTGCTGATGCCATGGCGCTCTGCGCGTTTTTCTGCAAGTACCAGCCCAATCCATGCAGTCAGGATGAGCAGAATCAAATGACGAGGACGAGCAAAAAGTTTTTGAAATTGTGTAATCATGCTATTTTAAGATCTCTTCAATGTTTGTGCGAAGCAACGCCTCAGACATGGGACCACCAATCACCACCTTGCTGATAATGCCAGCGCGGTTGATAAAGAATGAAGAAGGTAGTGAGTTAAGTTGATAGGCCAGAGAGACCGTGCCAGTTTCGTCGAGCAGAATTGGGAAAGAAAGATTGTATTCTTTTACGAAAGGGGCGATTGCGGTGGGGTCATCTTGACTGGTCATATCGACTGCTAAAACTACAAGCCCTTGGTCTTTGTATTCGCGATACATCTTGTCGATGGCAGGCATTTCAGCTCGACAAGGTGGACACCATGTTGCCCACAAGTTAACCAGAACGGCTTGACCATGCATATCCTGTAATGAATACACTTCGCCTGTCGTTGTCTTTGCGGTGATATCGGGAGCTGGGAAACCTGCTTGAGGGGCAGGGGTGTTTGTCACTTGTGTTGTTGCTGCGGGGTTGGAAGAGAGCACAATCCAGGAGATGCCCGCAATGACGATGAGAATGTAAAGAATGATTCGCTGATTTTGTTGCATGAATTTCCTTTTTCGACTACACTTTTATTGTTCGTTTGTCTTATTTATATCTTACTATGCTTTCCACTGACCTCGCCTATCTTGGCATTCACCTAACTTCTGGAAGAAAACCCCTTACCTACGCAACTGTAGATAAGGATTTGAATTTACTTGCCATTTCAAGCGGAGATATGCAAGATATTCTTTTTTATGTGGCAAGTCTTCCTCGTATCGTGATTGCGATTAACACACCATTTGAACTTCGTGGGAAATCAACTCGAGGTGAATTCCGAACAGCCGAGTTGGAACTACGAGAACGAGGGATTATGGTGGCAGGGACTCCTTCTACGTTGGCCTTATGCCCTGCATCGATGCAGCTTGGGTTTAAGTTGATTCGTAAACTTTCAGATCAAGGCTTCAAGTATTATCCCGAAGCGGATAATGACCTTCAAATGTTGGAAACCAATTCACATGCTTGTTTTTGTGCATTGGCTGAGGATGTGCCTCTTTCCAGAACTTCTCTTGAAGGCAGGTTACAACGGCAATTGATTCTATATGAGCGTGGACTGCGCATTAAAGATCCGATGGATTTCTTTGAGGAAATTACACGCCATAAAATGGTCAAAGGGATTTGGCCTATGGAGTTGTTGTATTCTCCGAATCAATTGGATGCTTTGGTAGCTGCTTTTACAGCCTGGAGCGTGGTTCAAAAGACAGCTTCAACATCTTTTGTGGGGAACAAGAAAGACGGTCAGATATTTTTGCCCGTCTCCACACTCAAAGAAGAATATAAATAAATTTTTACTCATCAATCAGCCGATTCTCGGGGAGTGTGGCGCTTAATAGTTCTTCGATTTTTCCGACTCTTTGTAGAATTTCTTCCACTTC
>JAXLVT010000011.1:0-115290 GCA_046328925.1 Anaerolineales bacterium
CATGTTATAATTTTCTAACAATTTTCGCGGAGATGTACCTATGCTGAAGATCGAGATTGTTTACTGCGCAGTTTGACACTACACCAATCGGGCCGTGAGCCTGAGTACCGATTTGTTGGAACAGTTTGAGCATGTGATTGAGTCAGTGACTTTGATTCCCTCGGAGGGGGGCAGGTTTGAGGTCAGTGTGAACGGACAGTTGGTTTATTCCAAGTTACAAACAAAGCGCCACGCGGAAGCGGGCGAGATTGTGAATCTCATTTCAAAGATGGTTGAAGGATGACGAATGGTTAAAAAAGGCAGAGTGTTTTCGGGAGCGCGTCCCACGGGGCGACAACATTTGGGGAATTATTTAGGTGCAATCAAAAATTACGTATCGATGCAAGCCGAGTACGACTGTGTGTATTGTATTGTAGATGTCCATGCATTGACCACGGTGGAGACCACGCAAGATTTGAAGTTGAATACTTTTGAAATGGCATTGGATTGGTTGGCTGCTGGCATCCGCCCAGAAGACTCCACGCTTTTTGTACAATCTCATGTTCCTGAAGTGATGGAACTTCATACCTATCTTTCCATGGTGACTCAGTTTGGTAAATTGACCGACCTGCCGACCTTTAAAGAGAAAGTACGTCAGCAACCTGAGAACGTGAATTATGGCTTGGTTGGCTATCCTGTATTGATGACTGCAGACATTGTCTTGTATAAGACGGATATTGTGCCAGTCGGAATTGACCAGGCTCCACATATCGAATTTGCGCGCGAAATTGTGCGTTCCTTTAATTATCGTTATGGCGCCAAGGTGTTGATTGAACCTCAAGTGAAACATACCGAGGTCTTAAAAGTCGTCGGCATTGACGGCAAAGACAAAATGGGCAAAAGCTTGAACAATCATATTGAGCTTGCTTCCACGCCTGAAGAAACTACGAAGCGTGTGCGTGAAATGGTCACAGACCCAGCTCGCCAGAGAAAGACCGACCCCGGTAACCCTGACGTGTGCAATGTGTTCACCATGCATAAGCTCTTCTCTCCTCAAGAGGAAGTAGACATGATTAATACCGAATGCCGCAAAGCTGGCATCGGTTGTGTGGATTGCAAATTGCGTTTTGCCGCCAACTTAAATAAACATCTTGAACCCTTCCGTGCTAAACGTGCTGAACTTGCTTCCCAGGAAAGTTATGTTCAAGATGTTTTGAACGACGGCGCCAAGCGCGCTCGCGCCATTGCGCAACAGACCATGGTTGAAGTGCGCGAAGCGATGCAACTTCCGTAAATAAGTAGGAGCGGGCTGACTCGCTCCTACATTTTATTTTTCTTATGCGCGTTCTTATTCAACGAGTTTCTCACGCCAGTGTCACAGTCGATCAACAGACCATTTCCAATATCGGAAAGGGTCTGTTGATTTTATTGGGTATTGGTCATGGAGATGGGGAAGAGCAAGTCCAATTCCTTGCAGAGAAAGTTGCCAACCTGCGCATCTTTGAAGATGAACAAGGCAAAACCAATTTGTCTGTGTTGGATGTGAATGGGGAAGCGATTGTAGTTTCCCAATTCACTTTATATGCAGATACCCGCAAAGGTCGGCGACCTTCTTTATCGATGCCGCTTTGCCTGAAGTGGCGTCTCCCTTGGTACCGGTTTGTTGAATTGCTAAAAGGGCATGGTGTGCCAACACAAACAGGTACCTGGCGCGCATATGCAAGTTGAAATTCACAATGATGGACCTGTCACAATCTGGTTGGAAAAATGATGAATACTCAACGAATTAAATTTGTATTCGCCATTGTATTTCTCGTTTATGTGATTTTCCGTGTGGCGCTGAATCTCCCTGCGCTTTCCAAGCCTCGTGAGTTAGCTGATACAGTTTCTTATCTTCGAATTTCACAAGCGCCGCTTCTGAGCGAAAAGTTTTTGGCAGATGGTCGTCCTTTTGTTTTTCCTCTTCTTTTGAAAGTTGCCCATCAAAATGTAGACCTCGCCTCTTTGTTGCAGCTTGGATTTTCGCTTCTTGCCTGGGGACTTCTTGCCCTTACGGTCAGCGCCTCCATGCGGACCTTGTGGCTGCAACTGTTTTCCTTTGGCATGATTCTCGCCTTGAGTTTGGTCCGCCACCTTGCCAGTTGGGATTACGTCATCATGACCGAGTCTTTTTCGATTTCATGGTTTGTTTTATTCCTAGCGGCGGGAATTTGGCTTTCGCAAGGATGGCGAACAGATAAAGTGATTGCCTTGTGTGTCGTTGGTTTCTTCTTTGCTTTTACACGAGATACCAATGCTTATATTCTTTTGATGTTGGCAGGTTTATTACTCATTACAACGCTGCTGCGTTGGACAAAACCAAACTCGTTGATTCTTTCCGTTGTTTTTATCTTTATTTTCTATTTGAGTAACCTGAGCTCTGATATTGGCGAACGTTGGATGTTCCCGCTAAATAACAGTATTGGTCAACGCGTGCTGACCAATCAGCAAGCTCTGGAATATTTCAAAGCCTGTGGCATGCCTGTTACCCCTGAATTGATGGCACAAGCAGGGGAATACGCCAATGGAAATGACCGTGCTTTTTACACGGACCCTGCATTGGAAGAATATCGTACCTGGCTGAGTGAAAAAGGTAAGTCTTGTTATATGAAGTGGTTAATTTCCAATCCTATTCGCAGTGTGATGGATGCTGTGAGTCAGTTTGGGACATTGATGCGCTTTGAATCGTTGCCAAAGTTTTATTCACGGCGATATGACCCAGTCATCCCGTATTATTTTGAGCCGTTGATTTACCCTGTAAATTGGGTAACTCCACTCTGGCTTGTTCTGACATTATTTGCATTTTTTGCGATTGCTAAACAAGCGTGGAAGAAAAAACCGTTGTGGGGCGTATATGTCTTTTTGGTCTTACCGATCTTTCCGCACTTGTTCATTGTTTGGCATGGAGATGCCATGTCCCCTGAACGGCATGCCTTGTCTGTTGGGTTGCAATTGGCGCTTTCATTATGGATATTTGTTTTTCTTGCACTCGAACAGGGTGTGGAATATGTTCAGCGTAAGTAAATGCTAGTTTTGTTCTCTCATTTATTAGTGAGAACGAAGCGAAAATCAAATTTGAGATTGGAACCTTTGAGAAAATGAATCCAACCATTAAACCAAATGCCTTGCAAAAATTTATTCATCGCATCCTGATGTTGAAATGGGTCTCTGCTTCTCTTGCAGTGATTTTGCATCGTTTGGATGCAATTGTTTTGAAGTTATCTAAAGGCAAACATACGGTGACTGAAATTGTTGGCTTGCCAATTATTCAACTCACTACACTTGGGGCAAAATCTGGTGAAGCACGCACTATGCCGTTGGTCAGTTTGTTTGATGGTGAAAAGATTGCTTTGATTGGTTCAAATTTTGGACGCAAACCCAACCCAGGTTGGTATTACAACCTGAAGGCCAACCCCAAATGTACGGTTCAATATAACGGAAAAACGCTCGAATATATTGCCCGCCAAACGGAAGGTGAGGAGCGCGAGAAGTATTGGCAGATGGCGGTTTCCTACTACAAAGGGTACGAGTTATACAAAGTTCGCGCTGCGCATCGGGTAATTCCAGTGATGGTGCTGGAGCCTATTAAATAATTGCCAAGATTAGAAAATTATGATAAAGTTGCGTTCGTAGGATGCAAGTAGGTTTTCGTTAGGAAGTAGAAAGACGACGGCTCAAAGCAATTCATTTGAGCCGTTTTTTTTTAGACCGTCCGATGGAAGACATACTTCGCCACTAATTTTTTTCTTTTTTGCTCAGGAGGCAAAATGTCAGAACGTATTGTCGGCACGGTCAAGTGGTTCAACGGTTCGAAGGGTTACGGCTTCATCGAACGCGAAGGTGGCCCGGATGTTTTCGTCCACTTTTCTGCGATCAAAGCTGATGGCTTCAAAAACCTGCAGGAAGGCCAGAAGGTGGAATTCACCATCGAAAAAGGCCCCAAGGGTTTGCAGGCCGCTGACGTCGTAATTCTCTAATTGCGATTTGACCAAAAGAGCTTCGTCGTGAGACGGGGCTCTTTTTTGTTTGTGACGACTGACCATGGACAACAGACCATGATTGATGGTCTACAGTCGATTGTCTATCGTCTAATTCGCTTCTTTCGGGACCCACAAGCTGGCATCTACCTGAACGGCTATTGCCCCCGCTGATAGAGAATCTGCCACATCTTTTTCGTTCCAAATTCCTCCGTTGGCAATGAGCGGAATGCCAAGTTTGGAAGCAGAATGAACGATATCGAGAGTTTTGGGGAAGAGCGATGGACCGTATAACCTGCCAGTGATAAGGCCTGCAGAGTCCGTTTTGAGTGCGCCACGTGGAGGTGAAATGCTAATGGCTTGGGCACCTTCTTGAATCAATTTTGGCCCAAGCGATAATATTTGTTCCACGGGTAATGAAAATATCAGGGGAATTTCACCGAGACACATTTCCAAGGTTAATAAAATAATATCATCTGAAAGTAATGGAGCGAAACCCAACTCTATAGCCATGATGCTTTCTATGTTTTCTAAAGATTCCACCATGCGTTTGGTCTCTTCGGGTCGATCTGCCATGAGATGGAGAATGATCGGAAGCCCTGATCGTTCCCAACGGCTTTCATATTTTTTGACAGCAGAAGACAATCCGGGGTTGGGCAAACCCGTGTGAAGGAGAAATCCGCCGGGGAATTGAATCATGCTTGGGTGAGAAGTAGGCAGGCGTGAGCGCAGGCTGAGCGGATTGGTCACAAAGGCGCCGAAGGAATCCAAAGAAATTCCATTGCGTGGATCGGGTGCGAATCCCAGTGATCCCGCCGCATTCATGAGTGGTTTGCTAAAATATAAGTCGCGTTTCATATTGAGGAGAATTATGCAACCCTTACAAGGAATTCGTGTGTTGGATTTAAGCCGTGTGCTGGCTGGCCCATATTGTACGATGGTTCTCGGTGACTTGGGTGCGGATGTCATTAAGGTAGAGCCACCCGAAGGAGATGAGACTCGTGGGTGGGGTCCGCCGTTTGCGGGAGGGGAGAGTGCGTATTATTTATGCGTCAATCGCAACAAGCGTGACATTGTCATTAATTTAAAAACAGAAGAAGGTAAAAAAGTTTTACGTGACCTTGCCTTGCAGAGTGATGTGTTGGTGGAAAATTTTCGCCCGGGCACGTTGGAAAAATTTGGCTTGGATTATGAAACTCTGCATGAGTTGAATCCAAAGTTAATTTACTGTTCTATCACTGGCTTTGGACAAACGGGCTCCATGAAGGATAAGCCTGGCTATGATTTTATGATTCAAGCTTTGGGCGGGTTGATGAGCATCACTGGTGAGCCTGAAGGTGAACCGATGAAAACGGGTGTGGCTGTGGTGGATTTATTTGCAGGACAGAATGCGATCATTGCGATTCTGGCGGCACTTCAAGCGCGCACGTTGACTGGGAAAGGTCAACACCTTGATATTGCCTTGTTCGATTCGCAATTGGGTTGGCTGGCAAATGTAGCCAGTAATTATTTAATTTCTGGAAAACTTCCAAAACGGCATGGCAATGCTCATCCAAACATTGTGCCGTATCAAAGTTTTCAAGCGAGCGATGGCTGGTTTGCGATTGCGGTGGGGAATGACCGTCAGTTTGCGCGGCTGTCTGAGATGTTGGGACAGCCTGAATGGGGAATGGATGCGCGCTTCTCGACAAATGCGGCACGAGTGGAGAATCGTGAAGCGCTGATTCCATTGCTGGTTTCTGTATTCAAATCCGCTTCGGTGGCGGAGTGGCTGAGAAAATTGGATGAGGCTGAAATTCCCTGCGGACCGATTAATAATTTTGAGCAGGTCTTTTCCATGCAGAATGTGCAGGAACGGGAGATGTTGGTCAAGATGAAGCACCCAACCATTGGTGAGTTACCCTTGGTGGGCTCACCGCTGAAGATGAGTGACACCCCAGTGCAATATCGCCTCCCTCCACCGTTGATGGGGGAGCACACGGATGAGGTGTTAAGGGCGCTGGGTATAGAGAGGACTCATTGAACAAAATGGGGATTCCACCAACTCTCGGCGGGGTCAGAGACCCACGCCGAGCGAGGTTTCCCATGATAATCCAATGATAGCTATAATTTATAGTCATTAGATAAGTAGGAGATTTTCACGTTATGAATCAAAACGTCATTTTTATACTCACGATGTTATGCATCACAATTATTCCTGCTGTTTTATTTAAGTTAGTCTGGAATTTTGTGAAAAAGCGTGGGTGGGGAACGTTACGTCTTTATTCATTAGTAACTGGTATGTTTATAATTGGCGGAACACTTATACTATGGTTTTTTATCAGAGATCGTTTGGTTTTAGTATTAGGTTTGTTGATGGCGCTTGTTCAAATTATTGCTACCCTCAATTGGAAAAGGACAGCACCAGGAATGATAGAAAGACTTAAACTTCGTAAATAATATTGCTTGATGCTCGCGCTCGATGAGGGCTTTTTACTGGTGGTCTATCATCTGTAGAACCACGCCGAGCGGAAAGGTTCGAATCCAGGTTCCCTAGCAATAAAAGAGGCTTACCATATGGGAAGCCTCTTTTATTGCTTTTGTTTCAAGATGATTATCGCCTCGTATAATTCCTGAAATTAATTTTATCAGAGAGTTTTTAAATTTCTTCACCAAGCGAGTGCAGTTTTTCTAATTGACTAATTAGCCTTTTTGTCTTGGCCAAATTTGATAAACTCGGTAAATTATCGACAACCAAACTATGAAGACACCTGCTATAGCAATTTGCTTTGTTAATAAATCAGCAAATATATTAGGGTTTGATTTATCAATAAAGAATAAATATATAACAAAAACAGGATTTGAAATCACCAATGCCACTAAAATAATTTTCAGAAACTTAGGATTTGGTATCACTCTAGGAACAAAAGTTATCCAGATTGGCATGAGACCGAAAAACAAACTAGCTATAACTCCAAGCGGATTGTTTTGCATTTTATTTGTCTCCTTGAGAGATATCTGATAAAAATGAACTGTAAATTATACCAAGAGCATTTTGCCTCGCTTGTCCCGAGTCCTTGCCCCGAGAGTATTACATTGAATAATCAATTTCTTGAAACCTTTTCATCCATGGACACGTAAAAGAAGAATTAGCTTACAAATAATCCCAAGTAGGAGAGCCTGCGATGAAAGCAATTCAATTTATGCAATACGGGTCACCAGATATTCTTCAGTTTCAGGATATAGAAATTCCTACGCCTAAGGACAATCAGGTTTTGATTAAAGTCCATGCGGCTTCCGCAAATCCGCTGGACTGGCATACCATGCGCGGAGAGCCCTTCCTCGCCCGCTTGGAATTTGGGTGGCAAACCCCAAAAGATCCCAGGCTTGGAGCCGATGTGGCTGGGACGGTTGAAGCTGTTGGTAAAGATGTCACACAGTTTAAAGTGGGTGATGAAGTCTTTGGCGATATCTTCAAGGGTAGTTTTGCCGAATATGCTTGCACACGAGAAGATTTATTGGCCTTGAAACCTGCCAACCTGTCATTTGAAGCGGCGGCGGCTGTCCCTGTGGCGGCTTTCACTGCTTTGCAAGGATTGCGTGACGCAGGCAAGATTCAATCAGGTCAAAAGGTTTTGATTAATGGCGCCTCTGGCGGCGTGGGAACATTTGCTGTACAAGTTGCTAAGTCTTATGGGGCTGAGGTCACTGGGGTGTGTAGCACGCGGAATTTGGATTTGGTCCGCTCGATTGGTGCTGACCATGTCATTGATTACACCAAAGAAGATTTCACCAAGAATGGTCAACAATATGATTTGATTTTTGATGCCGTGGGGAATCTTACAGTCTTTACCGCTCAACGTGCATTAAGTCCTAATGGCAGGTGTGTGGTGGCAGGATTTACGAAGCTATCTATTTTGTTTCAAATTATCTTCCTCGGTGGGTTGGTGTCAAAAATGGGTAGCAAGAAAATTGGTCTCATGGAGACCGCCAAAGCAGACCAGAAAGATTTGCTTTATCTCAAAGAACTTTTGGAAGCAGGCAAAATTGTCCCTGTTATTGACAGAGCCTATCCTTTAAGAGAAACACCAGAAGCGATTCGTTATCTTGAAACCAGCCGTGCTCGTGGAAAAGTAGTCATCATGGTTTAGCAGAACTACACATTCTGTAGCTCATGACCAAAAGCCTATTTCCATAATTCAATTTCTCCATATAATTTGCCATCTATATTTATTTTAGAGGTGAAACATGGATCAGGTGATTTATTCAGTCACGCCATTGCGAACATTTTCTGGCGGAATTTTTTTGATTATATTTTTCTTCGGCTTGGGAATTGCAGGCGCGTTTTGGAGTATCGGCGGTAAAAAAGATTCTATTTTTTCCCGTATCGCAACAGGTTGCTCGGCTATTGTTTTGTTGGTTGTCGGTGTGATTGCCAGCATCACCCTGCTGAGGACTGCGCTGAGTGGCAGTATTTCAGTGGATGCCCATGTGAATAAGAAACGGGTTGTGGTCAGTAATTGTGATACCAGCGGCGGTCAATGCACGAGTTATGTGTTGGAAACCACTACGGGACAAAAACAAATTGACTTTACATTGCCTCAATCAGCATATGACAAAGCGGAAGAAGGGTTGTGTTATGAGTTTACGTATTACCCGCCTCGTCCGCTCTTTGATTTGTTTCAAAACAAGGAAGTTTCCCAACTCTACGAGTCAACTGCATCCATATCTCGTGTAGCACAGGTGGATGCTTCACGCTGTCAATAAGTTATTTTTGAATGTGATACATCGTCAAAACGGGCGTCCACTGTTTACGTTGGATGGTCAACTTTCGGCTGGTGAGATGCGCATCCAAGGTGTTTAATCCAAAATCGGTGTCGGGATGTCCCCAGCGAAACACTGCATCTAAAATTTTCACATCCAAACCGCGTGGTTCTTCAAGGAATAAACTGCCTCCAAGTTTTAGCACACGGGAAATTTCATCAATGGTTTTTCGCCAATTGGGGATGTGATGAAGCACGCCGAAGATGATGATTACATCTTTGCTCTCATTCGCAAATTGACTTAAATCTTCAGCATCTTGTACGATGAACTGAAATTGTGAATAATTCTTTTTTGCAAGTTCCACTTGTTCCGTCATAACATCCAAACCAATATAACTTTTGGGTTGGAGTCGGTGAAGTAAAAAAGCGCCATATCCAGAACCGCAACCGATTTCAAGCAGGTCTTTGTCTTGCAACTTCAGTCCCATGGATTGAAAGATGGGCATTTCAAAATAACGCTGACCCAACTTGCGGGGCAACGATTGCATAGCGCGGAATTCAGGTGGAGAAAGTTTCATAGTGCTCTCTAAAAAAACTCCGAGTTCTTCAGAACTCGGAGTTTGATTTACAACTTAGGCTGTTTCAATCAAGCCCATGGCTTGCAGCATTTCTTCGTTCGTTCCGTATTTGAAGAATTCAAGGCCTTGCTTCTTGGCTTCTTCAGCCTCAACGGCTTCAAGGCGTTTGAGATCATCCTTTAAGACAATCGGCTTGCTCAAAGCCTTGACCTTGTTGGTTACATCTTCAAGGTTGGCATTGCCTGCCTCTTTGGTTTGCAAATATTGAAGAACTGCTTTGGCCGCATTGGTTCCATCACGACGCGCATAGCCAACAAGACCTTCGCTAGCTTTGCGAGACCAACCGCCAACGAAAACACCATCGACAGATGATTCGTAGGAAATTCCTTCAATGGGGAAGCGTGGTTCCTTATTCTTGATGAACTCATTCCATTCGGTCGGTAGACCAAAGGCTTCATCTACTTTGTCGCCGATGGCAAAGATGACAGTCTCTACATCAATGGTGCGTTTGTTGCCTGTACCACGAGCTTTTACTTCACCGTCTTTTAGGGAGAGAGAATTATCTTCCACTTCCAACTTGGTCAACTTGCCGTTCTCGCCGATCATGCTGGTAGGGGAGGCCAGGAAGTCAAATTGGAATTTTGCATTTTGCACTTTTGGATCTGCTTTCGCGAGGGCATCCAAAATTTTGTGGCGACCCAGTTCGGGGTCTTGTTGAATCGCTTGTAAGTTTGGCAACACACGTGCCATTTCTTTTTCAAATTCAGCTTGATCCAAATAAGAAACCAAGTGCTTCATTTCTTCCTTGGTGAAGTTAACTTCACCCGGGCCACGGCGAACTACAGCAGTAATCTCTTCCACTTTTTGGAAGTTGATTAAATAGCGTGCAATATCAACCATCACATTGCCAGCCCCTACGATTGCAACCCGTTTTCCAAAGCGGAAATTCTTCTGGCTGAACGGGGGAAGTTTGTTATATGAATACACAACATCTTTTGCGTGATATACACCTTCGAGATCTTCACCCGGTAATCCAAGCCATTTGGTGCCTTGTGCGCCAGCGGTCACGAGGATTGCATCAAAACCCATGGCGCGGATATCATCTAAAGTAAAATCACCATTTGCGCCAATGGATACGTTGCCGTAATAATCGAGATTGGGTTGCTCTAATGCCTGACGGAACTGCTTGCGCAATCCTTCTTTCATTGTGAACTTATCAAGATAAATTCCATATTCAGCCAAACCGCCAGCTTTAATATCACGATTAAATAAAACAACTCGTACACCTTGTGTTGCCAGCTCGCGTGCCCCAAACAAACCCGAAGGTCCGGCACCGATTACTGCAACAGAATATTGATTCAACATGAAACTGCCTCCAAAACAAAATACATAAATTTAGGACAAAAACGCTCAGATTATAGTCAATATGGCATGACTATACAAGACAAAACACTTGCTCTTTTGATAACACTATTCTCTTAGTCGTTTTCTTGGCACAGGAAGTTACTGCTGCTTGATAAGTAATTCCTGAGAATCTGTATGCCTATTAATGAGATAGCCTTCAGGTTATAACTATGCTAAGATTAAGCATCGTTTACCAGGAGGCACCATGACTGAAGAAACCAAAGACGATCCTGCCAAAAAGATGCGAAAGCTACTTAACGGTGGAAAAGCATCTCCAATGATGAAGCTCCCCAAAAAAGACGGTGCGTCGGTCTCTTTTCTTCCTAAAAATAATGGAGATAAAAAACAGGATGAAGCGCCCAAGAAACCCAGCGTGGATTTAAAAGCCGCAATTCAACCGAAAAAAGAACCTTCGGCTCCAAAAAAGAAGATTTCGCTTCCTTCTTTCCCCAAGCCTGCTCTGCTTTCGAAAGGCATAAAGCTAAACTTTGGCCCTCCATTCTGGACGATTGCCAGTGTGATTTCCATGTCTGTGAATGTGATTCTCTTGATTGTCTTGCTAGCTTTGATGGTTAACTTAAGCAGTTTAAATATTGGCGGCGTGATGAATATGGGCAACTTCTTGTTGGGTGGCTTGTATACCAACTTTGAAAAAATGGATCGTGCCAATATCACCACCAATGTAAAGGTTGATACTACGATTCCCGTAAAATTTGACCTTCAACTCAACCAACAGACAAATGTTGTGCTCAGTCAGGATGTCACAATTACCAATGCGCTGGTCACCGTCAATACCGGCGGACTTAACATTTCACGCGCAAACACCACCATTGTCCTGCCGCAAGGGACCAACTTGCCGGTTGTGCTAAACTTGACAGTCCCTGTGGATACGACCGTACCCGTCACTCTAAATGTGCCAGTCGATATTCCACTGGCTCAAACACAATTGCATGAACCATTTTCTGGCTTGCAAGATGTAGTCAAGCCTTTTTATTGCATGCTAAATAGTGGTGCATTGAATCTGGATAATCAACCAATTTGCCAATAAAAAATTAAAAGTATACAAATCTTGGAGATAAATGACGAATAAAATTACACAAGTTACTCTGAAAAACGGTTTAAAGGTAATGTTGAAAGAAATTCATACCGCGCCCATGATTTCCTCTTGGGTGTGGTATCGCGTAGGGTCAAGAGACGAAGTTACAGGTCAAACTGGAATTTCGCACTGGGTGGAGCACATGCAATTCAAAGGGACCAAGAAATTCCCTGCCAATATCCTTGATAAAGCGATTTCACGGGAAGGCGGCTCGTGGAATGCCTTTACCTATCTCGATTGGACAACTTATTTCGAGACCATGCCAGCCGACAAAATTGACCTTGCACTGCGTCTCGAAGCAGACCGAATGAAGAACAGCCTTTTCGATGAAGATGAAGTTGCTTCCGAAAGAACAGTTATCATTTCCGAGCGTGAAGGGCACGAGAATGAACCCCTATTCCGTTTAGGTGAAGCGATGCAACAGATGGCTTTTCGTGTCCATCCCTATCATCACGAAGTGATTGGCGATATGGCAGATCTGCATACCATCACTCGGAATGATTTATACAATCATTATCGAAGGTTTTATGTGCCTAATAATGCAGTGATGGCAGTGGCTGGCGATTTTGAAACCAAGTCCATGCTAAAACGCATCAAGGAATTGTTTGAAAAAATTCCCATGGGCAAGCCAATTCAAAGATTGAAACGAGTTGAACCTGACCCAGTAGGGGAGATGCGGCTAACAGTTGAAGGTCCCGGCGAAACAACCTATTTGCAAGTCTCCTATCGCTTCCCTCAAGCTACTCATCCCGATTTCTTTTCCCTCTCGGTGCTAGATAGTCTGTTAGCAGGGGCTAGCAATCTCAATATGTTCGGTGGCGGCATTTCTCATAAAACGTCCCGCTTATATCGTGCATTGGTCGATAAGGAGTTTGCCGTCAGTGCTTCTGGTGGCGCCGCAGTGACCATTGATCCGTTTATATATACATTCAATCTCACTGTTCATCCAAACCGTACCCCAGAGGAAACACTTGCAGCCTTAGATGCCGAATTATTGAAAATTCAAGAGGAACTTGTCTCTCCTGAAGAAATCACCCGTGCCATCAAACAGGCACGTGCAATTTTTGCTTATGGCAGTGAAAACATCACCAACCAGGCCTTTTGGATGGGTTTTGCTGAAATGTTCGCAACTTATGATTGGTTTACTACTTACTTGAATAAACTTTCAAAGATCAAACCTGAAGATGTGCAACGTGTTGCACGCCAATACTTCCAGCCGAAGAATCGTATTATCGGTATCTATATTCCCAAAGGCGAGGAGGAATAATGGCAAAGCCCTCTGTAAAGATTACAAAGAATTCCCTGCCTGGCCCCAAAGATATTTTTAGAGCTACGCTTCCCAATGGCATCACGGTCCTGGGTCGTTCTAATTTTAATAGCCCATCTGTGAGTGTCAGTGGATATTTGCCCGCAGGCGCCATATTCGAATCGGATGAAAAGCTCGGCCTTGCCGATTTCGTTTCATCCGCACTGATGCGGGGTACGCAGACCCATACATTTGACTCCCTTTATAACGAGCTCGAATCTGTGGGAGCCAGTATGGGGTTTGACTCTGGAGTCCATAACACCAGTTTTGGAGGACGTTCTCTGGTTGAAGATTTGCCCTTGCTCTTGAAACTCTTATCTGAGTCTCTGCGCACGCCAACATTCCCTGCACATGAAATTGAAAAAATGCGCGCTCAATTGTTGACAGGATTAAATATCCGCGCGCAAGATACGTCAGATATGGCCGCTTTACATTTTGATCAGCTACTTTATGATGGTCATCCCTACAGCCGACCTGGCGATGGATTTACGGAAACGATTCAATCCATTACTCGCGATGATTTGGAAGAATTTCATCGCCTCCACTTTGGACCGAAAGGCATGGTCATTGCAATTGTGGGAGCAATCGACCCGAAGAAAGCTTTCGATGCAGTGAGTCGCATGTTGGGAGATTGGCAGGTTGAAGGTCAAGTAGATGCGCCCGCACTTCCATCCTTGAAGCCGATTCAGGAAACGGTCAAGAAGCATCATCACCTTGCTGGAAAATCACAGTCCGATATTATTATGGGTGTGGTGGGACCACGTAGAAATGATGAGGATTATTTTGCCGCCTCACTCGCCAATTCTGTCCTTGGTCAATTTGGCATGATGGGGCGCATCGGAGATGTCGTGCGTGAGAAATCAGGCTTAGCGTATTATGCCTATTCAAGTTTGAGTGCGGGCATTGGCCCCGGGGCCTGGGAAGTGAATGCAGGTGTGAACCCGAAAAATGTAAAGAAGACAATCGACTTAATCACGAAGGAATTGAAGCGTTTTATCAAAGACGGCGTGACGAAAGAAGAGCTGTCTGATAGTCAGGCAAATTATATTGGTCGCTTGCCACTTTCATTTGAGTCAAATGGTGGTGTGGCTGGATCATTAATCAACATTGAGCGCTATGGTTTAGGTTTGGATTATTACCAACGTTATGAAAATATTGTTCGAAACGTAACTCGTGCTGATGTTTTGGAAGTCTCTCGTAAGTATATTGACCCTGATGCGTTGGTCATCTCTACTGCTGGGCCATAATTTTCATCTATGAAACTTTCTTCCGGCATCGATTTAATCGAAATAGAACGTGTACGCGAGGCTATTGAGCGCCACAGCGATAAATTTGTCGCCCGCATTTTTACTGAAAGAGAACAACGTGAATGTGGTGGGCGGGTGGCTTCTCTCGCGGCGCGCTTCGCGGCTAAAGAAGCAGCTGCGAAAGCGTTAGGCACAGGGATTGGTGATGTAAGTTGGTTGGAAATCGAAGTAGGTGGAGATGAGAATAATGCTCCACATTTGTACTTAACAGGCATTGCGGAGCAAATTGCAAAAGAAAAAGGGTTGGTCACTTGGTCAGTGAGTTTGAGCCATACTCATAGCCACGCAACAGCTTTGGTGATTGCTACTGGCGAATAAAAAAATCCTCCCGCAGGCCAGTACTGCGGGAGGTGCATGGACAAGGATAAAAATATAGTGGCGAAGGAAGTCAGTCAGGAGTCTTCCAGCTATATGTTTATCTTTGATCCTCAATGCCAATCCAAAGATGCCCAGGCATCACTGTTCGGTACGGGCGGATAATGAGTTTGCCAAGTTCAAGTTGTTTTTGTTCGCTTTCAAACATACTGGGATGTACAAGGCATAAATCTGGGATAAGACCAAATTTACGACGGTAATATTCCATGGCTTTTTGAATCTTT
Source organism: Anaerolineales bacterium (assembly GCA_046328925.1). Classification (GTDB taxonomy): domain Bacteria; phylum Chloroflexota; class Anaerolineae; order Anaerolineales; family Villigracilaceae; genus Villigracilis. The sequence continues at coordinate 15,028 of JAXLVT010000011.1, forward strand.
ACGCTTAAAGTGGTCTGTGGGTCATTGTCGAACCATAACATTCCAGTGTGCATATAAAATCCTTTTTAGCGATCAATGATGGGAACCCAGAATTTTAATAATCGATTATTGCCGTCTTTCATGGCGAATTGTGTTCCTGCGATGAGGTTGTCCAACCTGAAACGATTTGGGCTGGTAATTGTTAGAGCAATTTGCTCATCAGCTATTTGACCGAAAAATCTGGTGTGGAAAAAAGATAACCATTCTTGTAGTTGGTTTGCTATGCTGGAATTTAATGTAATGATAGGCCAGACGTTGTGACTAGGTCCACGCAAGAGCAGCCAGCGCAAATGTTGTTCAGGGAGTCCACCAAGTTTGGTGACTTCTTCTAGGTTATCAATCAATAACAAGACAGAAGATTGTTGATTGCCCTTGTTTGTGCGAGCCCATTCGACAAGCGATTCAAGAATACTTGTAGTTGTTTCTGTTTCGATGGGATAAATGCCAACGCTGTTTTCACTTTTCTCAAAGCGATGCCATTCATCTGAATGATTTGTGATGATGCAATACTGCACTTCAGTGGGGGTGTGGATTAAGTCCACAGCACGTGCGATCATTTTTAATAAGGCAGTTTTGCCACTAGCTTGATCGCCTGTCACTAAAATTGGGCCAGGTGTTGGGTCAAAAAGATTCAATAGAATAGGAAGCCCATCTTCTGCCAGACCAAGGTACAATGCTTCTTGTGGTAGCGCATTGGACTCAGCGAGAAGTGAAGCCAAAGATGGCAGACCAGTTGTAGGTGGAGTTTGAAGCGTTCGCTTTCCATCTACAAGTTCTGTCAATGCATCAATCATGAGGTCAAAACGGTTATCATTAGTCATATTAGAACAACTGTTCTAATAATACATCTGCTCTTATTGAATGTCAAGAGGGCAATTTATTTTTTACATATTAAATTCATTGCCGTGCAATATCCTTGACGCTGTGGGTTGTTTTGGTATAATCGGCCTGCTTAATCCCTCGCCGACATAGCTCAATCGGCAGAGCATCCGCCTTGTAAGCGGAAGGTTACGAGTTCAATTCTCGTCGTCGGCTCTGGATTGCCGAAAGTGCAAAAGTCGGTGATCAGTAACAATTTATCATGGGCAGTTACCCAAGTGGCCAAAGGGGACTGACTGTAAATCAGTTGTCAGAAGACTTCGGAGGTTCGAATCCTTCACTGCCCACAGCACCAATACGATGTTGGTGCTCCCCAAGAATGGGGAAGCAGCACGTAATGCCCTCATAGCTCAGCTGGCAGAGCACACCCTTGGTAAGGGTGAGGTCACGGGTTCAAATCTCGTTGAGGGCTCAGTTGCTGGAAAGCATTTCTTCACTAACTAATTAAGGAGAGCGAAACATGGCGAAAGGGAAGTTTGACAGAAGCAAGCCGCATTTGAATGTGGGAACGATGGGACACATCGACCACGGCAAGACGACATTGACAGCGGCGATCACGAAAGTAGCAGGATTATCAGGTCAGGCAGATTTCAAAGCCTACGACCAGATCGACAATGCCCCTGAAGAAAAAGCGCGCGGTATCACGATCAACATCGCGCACGTAGAATACCAGACCGACAAGCGTCACTACGCACACGTCGACATGCCTGGACACCGTGACTACATCAAGAACATGATCACCGGTGCCGCCCAGGTCGATGGTGCTATCCTCGTGGTAGCCGCCCCGGATGGTCCGATGCCCCAAACCCGCGAGCACGTACTCTTGGCTCGTCAGGTAGAAGTGCCCTCCATCGTCGTCTTCTTGAACAAAGTCGACATGATGGATGACCCCGAACTCCTCGAACTCGTGGAACTCGAACTCCGCGAATTGCTCAACAGCTACGGCTTCCCCGGCGACACCACCCCGATCGTGCGTGGCTCTGCCAAGCAAGCTTTGGAAAGCGCCTCCACCGACCCGAACGCTCCTGAATACGCCCCGATCAAAGAATTGCTGCGCGTGGTCGATGAATACATCCCCGAACCCAAGCGCGAAACCGACAAGCCGTTCATGATGGCTGTGGAAGACGTGTTCTCGATCAAGGGACGTGGAACCGTGGTTACCGGACGTGTGGACCGTGGTATTGCCAAGAAGGGCGAACCGGTTGAAATCGTCGGTTTGCGTGACACCAAGTCCTCCGTCATCACCGGCATCGAAATGTTCCACAAGGAACTGGACGAAGCGGTAGCGGGTGACAACGCGGGTATCCTCCTGCGCGGTATCGAACGTGACGATGTGGAACGTGGACAGGTGCTCGTGAAGCCTGGTTCCGTGACCCCACACAAGAAGTTCCTTGCAGAAGTGTACGTGTTGAAGAAGGAAGAAGGCGGACGTCACAAGGCGTTCTTCAGTGGATATCGACCTCAGTTCTACATCCGCACGATGGATGTGACGGGCGACATCACCCTTCCCGAAGGTGTCGAAATGGTGATGCCTGGTGACAATGTGAACCTGACCGTAGAGTTGATCGTACCGGTTGCTCTCGAACAGGGTTCGAAGTTCGCCATTCGTGAAGGCGGTCTCACCGTCGGTGCGGGTGTCGTCACCAAGATCATTGCGTAAGAAACTGAAAGTAAGGTAGTAAAATGGCTTCGAAGAAGAAAGATGTTCGTCCGGTGATCACTCTGCAGTGCAACGACTGCAAGGAACGCAACTACACCACTGAAAAGAATCGCCGCAACGATCCGAACCGCATGGAATTGAAGAAGTACTGCGACCGTTGCAAGAAGCACACAGTACATCGCGAAACAAAGTAATTCAGTAGGGGCGGGGATACCACTTTGTGGCACAAGCCCCGCCCCTACATCCTAGGCCAGTGGCTCAATTGGCAGAGCTCTCGTCTCCAAAACGAGCGGTTGTGGGTTCAAGTCCTACCTGGCCTGCCTTGGCAACGTCGCTTTTTATAGGCGACGTTTTAGCCGTAAAATCAAGAAGGAGTATATCCCTTGGCTGAGAAAGAAAAGAAAGCCCGAAAAAGCGAAAATGCGATTCAAAAGTATGTTCGCGAAACCACGGGTGAACTACGCAAAGTAACCTGGCCAACCTGGCCTGATGCCTGGCATCTTACCAAGTTAGTTCTTATGGTGATGGTCATCATGGGAATTTTTCTTGGATTTATGGATGCAGTGGGTCGCGAGTTGATCAACCTTGTAATCGGCGTGAAATGAGGACCTAATGGATTTACCGGAGCAGTTTGAACAGGAACCGATGAACGAAGAACAAGCCGAGGAGCAAAGCGCTCCTGCGGTAGTTCCCGCTTCATCTCCTAAGCCGAAGCCTGCCGCTCGCTCCGAGCAGATTCCAAACGATCTGCCTACTGTAGAAGTGACAGTTGAAGGTCCAGCTTGGTATGTAATTCACTGCTATTCGGGTTATGAAAACAAAGTCCGCCATAATCTTGAGCAGCGCATCGAGACCATGGGCATGAAGGACATGATTTTTGATGTCGTCATTCCCACCCAGGAAGAAATTGAAGTTAAAGATGGTAAGCGCAAGAAAGTGGAGCGTCACATTTTCCCTGGGTATGTTTTGGTCAATCTCGCATTGACTGAAGAATCATGGTATGTAGTTCGCAATACTCCAGGAGTTACTGGTTTCGTTGGAATGGGTAATTCTCCAACACCATTGCGCCCTGAAGAAGTTGCCCAGATCGTCAAACGCATGGAAGCTGAAGCACCTACCGTCAAAGTTACATACAAGGTAGGGGAGCGCGTCCGCATTGTGGATGGACCGTTCAACGATTTCCGTGGTGTAGTCTCTGAGATTGACATGGAGCGCACAAAAGTCCGTGTGATGGTGAGTTTCTTCGGACGTGAAACGCCTGTTGAATTGGATTTCTTACAGGTAGAAAAAAGTTAATTGGACAGTAACAGACCTCTCGTAGGTCTGATGCGGTGGGAGGGTCTCCCGTAATGACCCGCTAAAACCACGAGTACCGACGGTCATGGCCTTCGGTACAAGGAGAAAAAATGGCAAAGAAACTGAAAGCAATCGTACGTCTCCAGCTTCAAGCTGGGAAGGCCAATCCTGCACCTCCAGTAGGTCCCGCTTTGGCAAGTCATGGTATCAACATCATGGCCTTTTGTAAGGAATACAATGCTCGAACTTCCAATCGTCCTGGCGAAGTATTGCCTGCTGAAATTACCATCTACACTGATGGTTCTTTCACCTTTGTGCTCCGCACTCCGCCCGCAGCAGTTTTGCTCCGCAAGGCCGCAGGCGTTGAAAAGGGTTCCGGCGTTCCTAACAAGGAAAAAGTTGGCAAGGTGACCCGCGCTCAGGTGAAGGAAATCGCTGAGTTGAAGATGAAGGATCTGAACGCCATCAATCTTGAAGGCGCGATGAAACAAGTCGAAGGCACCGCCCGTTCCATGGGCATTACAGTAACCGATTAATTTTGTGGGAGGACGACCTTGAGTTGTCCGCTTGCACCACGGAGGATAAAATGACCAAACACGGAAAGAAATACACGGCTGCAGCCGCCAAGGTTGACATTGACAAGATTTATTCTGCCAAGGAAGCCGTAACGCTCGCGAAAGAAACTTCATTTACAAAATTCGATGCGACCATCGAAGTGCATTTACGCACAGCCTTAGACTCTCGTCAGGCTGATCAACAATTGCGCGATGTGGTTGTGTTGCCCAACGGACTCGGTAAGACCGTTCGTGTGTTAGTCTTCGCTCAAGGCGAAGGTGCTGCTGCCGCCCGCGCTGCTGGTGCGGATATGGTTGCAGACGATGACGAATCAATGAAGAAACTCGAAGGTGGCGCACTCGATTACGATGTTGCCATCGCTACTCCTGATGCTATGGGTAAGGTCGGTCGCTTGGGTCGTGTACTTGGTCCACGCGGTTTGATGCCAAACCCGAAGGCTGGTACAGTAGTTTCTGCTTCTGATATGGAGCGCGCAATTAAAGAAGCAAAAGCGGGTCGTGTGGAATATCGTCTCGACAAGACCAATAACATTCATGTTTCCATCGGCAAGGCTTCTTTTTCTGCCGAGAAACTCTTTGAGAACTATGTCGCTTTGATGGACGCAATTAACAAATCTCGTCCTTCTGGCGCAAAAGGTAATTTCGTAAAAAGGATTACAATTACCTCTACCATGGGTCCTGGTGTCAAAGCCGATCCTGGTGAACATGTAGAAGGTGCCGAGTAGCAATACTCGTTAAACCCTAAATAGCCCCTTCGCCGATGAAGGTGGGTGTTCTCGAAAGAGAACTTAATTTCCCGCTCAGGTGAAGACGTTAAGCAAATTTCAATCCGCTTGGATTGTCTCACTTTTTGTGGGTGTTTGCCGAAGTCTTTGCCCTGTGATGGTGGCAAAGACTTTTTTATTGAAAGGAGGTGAATACCCTTTGGCAATTTCCAAGCAACGCAAAGAGGAAGTGCTTTCCACTTACTCTGAATGGGTCAAGAAAAGCGAAGCCGTAATTCTTGTAGAATATACCGGCATCAAAATGAAAGACCTAAACAATATCCGCGCAAAAGTGCGTGAATCTGGTGGTGAGTTTCACATTGTGAAGAACACTCTGGCTCGCCGCGTTTTCGCAGAGCAAGGAATGGACCTACCCAAGGATTACCTTGTTAAGTCTACCGCGATCTCTTTTGCATTCAATGATCCTGCTGCCACCGCAAAAGCATTGACCGATGCAACAAAAGGCAATGAGTATGTGAAGGTAAAAGGCGGTTTCATGGGCGGTAAATCGCTCAATGCAAATCAGGTCAAGTCTCTGTCTGAAATGCCCCCGTTACCAGTTATGCGCGCAACATTGCTCGGCGTTTTGCAGGCCCCGGCTGGCAAACTCGTCCGCACGCTCGCAGAACCCGCTCGCGGTCTCGCAGCTGTTATCAAGGCTCATTCCGAAAGCGCACAGGCGTCTGCCTAGTTTTCTTTTCGCGGGATTATTCTCGTGAAAACTATTCAAATCAAAAAAATAATTACTTAGCAAGGAGTGCTAAACAATGTCTGACAAGCTCGAAAAACTCGTGGAAGAACTTTCCACCCTTTCCGTACTCGAGGCCGCTGACCTCGTCAAGAAACTCGAAGAGAAGTGGGGCGTTTCCGCCGCCGCTCCTGTAGCCATGGTTGCTGGTGGTGGTGGCGCTGCTGCCTCTGCTGAACCTGTCGAAGAGAAGACCGAATTTGATGTTGTCATCAAGGATGCTGGCGCCAAGAAGATCGACGTAATCAAGGTCGTTCGCCAGTTGACCTCCCTCGGCCTCGGCGAAGCCAAGACCTTGGCTGAAACCGCTGGTTCCAAGGTTCTCTCTGCTGTCGGTAAGGACGCTGCAATGGATGCGAAGAAGAAGCTTGAAGAAGCTGGCGCTTCCGTCGTTGTTGAATAATTTTCGACTACGAAACACAAAAGAGGCTTGCATATGCAAGCCTCTTTTGTGTTAGGGAACATCAGGAAGGTTGGAAAATTTCAATTGGATTTCCAGAAGGATCTTCTGCAAGGATTTGCTTCCCACCTGGCCCGGAGATGATTTCATTACGAAATGCAATCCCTTCTTTCTGCATTTCCATAACTAAACCTTCTATATTTTTTACTTCGATGACGATTCGATTCCAGCCACCAGGTTGGGGGATTTGGCCATCTGGCATTGAACGGGCTGCTGAAGTTTGAGGTCCACTTAACCATAATTGTAGATCTTCCTTTTCTATAATTGCAAAGGCTTGACCCATTTTTTCAACAAGTTGAAAACCGAGGAGATTTGTGTAAAACTCAATGGATTCCTCTACATCTTTGACTAAATACCGAAGCGTTGCCATTTTATTCTCCTGATAAAGTTAAATAAAAACAACCTGTCTTTCGACAGGTTGTTTTTTCACTTAATTGAAGCGGTCAACTTTTCGAATGACCATGACTACTTTACCCTTAATTTCAACCTGCTCATTCTTTTTAATCATGATGGGTTTCATGGTCGGATTTGCAGGTTGTAGGCGGAAACCATCTTTTTCTTTGTAGAAATATTTCAAGGTGGTTTCGTTGCGATCTGAAAGCCAGACTGCAACCATGTCACCGTTGCGGGCATCTTGGGAAGGTTTGAGTATCACGATATCGCCATCATTTACCATGGCATCAATCATGGAGTCTCCTTGAACCTTGAGGGCAAATAATTCTTTGCCTTTTTCTTTTGAGGGCATTAAGGAAGTTGCAATTTCCACTGAGTCATCGGCGGTGAATGAGCCGAAGTCTGCGTTGGAGGGCACGGGAATGGGTTCACCAGCTTGAATGACGCCGAGAACGGGCACGCGGAGCATATCACCGAGTGGGGTATTTCCTGTTAGGCGCATGCCACGGGAAATTTTACGATCACGTTCGATGTGACCTGATTTTTCCAATTGATCGAGATAATAATTGACCACGGATGTGGACGAAATATCACAATATTCCCCAATCTCACGAATTGAAGGGGGGTGCTTGTGTTCTCTTTGGTAGGACGCAATAAAATCCAGAATCTTCTGGTGGCGTTCTCCAAGTCCTTTGCTTTTTCGAACCATCATCATTTAGGCCTCCTGCCATAGTTACTGGCATATATGAGCATTCTTCGCTCATTTGTGCTAGTAATAATACTCGAACGCCTGTTCTGTGTCAAGGATGTTTTGGTTGCAAATTCACACTTAATCTTGTGAGTGATGAGTTGATCCGTTTGAAAACTTTGGCATCAGCTTGTGGAATGTTTATTGAAATGTGCCAAGATGCGGCTGAGAAAACGATGCGAAGCGGGGATTTTGAGGTTAATTTCGATAAAAATCCATATTTCTTGGCTGAAAATCAAGAAAATCAATTCGAGTTTCAATAATATTGATTTAACTATTGACAAAAGTTAAATAACGAGTATAATTTCCCTATAAATACGTTCTACATCTTGATTTTTCTGAAATTTGATTAACTTTGTTGAATGACTTAATAAATTTTTAGGAGCTTAATTATGAGACCTGCACTCACGCGTTGCCCTGTTTGTGAATCTGAATTGGCAGTCACTCGCTTGCATTGTTCTTCTTGCGACACCACCATTGAAGGAAATTTTGTTTCAGGTCAATTTGCAAATTTGACTCCTGATCAATTGAACTTTGTGTTTACCTTTGTACGTTGTGAAGGAAAGATTAACCGCATGGAACAAGAGCTTGGCTTATCTTATCCTACCATTCGCAATCGACTGCATGAGACCATTCGCGCTTTGGGTTATGAACCTGGTAAGGATGAGCCAGTGGAAATTACACAAGAGCGCCGCAACTCGATTCTTGAGGATTTAAGTGCTGGCAAAATTACAGCAGATGAAGCGACACGTTTATTGCGCGGTGAGGAGGAGTAAGCCATGTCTAAAACTATTTCAGCTGGACGCAACCCTAAAATTTTTATTGAGAGTATCAATGGTGATTTAAGCCTGGTGGGGTGGGAAGGGGAAGACGTGCTGCTCAAAGGGGATGATGATGAAATGCGTGTTAAACAAAACGGAGAAGAAATTAATTTTTCTTGCAATGATGATTTATCGGTGCGGGTTCCTAAGGGTGCTTCCGTTGCGATAAAGCATATTGCTGGTGACGCTTCCATTCGTGGCATTCTCGGTGGAATTGAGTTAGTGCAAGTCGATGGCGATCTTTCTATTCGCGATGTTAACTCGGTTGCAATCAACACGGTGTCTTCTGATTTTAGCTTGCGTGGCGCCAAGGGACATGTAGCTGTCAAGAATGCCAATAGCGATGTCTCCATTCGCGATGTGGATGGAAATGTCAGCTTGGATGCGATTGCAGATGATCTTGCGTTGCGTGATGTGCGTGGCAATGTTTCGGCCAATGTCAGTGAAGATGTGGTTTTTTATGTCAACCCGCAACCTGGAAGAGCTTATGCAATTTCAGCAGGCTCAGATATTTTATTGGTGATGCCTCCCAAGGCAAACGCTACTATCACCTTGAGTGCTGATGAAATTGATGTGGATTGGGTTGGCAGTGATATTCAACATAACGATTCAAATCAAGTGATTACAGTGGGAGATGGGTCTGCCAGTGTTTCTTTGAGTGCAGGCGGTGACATTCGCATCTCTAACCGCGCTGAAGCAGGGGACTCAGCCGAGGAGTTTGGCAACTTTGCAGGCATGGGCATGGACTGGTCTGATTTTGGCGAACGGATTTCGCGTCAGGTAGAGCAGGCGACACGACGTGCTACTCAAAAAGCAGATGCTGCCATACGAAAAGCTGAACAAGAAGTGGAACGTTCGGTACGACGAGGAGCATCTTTGAGGGTAGGCCGTTGGAATTGGGATGTAGCACCAAAGGGTGTACCCATGCCACCATCCGCTCCAAAGGCGACAGAAGAAGAACGGTTGGCAATTTTGAAAATGTTACAAGATAAAGTGATTACTGCGGATGATGCTGACAAATTGCTGGCGGCGTTGGAAGGAGAATCGTAATGTCTGCAGAAGAGCGGAAGAAGATTTTGCAATTGGTATCCGATGGCAAATTGACCGCCGATGAAGCTGCCTCTTTGATGAAGGCTTTAGAAGACCCTGCTGAAGAGGAAGTGGAAGTTTTCGAAGCAGAGACAGGATATCGGTCAGAACGAAGCGATGCGCCAGAGTTGGAAGCGGTCAAACGGCGAGCTTCCTTTTTTTCAAATATCTTTCTAGGTACTGGCATCTTCATTACAGTGTTGACCGCTTGGTGGATGTTTTCGATTCAACAATATTCAGGTTTTAACTTTGGATTCTTTTGCCTTGCGATGCCGTTAATGTTTGGTATCATTTTGGTCGCGCTGGGCGCTGGGAGCAAATCATCGCGTTGGATTTATGTGAATGTGGACCGCTCTGAACGTGGAGATGGCCCGAGGCACATTTCCATTGCCTTTCCGCTTCCACTCGGACTGGCGGGTTGGTTCTTGCGTACCTTTGGCTCTCACATCCATGGATTGAAAAATACAAACGTGGATGAAGTGATTCAGGCAATTTCGATGGCGAAAACGATAAATGAACCGTTGATCGTGCATGTGGATGAGAGCGATGCAGGCGGTGAACGAGTACAGGTTTTCATAGGATAAGAGGTGTGATATGGCAAACAGTGAAGAACGAATGAAGATTTTGAAAATGATAGAAGAAGGCAAGATTAGTGCCGATGAAGCCTCCAAGTTATTGGCGGCTTTGAGCGATTCTCGCCGTGGACCTGGCCTGCCGACTCCGCCACGACCGCCCAGCCCGGGGGGAGCACGTACACTTCGCATCCGTGTGACCGATACGCGCACGGGCCGTTCGAAGGCTTCTGTGCAAATTCCGTTGGCGTTGGTGGATGCAGGCATGAAGATCGGTGCACATTTTGCTCCCGAAGTGCAAGGCGTGGACATGACCAATGTGATGGAAGCCTTGCGTATGGGCGTGACTGGGAAAATCATCGATGTAGTGGACGATGAAGATGGCGAACACGTTGAGATTTATGTAGAGTAAGAATTGGGATTTGCAGTGTAGATATTAAATGAACGACCCTCGCATGAGGGTCGTTTTTGTTGACGGGGGAGATGTTTTCTTTTATGATATAGGTAAGGTTTGACTTATAGAAAAATTTAGAGTAGGGAATTTTTCTACTCGGTTTAAAAGATGAGGGAAAATGAAAAAGACTCAAAAGAATAAAACGACAGTTTCACAATTCATTTTGCAGGGTTTTCTTATTCTTCTTACAACAATGCTGTTTTATGCTTGTTTGATTTATACAATAATGGGCATTGTTGGCTTAATTGTTTATCTTTTAGGTGGGAGGGTTTCTAGTGAAGGTGGATATTGGCAGTTTGTGGTCGCTGCAATATTCCTTGTTCCATCATATATCTTGAAAAGATATATTGAAAATAGGAAAATAAAATAAATAATTCAATTGTGTTGAATATATAAAATTATGGTGTATGTGTTAGTTGCCACTTTTGATTAATGTATTGGTTAAAAGCAGACAACCCTCGCTCTGAGGGTTGTCCGCTTTTAACCAATATGGTATTTTAAGCCTCTTATGGAAACTATAAAGAAACCTACTGGGATGTTCGGTTTTACGATCGTGTGGATTGGGCAGATTGTCTCAGTCCTTGCTACGCAGATGAGTACCTTTGCGCTGACGATCTGGGTCTTTGAGAAGACAGGCAGTGCCACCGCTTTAGGCTTGGTGCAGGTCTTCTTCATCACTCCTTTATTGTTAATCTCCCCAATTGCTGGTGTGATGGTAGACCGTCACAACCGCAAAACGATGATGATGGTCAGTGATTTGACGGCGGGTGTTGGTACCGTGGCCGTGCTGGTCTTACAATATTTTGGAGCTTTGCAGGTTTGGCACTTATATGTAGTGGCCGTCTTGCAAGGGCTTGGAAATGCCTTCCAATGGCCAGCTTATTCTGCTGCCATCACCACCATGATTCCAAAAGAACAATATGGACGTGCCAACGGCATGATGTCCCTTGTGCAGATGGGACCAGGCATCTTTGCGCCGATGTTGGCAGGTGCGCTTTTGCCGCTCATCGGTTTGACGGGCGTGCTGACCGTTGATGTGGTCACTTTTGTATCCGCAATTTTTGCTTTATCCCTCGTCCACATTCCACAACCGCCGCGCAGTGAAGAAGGTCAACAGGCGTCGCAGGGACATATTTTGCAAGAGGCTTCTTTTGGCTTCCGCTATATTTTTTCACGTCCTAGCTTGTTGGGATTGCAACTGGTTTTCTTCCTCGGCAATTTGTGTTCTGGCATTGCCTTCACCGCCATTGCCCCGATGATTCTTTTGCGAACAAACAATAACAGCATCAGCTTGGGAACTGTCCAAGCGGCGGGAGCCATTGGCGGCGTGGTGGGAGCCGTTGTGATGGGGATGTGGGGAGGTTTCAAGAAGCGCACACACGGCGTCCTCGCTGGGTGGATGGCTGCCAGTTTCTTCTTCGCTCTCGTTGGAGTCGGGAAGTGGCTTCCGCTTTGGGCGATTGGCTTGGCTTTGTCGTCTCTCTTCGGTCCGCTGATTGATGGTTCGAATCAAGCGATTTATCAGAGCAAGGTTCCACCTGATGTGCAGGGACGGGTCTTCACTGCGCGCATGCTGATTGCGTGGGTGACAAATCCGATTTCACCGTTGATTGCGGGCTTGATGGGTGATTATGTGCTTGAGCCTGCCATGCGGACGCCTGGTGCGTTTTCTTCCCTGTTTGGATGGATCGCTCCCATCGGACCCGGAGCTGGGATGGGACTCCTCATCTTTTTCTCCAGCCTGATCGGAATCCTCGCCGGGCTGATGGGTTATCTCACGCGCACCACCCGTGACGCCGAAAGCATTTTGCCCGACCACGAATCAGTTTCAAGTTAGGAACTTAGAGATTGGCTCTTAAAGGTTTTTACCACAGAGACCACAAAGACCACTGAGAAAAAACATAAAAAAACTCTGTGGACTCCATATTCTCTGTGGTTAAGTCTTTAGAATGGATTTATGCTGAAAAGAAAATTCCGCGTTTTCCGTGTTGATCCGCGTCCCTAAATATCTTTTAGTTCAAATTTTTCTGGAAGAATTTTTTCGCACGTTCCCAGGCATCTTTCGACGCTTCTGGCTTGTACACGTTCGGGTCGCTATCTCGGAAGAAAGCATGGCCTGAATTTGGATACATGATGACTTCATGTTCCACGCCCACTTCATCTAATAACTTGTCGAACTCTTCCACAGTCCCTGCTGGGATGGAGACATCTGCATCGCCGAAGAATCCAAGCACGGGTGCTTTGAGATTCGTGCGTAATTGGTCAAAGACAGTTTGCATACCGCCGCCATAAAAAGTGCAAACCGCATCCACAGGACGCATGGTGCTTAACGCCAACGACATGCGACCTCCAAAACAAAATCCTACACTGCCAACTTTTCCGTTGCAATCGGGGTGAGACTTGAGCGCATCAAATGCAGTGGGAAGTTCAGCAGGAGCATTCGGGGTATATTTTTGCACAAGCTTCATCGCGGTATCCCCATCACCAAGTTGAGCCAATTCACCATGATACACATCGGGCGCGAATGCGAGATAGCCTTCACTTGCAAAACGGTCTGCAATCGATTTGGTCTGGGCATCCAAGCCCCACCATTCCTGAATCACGATCATCGCTGGCCATGGACCTGTTCCAGCAGGCTTTGCAAGATAACCACTTAATTTGCCAAGTTGAACCATTTCACTCATGTTGAACTCCTTTGAAAGCAGATTGGGATTTGTTCATTAAGAAATCTTGTTTGGTGTGCATCTTACTCCAAGGTCAGTCTTCGGTCAAAAGATTAGATTATCTTTTAATCATGTCTAATCAAAGGTTGTTTGAAGATAAGAATTAAAGTATATTTGGCGCAATCTTAATCATCTCAACTTTTCTCAGGAGGCTTTCCCATGCCCGAACCCCTTAAGTCAGGTGTGAAATCAGGTATCTCTGCTGGTGCAGGTACCGTTGCTGGATACACCAAATTCTCAGATCAACTAACTCATTCCGTCACCGACATTGCCAAGATTATCGAGCAACACAAAGCCATGATCGACTCCATTCAGGAAATCGCTCTTGAGCTTACATCTTCCATCGGTTCCTTGCATACCCTTACCGTAAAATATGCCCGCATCGCCAATCAAATTTTAGATGTCTTGCTTCCCATTTTGAAAAACCTGCCGATGATTCCCAAAAACGTCATGGATTTGCTCACCAACTTGGAAAGCATGACCCAGAAAATCATCGACAATGAAGCCACCACCGCCAAAACCATCACTGATGTCAAATCCGGGTTACAAACTGGCGATGTGAAGAAGATTCAAGGGCACGCCAGCCAATTACAGGCCGTGACCAAAACCATCACCAGCATCTTGCCTAAGTAACCCTCGCCTCAACTTGGACCTGAATGCTGCTTCTGCTCAACAAAAATCACCTCCGCTGTGGCCAATTCCGCTAAAAACCTGGGCGGAAAATCGTTGACAGTTGTAGCTCCTCACATGTATAATATCGTCCGCTTCTGCCCTGGAAGAAAAAACCAGGGCGGTTGTTCGTAAATTAACCAGCTTCCCCGAAAGTAGGCGAAGGGTGCAAGATCCCCGCAGACTGCGCGGCGAAGTGATGACTGGAGAAAACAAAATGAGATTTGCAATCGTCGAAAGTGGCGGCAAGCAATACCGTGCCGTCGAAGGGTCCACTATCGATGTGGATCGCTTGGCCCATGAAATCGGTAAAAGCTTTGATTTTGAACGCGTTCTGCTGATGGCAGATGGCGATACCGTCATGGTGGGCACTCCCACAGTCAGCGGTATTAAAGTTTCTGCTACTGTTGCGGATCATGTCAAAGGCCCCAAGGTTGTTTCATTCAAATATCGCCCGAAGAAACGCATCCGTGTGAAGGGTGGTCACCGCCATCAATACACCCGCTTGATGATTGATTTCATCGGCAAACCAGGTGAAGAACGCAAGGTTGAAAAACCTGCCGCTAAGAAGGTAGAAGCTGCTGCTGAAACTGAAGCAGCTCCCAAGGCGAAGAAGGAAGCGGCTCCTAAGGCTGCTGCCAAGAAAACAGAAAAGGCTTCTGAGAAGAAGTCCACGACTACCAAGAAGTCAACCAAAAAGTAATTTAGTGAAGCGAGGCAGAAATGGCACATAAAACAGGTGGCGGTTCAACCCGCAACGGACGAGATAGCAATTCCCAGCGCTTGGGTGTAAAGCGTTATGCAGGCCAATTTGTTCTTTCCGGCAATATCCTTGTTCGCCAACGCGGCACAAGAATTAAGCCCGGCGTGAATGTATTGGTTGGCAAAGATGATACTTTGTTTGCCGTTGCAGACGGCATTGTGGTTTTTGATGTTGTGCAGGGTCGCAAGCGCGTCAATGTGATTCCTGCTGAGGCAGAATAATAATGAAAGCAGATATCCATCCTACAGTTTACGATGCCAAGGTGACTTGTGCCACATGTGGCACCACTTGGACCAATCGCTCTACCAAGAAAGAATTGCGCATTGACGTTTGTTCCAATTGCCATCCTTTCTTTACCGGTGAAGCTGCCCGCCTCATCGACATCGAAGGTCAGGTTGATCGCTTCTACAAGAAGCTTTCTGCCCGCCAGACTTATGTGGAAACACAGAAGACCAAAGAAGAAAGCAAGAATTCCCCCGATCGTTCCGTGGACGATCTTGGTGTTTCCCCTCGCGCTACCGATGCCTTGAAAAAGGTTGGCATTTTGACCCTCGGTCAATTCCTTGCCAAGATGGCCGAAGGTGATGCCGCTTTGCTCGAAATCAGCGGCTTTGCACAATCTTCTTTGACCACCGCTAAGAAGAAGCTCCGCGCTTTGGGTTTTGAACTTCCTGAAGCTCCAGCGGCTCCTGCTGCTGAATAAGGTTTGTTCTTCGCAGACTTTGTCAGCAATTGTTTTCTCAGGTAAACTTGCAGGCAGACGTGAAAACGTCTGCCTGTTTTCATAACCCCTCCTGGAGTGAAGGTAATGCGCCATACACACGGTTCCATTGAAGTTGTTTGTGGTTCGATGTTCAGCGGTAAAACAGATGAGTTGATTCGACGCCTTGTCCGTGCCACCATTGCAAAACAAAAAGTTCAAGTCTTCAAACCCGCGATTGACATTCGTTACGCCGCAGAGAAAGTAACTTCTCATGCAGGGGCTAACTTTAATGCTACCCCTGTGGAAAAAGCTGTAGACATTCGCCTGAAACTCGAAAAAGATACAACCGTCGTCGGAATTGATGAAGCGCAATTCATGGATGCTGAAGTGGTCACCATCGCAGATGAATTGGCAGAGCGCGGAGTCCGAGTGATTGTGGCTGGACTGGATACTGATTTTCGCGGTGAGCCATTCGGGTCCATGCCAATTCTGATGTCAAAAGCTGAGCAGGTTTCCAAGTTGCACGCAATTTGTATGGTCTGTGGCGATGAAGCCTCGCGCACGCAACGATTGGTCAATGGAAGCCCTGCACGTTATGATGATCCCGTTGTGATTGTGGGCGCATCTGAATTGTACGAAGCCCGTTGTAGACAGCACCACGAAGTTCCTCGTTAAAATAATTTCTATCGCAATCCTGTAAGGAATAAATCATGCAGAATTATAAAGATGTCTTAGCCGAAATCCTAATTGATGCAGCCTCATTACAAGCAAGGGTAAAGGAGCTAGGTACACAAATCAGCACAGATTACATAGATGATGATTTATTGCTTATTTGTATTCTGCGTGGGGGAGTGCCCTTTATGGTGGATTTGAGTCGACATATTACGACTCCTCATATGATTGACTTCATGGCGGTTTCATCATATGGAGCAGGCAAACGCGAATCCAGCGGATCAGCGCGTGTTACCCTTGATTTGCAAACTGATATTAGAAATAAGCACGTATTGCTCGTTGAAGATATTGTTGATAGCGGTCATACCATTTCCGCAGTTCTTCAAATGTTGGAGACCCGTCAGCCTAAGACCCTGAAAGTTTGCACCCTGCTGGACAAGCCCGAGCGACGTGAGGCGCATGTCCCCATTGATTATTTGGGATTTTCCATTCCCAATAAATTTGTCTTTGGCTATGGCCTCGACCTCGACGAGTATTATCGAAACCTGCCATTTGTCGGTGTCGTTGACCTGACCAAATACAAGGCACCTTAATTCAAATTTTTTACGAGATTACTCATGACCGACGAAGCCACCAATACTCCATATGCTGGACGCTGGGTGGCTCGTGTGCGTGGCAGAATTGTGGCACAGGGAGGAACTCCAGAACAAGCCTTACGCGCCTCACAACAGACCCGTCACAAAGAAAGACCGGAAATCGTTTATATGCACCAAGACTTTTCACTTCACCCATTGATAGATGAAATAAAAAAGATACTGTCGCCTGATCAGGAAATTTATCTGGTGGGTGGTACTGTGCGTGATATGTTGTTATCACGCATCTCATCTGACCTTGATTTTGCTCTGCCTTCAAATGGCATTGCCGTCGCTAGGAAAGTTGCCAATCACCTCAAAGCTGATTTTCTTCCACTTGATGAAGCTAGAGATACAGGCCGTGTCATTCTGACAGAGGCGGATGGCTCACATACTTTCCTTGACTTTGGAACGTACCGTGTAGATAACTCTCCAACCAAGGGAACAAACATTCAAGATGATTTACGTGCCCGTGATTTCACTATTAATTCTCTTGCATATAATTCAAAGACGGCTCAATTTTAGATCCGCTTGATGGAGCAAAAGATTTACGCGCAAAAGTAATTCGCGCTTGCTCTCCAGCTTTGAAGATGATCCGTTCGTATTTTACGTGCCATTCGTATGGCTGCCGCCTTGGCTTTCAAATAGATAAGAATACTGCGAGCTGATGAAAATGCAGTGAGTGGACTTTCCTCCATCTCGCCTGAACGGTTGCGTGATGAAATTTTTAAAATCCTCAAAGGTCCCAAGCCTGATGCCGCTATGTGCATTGGAAATGCTCGGCGTGCTGCCTTATGTATTGCCTGAGCGTTCGCCTTTAAAAGGTATACCGTTCCGCACGTATACGATGTTTGGACTCACACCTTGGCTGTTCTTGCTAGTCTCGATCATATTATTGCATCCATGCGTGTTGGATATACTGCTGAAGATACCAACGACATGCTGACTGGTTTCCTCACCCTACGAATCGGTCGATATCGCGAACAGTTTACAAGTTATTTTGCGAAACCTGTTACGCAGGATCGTTCTTTACGTTCTTTGTTGTTTTTTGCGGCGCTCTATCACGATGTTTGTAAACCGCAGACCAAGACCATCGATGATACTGGCCGTATTCGCTTCTTTGACCACGGTGTCGCGCGGAGCTAAAGCGATCAGAGCGTGCCTGTAAGCTTTGGCATTGAGCAACGACGAAATTGACCGTTTGCATAAGATTATCAAAAATCACATGCGGATTCATTCTTTTGCAAGCAGGCTTGAGCAAGATAAGCAAACTCCATCGCGCAAAGCAATTTATCGCTTCTTCCGTGATACTGGAGAAGCTGGTGTTGACCTCGTATTATTGGCTCTTGCAGACTTGCGTGCCACTTATGCAACTACTATTACTCAGGAAACTTGGATTGGCTCACCTTGATATAGCGCGTATCCTGCTTGAAAATTACTGGGAACGCCCCCGAAGAAATTATCTTCCTCCACGCTTGATTAATGGCAATGATTTCCATCGGTGAGTTAAATCTCAATTCCCGTGACCGTTGGTGGGGCAACTCTTGAGGCAATTCGAGAAATCAAGCCGCTGGAAAATTGAAACTCGTGAGCAGGCTCTTTCAATAATGAAGAAGTTAGAAATGGATTTACAGGTGAAGCATGAATTATGTTTACTTGATCTTGAGTCTCAAAACTTGTTTCAAGATGTTGGTGGACGAAATAAATATCGAAAAACTACTCGTTGCTTGTAGAGAAATCGGTCCAGTGAGAAAAATGATTTCACCGTATATTGGGAGAAGGATGTCCCTGCTCTAATCACAGAGCTTAAAACAGCTACCAAGGTGATTGGGTTTAACTTGCGAGGCTTTGATTACCTTGTTCTTCAGCCATATTCCCCTGAGACGCGCTTCGCTTCCATCCCAACCCTTGATTTGCTTCTCGATCTTCAAAAAATTCTAGGCTTTAGCATCAGCCTCGACTCAATTGCCAGTGCTACATTAGGTGCCACAAAAACCGCTGATGGAATTCAATCTGTAGAGTGGTTTCGTAATGGCGAATTGGATAAAGTAGCTGAATACTGCAAGGCAGATGTTGATATTACCCGTCGCGTATTTGAATTTGGACGAGATAATGGTTTCATTTACTATAAATCTAAACTTGGTAGTAAGTTAAAAGTAAATGTAAAGTGGAAGTAGGTAAAATGAAAAAGGTGTCCGTTAATGGTTTGTCGATCGCTTATGAACGAAGTGGGAAAGGTGTTCCACTGGTTTTAATCCACGGATATCCTTTGGATCATTCTATTTGGCGCGAAACTTCTCAATTGTTGGAAAATGATTTCGACGTAATTTTGCCTGACATGCGGGGTTTCGGGGAATCTTCAAGCCTTAATCAAGCATATTCTGTCTCTGATATGGCAGATGACTTGGCGGGTTTGCTTGATGCTATCCATGTTGAAAAAATTGCCTTGGCTGGACATTCAATGGGCGGGTATGTTGCTTTGACATTTGCCAAGAAATACCCTGAGCGGGTGAGTGGATTGGCTTTGGTCTCGTCTCAAGCCGCTGCCGACTCTGAAGAACGTAAACAGGGCCGTTATAAAACCGCAGAAGATGTGGCTTTGAATGGTGTTCTTCCTGTTGCAGATGCTATGGCTGGAAAACTTTCTAGTGATAAGCAAATTCAGGATTATTCTCATGAATTAATTAAGAAACAGTCCAAGGAAGGGGTAATTGGAGCATTGAAAGCAATGGCTGAAAGAGAAGATATGCTGGCGTTTCTCGTTGCATCTCAACTTAATCTGGTTCTAGTTCATGGAGATGCGGATGCATTAATTCCACTCGACCGAGCCAAGGAAATCAAACAAGCTCGTTCTTCGTCCACTTTGATTGAGCTACCTGGGCTGGGGCATATGCCAATGATGGAAGCCCCTGAAAAAGTTGCTCAAGCACTCAAACTATTAAAGTAAAAGGAAAGGCCGTCACTGTAAAAGTGGCGGCCTTTTTATCTTGAAAAAAGCAGGTGTCCGTTAAGATGGAAGCGGGGCGGTTGTCTTTCTTGGGATGTTAATTTCCATTTTTTTTTGAATCGCTTGCGAAAGTGATCCAGTTCGACGGACCATTTTCCGTATGTGAGCAACAAGGATTCCACTGGGTACAGGTTTGACTAGAAAATCATCAGCGCCTGCATCCAACACACTCGCAACCATGCGTGGATCATTGATGGCTGAAAGAATAAGAATGGGAACGTTGCTGAAAGAACGAATAGCTTTGCAAACCTGCCAACCATCCATATCTGGCATCATCAAATCCAACAAGATGACGCTAGGGAGTAGGTCTTGTGTAAGTTTTACGCCCTCTGCACCGCTATTGGTAGTGATGACATCGAACCCATGGGTTTTTAATAACATGCCCATTAATTCGGTGATGGCTGTGTCGTCGTCGATTACGAGAACTTTTGTGTTCATAATTTTTCCTCGCCTTTATTATCTCTGATTTCAGAGTTTGTGTGCTTTGCAAAGAGTTTACAGATTGAATGTCCAGTATGTGATATTTGTCAGTTGCGAATTCCGCCTTTTTTGGTAGAATTTCACAATCGTTCGTGAAATCTATAACAATTGGAGGATCAAATGTCTAAATGGGTTTACTTATTTAATGAGGTAAAAGAAGTTGAAAAAGTTGCTGGTAGTTCCTGGGATGATGTAAAGTCCATCGTAGGTGGTAAGGGTGCCGGTCTGTTAGATATGACTCGAGCTGGCGTACCTGTACCTCCTTTCTTTACTGTGACTACAGAAGCCTGTAATGCCTATCAAAAAGCTGGAAAATTTCCTGCTGGGATGTGGGATCAAGAATTGAAAGCCCTCAAAGTAGTCGAGAAAGCAACTGGGAAAAAATTCGGCGATCCAAAGAATCCACTTCTTGTTTCATGTAGATCTGGCGCCAAGTTTTCAATGCCAGGGATGATGAACACGATTTTGAATATTGGTTTGTCTGATAAAGTGACTGAGGGATTGATTCAAGCAACCAAGAATGATCGTTTTGCCTGGGATTCTTATCGTCGTTTGGTTGAGATGTTCGGTACCGTAGTTATGGATGTAGAAGATGAAGCGTTTGAACATCCGTTGGCTGCGTACAAGGCGAAAATGGGGTACAAGCTCGATACTGAAATGAAAGGCGAAGATTGGAAAGAAATAGTGGGGACCTATAAGCAAGTATACAAGAAAGAGACTGGACAGGATTTTCCACAAGACCCATACAAACAATTGGAACTTGCTACTGAAGCTGTGTTCAAGTCATGGAATGGCAAGCGCGCAGTTGCGTATCGTAACAAGGAAGGCATTTCTCATACTTTGGGAACTGCTGTCAACATTTGTACAATGGTGTTCGGTAACATGGGTGATGACTCAGCGACTGGTGTGGCCTTTACCCGCAACCCATCCACTGGCGAAAAGTTGATGATGGGTGAGTACTTGATTAATGCTCAGGGTGAGGATGTGGTGGCTGGTATTCGAAATACCGATGCAATCCAAAACCTGAATAAATATATGCCTTCTGCATACAAGCAATTTATGGGCATCACTGCCAAACTTGAAAAGCATTATAAAGACATTCAAGATGTTGAATTTACCATTGAACGCGGTAAATTGTGGATGCTCCAGACTCGTAATGGAAAGCGCACTGCGAATGCTTCTGTGAAGATTGCAGTAGATATGGTAAATGAAGGCTTGATTACAAAAGAAGAAGCGGTAATGCGCATCACCCCTGACAATGTAGATGCTCTGCTTCACCCTCAATTTAATGAAGCTTCCATGAGCCAAGCTGAAAAAGAAGGAAAATTTGTTGCAAAGGGTGTCAATGCTTCCCCTGGCGCGGCCGTTGGACAAATCTATTTTGATGCGGACAAGGCTGAAAAGATGTCCAAGGAAGAAAAACAGGACACAATCATGGTTCGTCCGTTCACCAAGCCTGATGATGTTCACGGCATGATTGCTTCCAAGGGTGTGTTGACCAGTGAAGGTGGTGCTACATCTCATGCCGCCGTGGTTGCCCGCCAATTTGGTATTCCTTGTATTGTAGGTGCATCCAATATCAAGATTGATCTTGAGACACGCACCATGTCTGTTGGTGACATCACCTTGAAAGAGGGTGACTGGATTTCCATGGATGGTACGTCTGGGCGTGTGTTTGCTGGAAAGATCCCCATGTCTACACCTTCTCTTGAAGAGCAGACTGAATTAATGACCTTGCTCAAATGGGCTGATGAAATTTGTGCTCGCAAAGATGTCCGTGTGGCTCCTGCCAAGGGATATCCAACCCGTGGTTTGCAAGTTTGGGCAAATGCAGATTATCCAAAGGATGCCCGCCGTGCACGTTCCTATGGAGCTGTGGGTATCGGTCTCTGCCGAACCGAGCATATGTTCTTTGAGCCCGAGCGCTTGCCCATCGTTCAAAAAATGATTCTTGCTGAAACCAGCGAAGGTAGAACTGAAGAGCTCAATAAACTTCTGCCATATCAACGCAAAGATTTTGATGGTCTCTTTGAAGCCATGGATGGTTATCCAGTGATTATCCGTTTGATTGACCCACCGCTTCACGAGTTCATGCCTGATGAAGAAAAGCTTTTTGAAGAAGTGATCGAGATGCGCCTCAAAGGCAAGGCAGATGATTTGACTAAAAAGGAACACCTGCTAGAAGCCATTAAGGGAATGCACGAATCGAATCCGATGATGGGGTTACGCGGTGTTCGTCTGTCCATTGTGATGCCCGAGATCGTTGAAATGCAGGTCCGTGCTATTTTTGAAGCTGCTGCTGATTGTACAAAACGTGGCATCGTCGTCAAACCTGAAATTATGATTCCATTGACCGGGACCGTAAAAGAATTGGATTGGATTCAACCCCGCCTGATTCGAATCGCGGCTGCTGTTATGCAAGAAAAAGGCATCAAGTTCGAATATAAATTTGGATCTATGATTGAAATTCCACGTGCCGCAGTGACTGCTGCCGATGTGGCTCGCGATGCCGAATTCTTCTCCTTCGGTACGAACGATCTCACACAAATGACTTACGGTTATTCACGTGATGATGCTGAACGCAACTTCTTGGTGACATATCAAGAACAAGGTATCTTGCTCAAGAATCCATTCCAGACCATTGACCGACACGGTGTGGGTACTTTGATGCAGTGGGCGATTAGTGAAGGTCGCAGGACCCGCCCGAATCTTGAAGTAGGTATTTGTGGTGAACACGGTGGTGATCCCAACTCGATCGAGTTCTGTCACATGATTGGCAATAACTACGTATCTTGCTCGCCATTCCGTGTGCCTGTAGCTCGTTTGGCCGCTGCCCATGCAGCTATCAATCACAAAGTGAAACCTGCCAAGAAAGTTGTTGCGAAAAAAGTAGCCAAGCCTGCGAAAGCAAAGAAAGTGGTCAAGAAGACCAGAAAGTAAACAACGAGAAAAAACGCCCTTGAAAACTCAAGGGCGTTTTTTTATTCTACAAAACGAAGAAAGACTTGATTTCCCAACAGCCTTCCTCGTCTAGTAAGTCTGTATAGGTCTTTATTTTTTTCAATTAAGCCATCGTGGATTAATTGTTCCATTTCCTGTGGATATACATCCAAAAGCTCGCTTCCAAATCTTAACCTGAAATCTGTCTCTGTCACTCCGGCATATACCAGCCTGAGATTGTTCAACATATATTCAGAAATATCATCTTGAACAGATTGTTTGTGTTGATTGACAGTTGCAGGAGATAAAGGAAAAGGATGAAGGATAAAAGATGAAGGATGAGATAAACGCTCAATGTATGTTTTGATTCTGAGTACATTTGAATAGCGATATCCATTTGCATACCCGTGTGCGCCTGCTCCGAAGGCAAGATAAGAGAGGCTGTGCCAATATTGGAGGTTGTGTTTACAGGCGAAAAAAGGATGAATTTCTTTTTCATCTTTCATTATTCCAAATTTATCTTTTGCCCAATTCGATATTTCGTAATGGACATATCCATGCTGCTCCAGAAATTCTTCAGTGTATTCGTACATATCTGCGGCGAGGTCTGGGTCGGGGAGGGGCAGGAGACCCTTGGATGACCACTTGCCAAACGGAGTGCCGTGTTCTAGGGTCAGGGCATAAGCAGAGATATGCTCAGGTTGCAACTCTACAATTCTTTGTAGTGTCGATTGCCATGTCTGAAGGGTTTGTTCGGGTAGCCCATAAATGAGATCAAGGTTGAGATTGTCGAACCCTGCTTTTCTGGCTGTGGATACGGCCTCAATAACCGTAAAGAAATCGTGCTCACGTTCTAACATGCGTAGCTCTTCCATATTCGCAGATTGCACGCCAAAGCTGATGCGATTAATTCCAGCGGCACGGATTGCAATTAGCTTTTCAGGGGAAACTGTGCCCGGGTTGGCTTCAATGCTGACTTCCGCGTCAGCGGTGAATGTGAAGGCGGAGCGCAAGGCGTCCATGATGGAGACAAATTGAAGACTGGAAAGAAGCGAAGGAGTCCCTCCGCCAAAAAATACGGTGTGAATGCTTTTCTGTTCGGCTCGACTGCCAACAAATTCAATTTCCTGAATCAATGCATTGACATAAGCAGGAATCGAATCTTCCTGACCTGCATAGGTGTTGAAATCGCAGTAAGCACAGCGATGTTTACAAAAGGGGATATGGATGTAAATTGAGTTGTTCGGGGTCATGAGCGTGATTGAATCTTATCATATCGGTTGGTATTTCTGAGAATAAGAGACATTTTTATTGAGATTTTTTATCCTCGTTTTGGGGCTTTTTCAAATCATTGGTTCAAAGTCAATTTGAATAAGGATTATGACCTTTGGAAATTTTGTAATGATGATTATGACTTCAAACTGCCAATCGCATAAAAAATATTCACTGGCTTAAAAGATTGACACTGTACCAGCCCATAGTATAACTATGCTACATAGAGTCTGCTTGAAGACAGTTCCACGCGTTACACAGGGATACATCCTGCAGATCGTTTGGAAAATGGTTTTTGGGCGGGTTCTTTCATTTTTTAACCCTTGGAGGTGTGAGTGAACGCGACTTTGAAATTGGGAGAGCATTTTATTTTTGACCTCTCCGACTGCAACCATGAAATCTTGATGGATAGCGAGCGAGCTTATTCGCTGTTTGCGCAAGCCGTGCGCGAAAGCGGCTTGACAGTTGTGGATGAGGGCTTTTACAAGTTTAGCCCGCACGGGTTTACTTGTTTCTTGCTTCTCGCAGAGTCGCATGCAAGTTTGCATGCATGGCCTGAACATAATTATTGCGCTATTGATTTATTTACCTGTGCAATTGGCAAGGATATGATGCCTTTGTTGATGCGCATCAAACAAGCCTTTGGTGCTGATGATTTTTCAATGCGTAAACTGGACCGCGAGGCATCGGTCGAAACAAAAATGCCAATTGCCATTTAGGAGAGCCTTGAATGTCTGAAATAAACAAACCGCCTCTATATTGGGTAGCTGATTATTTAACCCCTGATGATGTGTTGCACCATGCAATTCACAAAGTCATCCTTCACAAACATACCCAATTTCAGGAAATGTGGATTGTAGATTGCGGGACCTATGGAAAAGGCTTGATTCTTGATGGAATTTGGCAATCATCCACAGGGGATGACTTTTTGTATCACGAATCATTGGTTCAGCCTGCTTGTGTGAATCAAGGTGATCCGAAACGCGGATTGGTATTAGGCGGTGGCGAAGGGGCTACGATCCGCGAGCTATTGAAGTGGAAGAACATGGAACGTGTGGTGATGGTAGACCTGGATGGCGAAGTGGTGGAAGCTTGTAAGGAACATTTCCCCGAAATGCATCAGGGCGCATTTGACGATCCACGCGTTGAGTTGGTGATTCAAGATGCACTTGCTTATCTTGATTCATCTCCTTCAGAATGGGATGTTATTATCTCTGACTTAACAGACCCAATTGAGTCTGGCCCTTCGTTCAAGCTGTTCACAAAAGAATACTTTGCCAAGGCGCAAAAGGCACTACGCCCAGGTGGGTATTTCCTTTGCAGGCAGGGCCCGTCTCGCCGCCTTCTATGGATATGCATATTCGACTCGTTTCGACTCTCAAGGCAGTCTTCAAGCATGTACATTCGTATCACATCCATGTGCCTATGCTTGGACATCCGTGGGGCTTTATCCTCGCGAGCGATTCTCCTATCAACATCCGTCCTGAGCCTGCTGAAGTGGATCAACTGTTGGCCGCAAAGACAAATGGTCAATTCAAAATGTTTGATGGTATTACCCTCTTAGGTTTGATGCAATCCCCTAAACA
The DNA here is from genome assembly GCA_046328925.1 of Anaerolineales bacterium. Lineage (GTDB taxonomy): Bacteria > Chloroflexota > Anaerolineae > Anaerolineales > Villigracilaceae > Villigracilis. The sequence goes on from JAXLVT010000011.1 coordinate 40,973, forward strand.
TATCCGCGATGCGATTGCCAAAGAAACCACAGTTTACACATTAGAGCATCCGCCTGTGTTCAGCACGCAGGAACTCCCCAAATGAGTATTTGGTTTACAGAAGAGCTACATCCTTATTATCGTAAGGGCATTCGCATTAAAAAAATTCTTGCTGATGAACAGACTCAGTTTCAACATGTTCAGTTGGTTGAAACTGAGTTTTTCGGCAAGGCTATGATTCTCGACGGGATCATCCAACTTACTGAGCGCGATAACATGGGCTATCACGAAATGATTGTGCATGTGCCCATGCTGGCTGTTGAGAATCCCAAGCGCGTCTTGATTGTCGGTGGTGGAGATGGTGGTTCATTACAACAGGTATTGCGATATCCCTCCGTCGAGGAGGCCGTCGTCTGTGAATTGGATCAGCGTGTCGTGGAACTTTCTCGCGAGCATTTCGCTTCATTTGGTGACCCGTGGGCTGATCCTCGTGCCAAATTATTAGTTCGCGACGCTTTTGGTTTTCTCGAAGAAAACCCTGGCCAGTTCGATGTCATCATTTCCGACACCACAGACCCGATCGGCATGGCCGAGCGTTTATTCTCTGACGAATTCTACAAGTTGATGGTGCGTGCTTTGACTCCCAATGGGGCAGCGTCAACTCAATGTGAGCAGCCGTTTTTTGATACCGAGTTGATTAAGACAATTTATCAATCTGCTAAAACTTTAGTCAAGAACCCTGCATATTACTATGCCAATGTGCCGACTTATCCAGGTGGCGGCATCGGTTTTATGTATGTCTCCAACACGCCATGGGAAAATGGCCTAAAAACGCCGTTTCCTCCTGGCGAGAATCAGTATATCAATTCTGATATTCATAAAGCAGCATTTGCCTTGCCAGAGTTTTTTAGAAAAGAATTGTATGGGTAAGTAACATACCTCAAAAACCCAAAACAAAAGTCCACGGAGACTTTCTCTGTGGACTTTTGTTTTCTTAGAAGGGGAGAAAATAAAAAGCGCATAGGCGGGTTATAATGTCCATACTTAATTGTTACGATTAGGAAGGAAAGCGACAATGACTGATGTTTTTATTTCTTATTCTCGAAAAGATTCAGGAACAGCCCGTAAGTTGATTCAGGAACTCAAATCCATCAATATGGAAGTATGGGTGGATTGGGAAGATATTCCACCAGCGGTGGGCTGGTTGGAACAGATTTTGGAAGGAATCGAGCGTTCCGATGCTTTTATCTTCCTGGTGAGCCCTGATTCCGCCGCTTCTGAGGTTTGTAAGGTGGAAGTAGAACACGCAAGAAAGAATCATAAACGCATCATTCCCATCCTTGTTCGTGATGTTGATCCAAAAAATGTTGTTTCTACCATCCGTGATTTGAATTGGATTTACTTGCGTACACAAGATGATTTTAAGGCAGGGTTGGAAAAGCTCAAAATTGCTATCACAATTGATATTGAATGGGTTGAGGAACATCGTCGTTTACAAGTGCGCGCATTGGAGTGGGAACGAAAGAAGGATCCAAGTTTGCTACTACGAGGCGGTGACCTGCGTAATGCACGCCGTATGGTGACTTCTGCTAAAACGAAAGACCCGCAGCCTTCTGATCTTCAAAATACTTATATAGATTTTAGTACTCAAAGTGAAAGAAGGCGTACAACCTTAATTATTTCGGCCATAACTGCCATTTTCATTATGATTATTTTATCGATTACGGCGGTGTACCAGTCACAGCAAGCATCGGCGAATGAAAAAATCGCACAACAACAAAAACTTCTTGCTCAATCTAATGAAAAGCTGGCTGTAGAAAATGAACAACTTGCCAAATCAGCGCAGGCCGATGCGGAGAAGAATCAAATTATTGCTGAGGCCCAGCGTAGTGCTGCCCGTGCCCAGATTTTTCAATCCAAAACTGGCGGCTTGTATTTGAGTACGCTTCTTGCGATTGACTCTTGGCAGCGATCTCCTTCTACGGAAGCTGAAAGTATTCTTCGTAAAAATATCAGCCTTTTGCCGATTCCAATCAAACAAGATAAACAAGGTGATTTGATTTCTGCATTAGAAGTAAGCCCAGATGGAAGTTCTTTTCTATCTGCCAGCTTTGACCAGTCGGTGTGTGTGTGGATGCTTCAGACTGGAGAAAAACAGTTTTGTGTATCAGGTGACGGGGCGATTGAAGATGCGACGTTTAGTCCTGATGGGAAGCTGATTGCCACAGGAGACAACACTGGACAGGTTTTAATTCTGGATGCAGTGACTGGAAAAATTCAGGACACATTAAATTACAACGTCCCAGTGTGGGATGTAAATATTAGCCCAGATGGCAGAGAACTTGCCATTGCGCGTGACGATGGCAGAATTACATTTTTCAATCTTATCACTCGTAAATTTGATTATGAATTGCGCTCCTATGGCAGTCTGTATGCAACTGCATTCAGCCCTAATGGAAAATGGATGGCAGCAGGTTCTAATATTGGTACCGTTGTGCTTTGGAATCTTACTGATGGCAGAATATTAAATGGCCCCTCACACAAATCAGATGTGCTTGACCTTGAGTTTAGCCCAGATAGCAGTAAGTTGGTCACGGGTGGTAAAGATAATTATGCGTATGTGATTTCAGCGGAAACTGGTAAGGAACTTTTCCATGTAGTCAGTGAAGATTGGGTCGAAGATGTTACGTTTAGTCCAGATGGCACTACTTTTGTGACTGCATCAGATGATAATAGAATTCGAGTATGGGATACGGCAACAGGGAAGGAAAGAGTCCGTATGCTTCAAGATAGTTATGTAAGCGAAGTGCAGGTCAGCCCCAATGGTCAATGGCTTGCCTCTACAGGCTATGACAGCACTGTCCGCGTTTGGAATATTGCTACTGGCGCGGAGATGTTTCAGATTCCGTTAAATGGAATCGGGAATATCCTTGCTTTTAGTAAGGATGGAAACGATTTGATTTCTGGTGACCAAAAAGGGAATATTGATATTTGGGATATTTCAGACTTGCCAGAAGCAAAAAGCTATATACAGTTGGATGGCTTTGCCACGCATGCCAAATTTAGTCCTTCTGGAGATTGGATGGCGGTTTCTGACGAGAGTAGTGTTTGGTTGCTGGATAAAAAACAATATTCTGGCAAAGGTGGACTCTTGGAAAGTGCTCCAACCTTTGACACTAAGGCATACATTGAAAATTTAATCATCAGTCCCGATTCTAATTGGCTGGCTGTTTCCACAGATATTGGCAAGATTACTTTATATAACAGGGAAAGTGGTACACGGGTAATTATTAATCAGCCTGGTTTACAACAGGAGATAGCTTTTTCGTCAGATGGTCAGTATTTAATCACAGGTGATTCCAGTGGTGTTGTTCAAGAATGGGACGTGGTGACTGGAAAATCTGTGTCCACTTTGTATACTGCGAATGATCATGTAAATGCACTTGCTGTTAGTGCAGACTTGTTGGCTGTTGGGTTTTCAAATCAAATTGTTTTCATCGATTTGAAATCTGGAAAAGTTAGCACAAAGATGGAATCTCCAGGAGATCATCAATTCCTGACATTTAATCAAGATGGGTCCATGTTGGCTGCAAATAACTCATCAGGTCAGCTTTATATTTGGAAGCGTGAGGCTGGCACATATCAATTAATCAATACATTGCCAATTGAACAAGTTTTTTCTATGACCTTTAACCTACAAGGGAATCAACTTTTGGTCGGTGTCATTGGAAATGTATATGTACTTGACCCATTGACCGGTGGAGAGATTTCCAAAATTCGGCATGTGGACTCTGTCAATGATTTGTCTTTTTCAGCAGATGGTTCACAATTGGCCACAGTTTCGCTTCGTTCCATTCAACTATGGGATATTCAACAAATGACCAGTTTGATGGCAGAAGATATTGTTGCAACTGCCTGTGCCCGATTGACTCAGAATTTCGATGCAGCCCAATGGACATCCTTCTTTGGCGACACCCCGTATCGAAAGATGTGTGAAAATTTGCCTGTCCCATAAAGCACAGTTTTTTACTGATTAGGTACGCCCTCGGAATTCTCCGAGGGCGTATCCTCTTAATAGGTCTTCTAATCCAACCTTGATTGGAGTATGATACTAAAATATCAAGCTTTTAGCGATTCAGTGAGCTAATTTTAGTGTTTCTGGCAGAGAAGTTTGATGTCAATAGAAGGAACCATGCGTCTAAAATCTTTGCAGATTTCATTTCAAATCATTTGTATCGCCACTCTAATATCTATATTGGCTGGCAGTACATTTCTTCCTGTGGTCGCTGCATCGGAAGAAAATGGGTTGCCTGCTTTTACTAAAATAAGCCTGTATCCAAATATTGAAACCATGGGGGTGGTCGTGACTGGTTCCAACTTGCCGAAAACAGCTCAACTTTTATATCGACAGGAAAATGAAACTGCTTGGCGTACTGGACATCTGCTCATGCGAATTGACAGTGGGCGTCTTGTAGGAAGCCTTTTTGGATTATCTGCTGCGACTTCGTATTTTGTCAAAGTAGTGGATGGGGCGACTGAAATAAGTAATACCGCCAGTACGCAGGTCAATGAACTTCAATTTGTTCCCACTGTTGTTTTACATGTAAATGCAAACGCTCCGCTTGGGGGAAATGGCTCAAGTGCATCTCCGTTTCGTACCATTCGGGATGCTGTCAACCGGGCAAAACCTGGTACGCAAGTTTTGGTGGCTGATGGTGTGTATCATGAATCAGTTTCGTTCCCTGTTTCAGGGACTACAAATAACTGGATTCAAGTCAAAGCTGAGGGAAATGGTGCTGTATTAGAAGGTTCGGAGAATCTTTCTGGAAATATCTGGCAGCCGTATGATGCCAAAAAACATATTTGGGTAACAAAGATAAAAACTTCGATTCGCTATCTGGCGCGGAATGGTCAACGATTTTATATGTACGACAATTTGACTGGCTTGATCAATGCCAGTGGACATAATAAGGTTGCCATGGAGGAGGGATGGTACATGGCGCCTGGAACACTAAAACTGTACGTTCGCAGTATTGAAGATCCTTCCAAATATACCTGGCAGGTGCCCACTCTCAACCATGCTTTTGATATCTCCAGCCATGATTGGATTTGGATTGAAGGGTTTGAAATGCGTTTTTATGGGACGGCTTCAGGGTGTGGAGTTTGTACCAAAAATTCATCGCATATTGTGGTTCGTAAAAATAATATTCACAATATGCAAAACGGAGTTTACATTTACTGGAATGGAACCGATAAACAAGGAAATGATACCCGCATTGAATATAACGAAATCTATGACCCATCGATAGATGAATGGCCATGGAAATCTACCAAAGCTACATCAATGGAAGGAACAGCGATTGTAGTTTCTGCGCACATTGGGACAATTGTGCGTGAGAATCATATCCACAATTTTTTTAATGGGATTTACACTGGTTCATCTGCTGGATTGGAAAACTCTGGAATCGCATTTGACGCAGATATTTATAATAACAATATTCATCAAATTACGGATGATGGGTTAGAGCCTGAAGGCGCTTGTATTAATAATCGATTTCGAAATAATAAAGTGGACACCACACTGGTAGGAATTTCTCTCGCGCCAATTACACAAGGTCCAACCTGGGTAGTGCGTTCTGTTTTCTCCAATTACACAGGTAGCAGTATTAAGTGGGATTTAAAATCTGATGGCGCTGTTTTGATTTATCACAATACCAGTTGGACGAATGAGAAAGACGTCAACGCGATGAGCATGATTAGTCCAACACAGAATTCCATCATGCGAAATAATATTTTTCAGGGCAACGGATATGCCTTTGAGGCACCGTTTACAGGTTCGCTTGGGCATGATTGGAATTATGATGATTGGTACACCACCTGTACGGATGGTCCACATTTTGTGTGGGAGAAAAAATCGTATAATACTGTGTCTGACCTCTGTAAGGGTGCGGGACTTGAATGTAATGGCTTTGAAGATGTACCGGGTTTGGTAGACCCTGCCAATGGCAATTATTCACTACTTTCTTCCAGCTCCAATATAGACCGTGGAGTCGTCATTCCAGGAATTGATGATGATTTTGCCGGGAAGGCACCTGATTTAGGTGCATTTGAATTCGGTTATAACCCCTTGCCTAGGTTGTTGTCCATTGTGCGTGCTGATACGAATCCCAGCACTTCTTCGACGATTCATTTCAAGATTTCTTTTTCAGAATCTGTGACTGGGGTAGATGCTAGTGATTTTGTGTTGTCTTCCACTGGCACGATTGCCAATGCTGCTATTACAGCAGTTAGTGGATTAAGAAATGCCTATACCGTGACCGTAGATACTGGGAGTGGTGATGGAACGCTACGCCTCGACCTTGTTGACAACGACAGTATTCTTGACGAAGGCGGTCAACCTTTAGGCGGAGTCGGAAGCGGGACTGTTGCGTTGGGGGAGGAGTATGCAATTGTCAAATCTCCTAAAATTTTCTTGCAGACTCTAGTGTCCAATGGCGTGAATGATGGCTGGGTGATTGAAGCCAGCGAAAACGCGAATATCGGTAATGGATATAACGCTGTCTCTCCCACTTTTTATCTCGGTGATAATGCCGAAGACCGCCAATTCTTGACCATCCTTGATTTCTCAACGGCTTCTTTGCCTGATAATGCAGTCATTAGTAGTGTAACACTCAGAATCAAGAAATTAAGTGTTACAGGTACCGACCCTTTTACTACCCACCAGAATGTCTTAGTGGATATCAAAAGTAGCTCATTTGATTTGCCTACTTTACAAACTTCAGACTTTCAATCAGCGGCTAGTTTGGATGCGGCTGCGACCATTTTAAATACACCTACGGATAATTGGTATTCAACTCAGTTGGATGCCAATACCTCTCAATACATAAATAAGACGGGAAATACACAATTCCGTTTGAGATTTCAATTGGATGATAACGACGATGGGGGAGCAGATACAATCAAATTCCATAGTGGGGATGCGGTCTTTGATAATCGTCCACAGTTGTTAATTGAATACTATGTGTTGAATTAAAGAAAGAGCATCCAAAATTCAAATTTTGGATGCTCTTTCTCAAAGACCGTCTTTAGCTGATGCACTCTTGCATGGCTTGCCATGCAAGGTCTAAATCTTTTTGTTCGGTTCTCCAATTACTAAAAGCTGCACGAATTGCGGGGATTCCTTGATAGGTAGTTGGCGTCATAAATACCCGTCCATCATCACGAAGTTTTGCAAGAAACGTCTTAACTTTTTCTGCAGTTACATCTCCGCTTAGAGTAAAACATACAACATTCATACGGACAGGCGCAACAAGCTGAAATTCTTTGCTGGTCTCAATCCATGCCCCTAGTTGTTCCGCTGCGGCACAATTTCTTTCCACGATATCTTGATACCCTGCTGTCCCATATGCCATTAAACTAAACCATGCGGGCAATGCGCGCATGCGACGTGAATTTTCAGGGTTGAGATGAATAAAGTCTACGGGTTCGGCAATTTCTCCTAAGTAGGCTCCGCTGTTTTGAAAAACTGAAATTTGTAAGTCGCGATGGCGGGTAAAAATCATGGCAGAATCATAAGGGACATTCAACCATTTGTGCGCATCGATGGTGATGCTATCGGCCTGATCAATTCCATTCAGCAGGTGTTGATATTTTGGTGAACAAGCTGCAAATCCTCCAAAGGCCGCATCCACATGGAGCCAGAATTTAAACTCTTTTTTTAATTCTACAATCGCTTGTAAATCATCAAAATCTACAGTGTTGACTGTGCCCGCATTGGCAATGACAATGCTAGGCTCGCCATTTAGTTCGGATAAAGCTTGCTTCAATGCAGATACATCCACCGCTTCGCGATTTAACGGAAGCTTGGCCACGGCTTTCAAATTGTTTCTTCCCAACCCAAGCATGGCCAGAGCTTTAAAGCTACTGGCGTGTGCTTCACAACTTAATATCTTGATTGGTGGAATGGAATGCAATCCTTCTTGAGAAATGTTCTTTCCATACTGTCTACCGATCCATTCTCTTGCCATGGCCAACCCTGCAAAATTTGACATGGTTGCGCCAGATACAAAAGCGCCTGAGAAACTGTCAGGCAGGCCGAATAACAGTCGTAGCAGATGAAGCGCTTCTATTTCAATATTAGGTGCTACAGAGTTTGCGGCGTGACTTAAATTTAAATCATAGACACTGGTTAACCAATCTCCCATTAATGAAGCAGGAGTGGTGCCACCCGTGACCAAACCCCAAAAGCGCGGACCGTTGCTGGCTGGCATGTCCTTTCCATACCGATTGAGGAATAAATCTAAAGTTTTTTCTGCGCCAAGTCCATCTGTTGATACGTTGAGATTTTCTTTTTTTGTAAATGCAGTTGCAGGTGGACGTTGATTGATTTCATGAAGATATTCTTCAGAAGATTTTTTTGTCTGCTCAAGTAGAGAAGATAAATTTGCCAGATCGTTTTCAAGTTGATGATGCATGCTTACCTCGTAAAAAAAGTAAGTCACGTTTTCGACGTGACCTACAAGGTTTTACACTAACATCCTAACTGGATTTTCAAGGAACCCAGCTAGTGTTTGCATAAACTGAGCAGCTTCTGCACCGTCGCTGACGCGGTGGTCAACGGAGATGGTGGCTTTCATACGCCAGCCTGCTTTGATTTGTCCGCCTTCGACAACGGGGACTTCTCTTGCAGAGCTGATTGCGAGAATAGCAGCCTCGGGTGGGTTGACGATGGCGATGAATTCTTCAACATCGTACATGCCGAGGTTAGAAGTGGAGAAAGTAGAACCATCTACATCTTCAGGCTTGACTTTGCCATCGCGGGCGCGGCCAGCCATGGCTTTGACTTCGCTAGAGATCTGACGTAGGGATTTCTGGTCGGTGTCTTTGACGACCACAGTCATCAGGCCGCCAGGTACAGTCACAGCTACACCAACATTGACATGACCAAATTGAATAATCTCATTGCCCTTGAGGGTGGCGTTCAAGTTGGGGAATTGACGTAATGTCAGTGCTGTGGCCTTGAGAATAAAGTCATTGACTGACACTTTCTCATTATCGGGCAGGTAGGCATTGATTTGCTTGCGCATTTCCATCAATGCTTCCATTTTGTATTCGTGAGTCACATAGAAATGAGGGATAGTCTGTTTGGATTCCACTAAACGGCGACCGATGGCTTGGCGAAGTTTTGTGGTTGGAACAGATTTATCATCATGTGAAACAATAACAGGTTGAACTGTAGAAGCGACTGTTGGGCGGCTAGCCGTTGAGGTCTGTCCGCTGGAAAGGGCTGCTTCTACATCTTTGCGCACCACGCGTCCGCCGGGGCCGGTGCCCTGCACAGAGGCGAGATTGACGTTGTTATCTTTGGCGACCTTCTTCGCGAGAGGAGAGGCTTTGACTGGGCCAGTTGCAGCGGGAGCAGATGCTTGAGCAACAGGAGCAACTACCGGTGCGGACTGAAGCGTAGCTTCCGCTTTCGGAGCTTCAGCTTTTGGCGCTGCAGCAGGAGCGTCTACTTTTTCACCAGCAGCGCCTACAATTGCAATCGGTGCATTGACAGGTACGATTGAGCCTTGGTCAACAATGAGTTGCAAAATTACACCGCTTGCAGAAGATTCAACTTCGACGGTGGCTTTGTCAGTTTCAATTTCAGCGAGCACGTCGCCTTTGTTGATGTTCTCGCCGACTTGTTTCACCCAGCGGACGAGCAAACCTTCGGCCATATCGAAGCCGAGTTTGGGCATGGAAATAGTTTCAGCCATTATTTCAAGACCTCCTTTGCCGCAGCGACGATATCGGCAACCTGTGGAAGTGCGGCCTGTTCGAGCGTGCGGTTATAGGGAAGCGGAACTTCCTTTTGTGCAACGCGGATGATAGGAGCATCCACGTAATCAAATGCTTCTTCATAAATGCGGCTGACGACTTCAGAACCAACACCGTAAGACTTCCAGCCTTCTTCAACGACAATGGCGCGGTTGGTCTTCTTGAATGATTCGAGCACGGGTTCCATGTCGAGCGGGCGTAATGTACGCAAGTCGACAACTTCAGCTTCGATGCCTTCTTTGGAAAGTTCCTCGGCGGCTTTCATCGAAAGCTCAAGGCCTTTACAGTAGGTGACGATGGTGAAGTCCTTGCCTTCGCGCTGTACTTTGGATTTGCCAATTGGAATGGTGTATTCGCCTTCAGGAACTTCACCACGGACCTGGTACATCGTAGCGTGTTCGATGAATAGAATCGGATCATTCGAACGGATGGCTGATTTGAGCAATCCTTTGGCATCTTCCGGCGTTCCGGGGCTGACGACTTTCAAGCCAGGGAAATGTGCAAAGACAGAATCAGGGGTCTGCGAGTGGGTGGCGCCCAATTGACGTCCACCACCACCGACGGCGCGAATCACGAGCGGCAGGGTGAACTGTCCGCCGAACATGTAATGCAATTTCGCTGCCTGATTGACGATATAGTCCATTGCTGAGAATGCAAAGTTGATGGTCATCAACTCGGCGATCGGGCGCTGGCCAACCATCGCCGCGCCGATAGCGCCACCGATGATGGCGTTTTCAGCAATCGGCGTGTCTTTGACTCGTTTCGGTCCGTACTTATCAAAAAAGCCTTTGGTAACGGCATATGTACCGCCCCAAACACCGACCTCTTCACCCATAATGAAAACAGCTGGGTCGCGGTCCATTTCTTCCATAAGAGCTTGCGAGATTGCCTCGCGCATTGTAATTTTTGCCATGTGTATCCTCGTTATCCGATATTCGCAAATCGATACTCGGGGTTAAATTTCCGAATCTCGAATTATCGAATATCGAGTTTTTTAGTCCGCGTAAATATCCTTGAACAATTCTTCCATTGCGGGTTCTGGACTGGTCTCAGCAAATTCAACAGCCTTGACCACTTCTTCTTCTGCACGTGCTTCAATCTCATCTAGCGCTTTGCGGGTGGCAATCTTCTTATCCAACAAGTATTTGTTGAAAATACCAATCGGGTCGTTCTCCTGCCACTTCTTTACTTCTTCCGCTTTGCGATAACGTTCGGGATCGCCCATGGAATGCCCACGGAAACGATAGGTATCGATTTCAAGGAAATAGGGTTGGGCATTCGTACGCACATATTCAATGGCTTCTTTTGCCGCTTCGTATACTTTCATTACGTCCATGCCATCGACTTGGCTGTTCTTCATGCCGTAGCCTTCAGCCTTTTGAATCATTTCAGATACGGCTGAGGCGCGTTCTACTGAGGTGCCCATACCGTATTGATTGTTTTCGCAGACCCACAACACACGCAAGCCCCAAGTCTTGGAGAGGTTTAACGCTTCATGGAAATAGCCGATGTTGGTAGCGCCATCACCAAACATACAAATGGTGACGTTGTCGTTTTCAGCATACTGATCTCCGAGCGCCAAGCCGGAAGCGACAGGGAGGTGTCCGCCGACGATGGCGTGCCCACCCCAGAAGTTCTTGGTAGTGTCGGCCATGTGCATGGAGCCACCTTTGCCTTTGGAGGTGCCAGTGGATTTGCCAAGCAATTCTGCCATCATTTCATTGGTGGAAATGCCGCAATTCAAGGCGACGCCGTGGTCACGGTAGGCGGTGATTACGCGGTCACGCGGCTCGCGGGCCGCGATCAATCCGGTCGAAACGGCTTCCTGCCCAATGTACAGGTGCATGAAGCCACCGATCTTGCCAGCCTGGTACAACTCTGCGCCGCGTTCTTCAGCCCGGCGAATAAGCACCATCTGGTAATAAAGGTCTAACTGCTGTTCTTTCTTCATTATTTGGGAACTCCGATAATATGGATCGTGCGTTTGAGGCGCACCGTAAATTAATGTGAATACTTAGGAAAACAACACCAAATTTCGGCTGGCGTTCTGATTCCTTGAACTCGAATCGGAGATTATATCAGAGAAAAATTGCCCGAATTCAGGCTTGAGGGGTTTTGAGAGAATTGGAGTTTTTATATTGACACATTTCCCCGCTATGCTATAAATATCCAATCCGCCAGAAATTATCTTTAGTGTTGAGGAGAATTAAATCATGAAGCTTTCTGCCCCCAAACAAATTACCTACTTTATTTCAATTGCCATCGCTGTTCTCGCTTTTCTTTCCCAAGCAGGTATGTTGACCTTCCTGCCCATTTCCGCTTTTGCACTTTTAACTATCGCTTTCATCGTCCTTGCCCTTAGCCTCTTAATTAAAGGCGTCTAATTCCCATCTGGCGGATATCGAAAAACTCCCTGCATTTTTGCAGGGAGTTTTGTATTAAAATGAACTTATGGATTGGTTGACAGGTTCCAAACAAGGTGAAGCAAAGAAACTGATTTCGCAACTAGCGGATTCATCCAAGCGCGATGCCACAGCGCAAGCACTGATTCGAAATGGCAATGATTCTGTGCCGGCCTTGATAGAGGCGCTTCAAACTCAAGACTTGAACCTGCTTCTCATCTATCAACATATCCTCGCCCAAATCCCTTCTGCCATTCCAGCCCTTGCAAAGACTCTTTCCACGGCACACCCGCTGGTTCGTGCTCGTACAGTGGAAGTTCTTGGATTAAGCAAAGATAAAACTTCAATTCCAATTTTGTTAGAAGCCCTAAAAAGCGAATATTTCACAGTACGTAAAAATGCTCTGCTCGCTCTTGCGTATATTGGAGATGCACGGGTTATTTCTGCTTTGTTGCCATTTCTAAAAGATCATGAAGATGAAGTTCGTGCGGCTGCTTGTGTTGCTGTTGGAAAATTCAATGATTCTTCCACATTTGATGAAATCACAAATGTATTGCTCGATGATTCTAAAATCGAAGTACGCCGTGTAGCGGCTAGAGCTTTGGGTGAAACGGAGAATTCTTCTGCGCTTCCATTTCTTATGGAAGCATTGCGTGATTCCGTTTGGTGGTACGAGAAGGAACAATCTTCTGCCGATTTATTGAACGCAATTGAAAAAATGGGACCTGTCGCAGTGCCTCCATTAATTGAGGCGTTGAGCGATAAAGAGGGGACAGTCCGCAAATTTGCTGCAAGTTTGCTAGGCAAATTGCTGGATCCCCAAGCAATTGATGAACTTGGAATGACTCTATATGATTTGCATCACGAGGTTAGCCTGGCTGCTGCGGAAGCACTTGCAAAATTTGGCGTACAGGCAATCGATGTTTTAAGTGAAGCCTTACTTCATCCTGAAGCGGCAGTCCGCAGACATGCCATTATTGGTTTAAGCCAAATTCAAGATGTGCGCGTGACTCCCTTTTTACTTGAAATGTTGCACGACCCTGATCGTGTTGTGAAAATACAGGCAGTAGAGGCGCTTGGTCAAGTACGTGATTCAAGAGCCATCCCTGCATTAGAGGAAATTGCAGCCAATCGCTCTGACAGGGAGATATCTATGCTGGCAAAACGAGTGATTGAGAATATCAAATAAATTTGTTGAAGTGCAGACCAATGTCTGCACTTTTTATTTAAATATGTAGCAAGTTGAAAATGGCTGGTGCTACACCGGTCAAATCGTGGACATTGGCAAAAGCGTTTCTATGGATTTTGTCTCCAAACAGAAGTAAAGGAACATGTGCCGCTGTATGTTTTCGCGTGGATAAATCTTCCATGTTGCCATGATCAGAAGTCAAAAGAATCAAGCCATCTTCATTTTTCCAGTTTTCGAGTACCCCCTTAAGAACGTCATCAAAAACCTCAAGTTGTTTTACGGCGGATTGCATATCCTGTTTATGACCAGCATAATCACTCGCCCAATATTCAAAGAAAGAGAAATCATATTGGCTGGCGAGTTCTCCGAGTTTGATACCTGCTGTATATGGATCAAAGAGAGGGGCTTCAGGAAACCCAAGAAATTCACGCCATCCTTCTCCTGTGAAATCGGCAGAAAGTGCGTGACCATCGTAATAATCTTTGTCAGTGAAGAGGGGTAAACCTGCATTGGTCAATGCTAATGGAATAGATGAGTACAGGCGTTTGCCAGAATCGATGCCGTCAAAGTAGCGTGGAGGGTAAGCATTCAGCAGTGCGGCTTTCTTATTGGCTTGAAGTGTCTTTGAGAAAATGGTAGCCCCATCAAGGTATTGAGCCACCTCTGGGTTGGGTTTGGGGCCGTAGTGGTAATTCAATTCAGCAGGAATGTTAATTCCTGTGAGCAAAACAGCCTGACCTGTAGCAGATTGTGGCAGCCCTTTTACGCCAAGGTTGGGGTCAATGGAAAGAAGGCTGGTGTATTCTCCGTCAAATGGCGCGGTGGATTTGATAAGAGGTTGACCACCAAGCAGAGAATTTAAATAAGGTGTGGAGGCGCGTACAAATGGATTGATTTCTGGGTTGTTTTCGCCCAGTCCGATGCCATCTAAGAAGAGAAAGAGAATTTTCATAAGTTTTGATAAAGAAACCAGGCCGAGGTGCGTTCATGTCTATCGAATCCATCGCGGCGGGAGATGAGGGTGAATCCTTGGGTGGTGATCATGTCGATGTCTGAGTCAACAAGCCCGGGCCCAGAGAGAAGCGGGTCTTGTTTAAAAAATCCATACATTAACCAGAAGCCATTTGGGGCAAGAATTTTACTTAATTGAGTCAGATAATCTGCCTTGTTTTTAATGCCGTGGAAACAACCCATATCCAGCGCAAGGTCAAAAGTTCCTTTTACGTTTTTCATTTTTGATGCATCATCTACAAACGCACTGGCTTGAATATTTTCTTTTTTCAACTTTTGTTTAGCGATTTGTATGGCGCGTGGCGCAAAGTCAAACCCTGTGGTTTGCCAGCCAGACTTGGCAAGGGTAATGATGTTCGTACCTGTGCCACAGCCAATATCGATGGCGCGGCCTGTGGGATGGGTTTGAATGAATTCCAATAACTCAGGCGGTGAGATGCCTGTATCCCATGGGGCTTTTCCAAAATAGAAAAGATTGAAGCGCAGACGGTCTATTAAATTCATGGCAGAGAATTACGAACCAACTGCGGGTCAAAGGTCCCAACCGTGCGCCAAACTTCATTCCCATTTTCGTCGAAGAAAATAAATGTGGGTGTAACTTCAAAGTTGTAAAGAGGTGCAAGTTGTTGAGCGGCTTGTTCCTGAATATTTAAACGAATGAAGTGAAGCTTCTTGCCTATGCTGACTTCTCCGTTAATTTCATTCTCCAGGCTATCTACAATCGGTTGTACCTGAGTGCAACTGATGCAATACGGAGATTGAAATTCAAGTAAGACAGGAGTACCTTTGCCGATCATGTCTTGAACCATTTTGGCATCATCCATCAGTGGAGATTGGCGCGGATGTAAAACGACCCAAACGATAATCGCGGCAATGAAAATTGCGCTAAATGAGATGATGTCGTTGGGTTTTGGTTTGTTGGTTAATAGGACAAGCCCAGCAACCACCACCACACCACTTAAGACAAGCAAAAAGGAATAGTGATTAATGAATGTGCTCACAGTGCCTCTTTATAAGAAAATCCCGCAGGTGTTGACCACATGCAGGAGAGATTTGGAGGAAAATGCATAAATGTCATATTTTCTGTGTGACGCTCCACACTTTGACAATTCATTTGAGTTCTTTTACAATCATGAGACTAGCTTTACATCCTACTTTATTAGGAAGGGCTTTTCCATGAAAGAGTATACCACCGAGTTTCTACGTAACGTCGCGCTGGTTTCGCATGGAGGCGCGGGCAAGACAATGCTGGCAGAAGCATTTCTGCATGCCACGGGGGCAACAACCCGCCTCGGCAAGGTCGAGGACGGTACCACGGTTTCTGATTACGATGATGAGGAACACCGTCGGAAAATTTCCATTTATTCAAGTGTAATTCCCATAGAGCACCGCGATCACAAGATTAATATTATTGATGCGCCAGGCTACACAGATTTTGTGGGTGAGATGATTTCCGCCCTGAGTGTTGCTGATGGCGCAATTCTTTTAGTGGATGCTGTTGCAGGAATTGAAGTGGGTACTGAACTTGCCTGGCAATATGCAGACGAATTCAACCTGCCGCGCTTTTTCGTAATCAACAAAATGGATCGCGACAATGCTGATTTCGAGAAAACGTATGCGGCGATTGATGCATTTGTTCACGCACGTGGTAAACGTGCCATTAAAGTCCATTTGCCAATCGGTTCCAAGAATGATTTCAAGGGTGTGGTGGATATTCTTGGGATGAAATCCTATATGGGCGATGGAAAGACAACTGCTGAAATTCCTGCTGAGTTAAAGGAAGAGGCAGACAAGGCTCACTTTGCGATTGTTGAAGCAGCCGCTGAAGGCGAAGATGAGTTGATGGAGAAATATCTGGAGAACGGCTCACTCACTGACGCGGAAATGGTGCGCGGACTGGAAGATGTGGTCTACGCTGGAGAATTTGTCCCGGTCTTCTGCGCGGCTGGTGCGCGTGAGGTAGGTGCAATTGCCTTGCTCAATGACATTATTGACTTAATGCCTTCTCCGTTGAATGCTCCCAAACGCGTAGCGCAAGGAAAAGCTGGAGATGAAAATTTGAAGCCAGCCGATACAGAGCCATTAGCCGCTTATGTATGGAAGACTACTGCTGATCCTTTCGTTGGCAAAATGACCTACTTCCGTGTGTTCTCTGGTTCTGTTCAAGCAGATGCGCATGTGTGGAATCAAACCAAAAGCGCAGATGAGCGTATGGCGGGCTTGCACTTCCAGCGTGGAAAAGAAGCGATTCCTGCCAAAGTCATTCATGCAGGGGATATTGCTTCCGTATCCAAGTTAAATGCAACCGCTACAGGTGATTCGTTCTGTGACAAGAATCATCCGTTGACCATCCATCCACCAAAATTCCCAGCTGCTTTGTATCGTGTGGCAATTACCCCCAAGACACAGGCCGATGCTGCGAAAATTACGCCAACATTGACCCGTCTCTGCGAAGAGGATATGACCCTCAGCTGGCAGAATGATCCTGTCACTCATGAAACTGTTTTGCAGGGCATGGGCGACCAGCAGATTGATGTGGCATTACATCGTGCTCAAGCAAAATTTCAGGTAGGTTTTGCGACACATGAACCCAGAATCCCTTATCGCGAAGGAATTACCAAGAAAGCTACTGCACAATATCGTCACAAGAAACAATCGGGTGGTGCTGGCCAATTTGGCGAAGTACACCTGCGCATTGAACCCTATCACGATGGCGATTTTGAATTTACCGATGAACTTGTAGGTATGAACCTCTCTCGTTCTTATCTACCTCCGATTGAAAAGGCAGTGAAAGCAACGATGGAAAAGGGTGCCTTCGCTGGATATCCCATGAACAATGTTCGCGTCATTGTATTTGATGGGAAAGAACATGAAGTTGATTCCAAGCCAGTGGCGTTTGAAATTGCAGGTCGCGAGGCCTTCAAACTGGCAGTGCAAGATGCAGGCCCTGTGTTGTTCGAGCCGATTATGAATGTACGTGTCACAGTTCCAGATGCTCACATGGGCGATGTAATGAGTGACTTGAATACTCGCCGTGGTCGCGTACAAGGTACAGACTCAGAACATGGCAACACCGTCATTGTGGCGCATGTTCCCATGGCTGAGATGACTCGCTATACAACTCAATTGCGCTCTATCACTGGCGGACGCGGTTATTTTACGATGGAGTTGGATCACTACGATACCGTCCCTGGTCATGTAGCTGGTCCGATTATCGAGGCTCACAAGAAAGAAATGGAAGCGAAGAAGGAAGAGTAAACGAATAAGTAAAAACTCCCGAATGATAAATTCGGGAGTTTTTTGTAGCTGTACCAACCAAATACAATTGACTCGCAGTAAAATTGTTACATGCCTATCATTCGTTTTCCAGCCTTGATGAAATATTATGTGGATAATCGCAGTGAATTTCCCATGCATGGTGTCACTGTAAATGAAGTGATTCAAAATGTACTGGTTGAATATCCATCCCTCAAACCGCATTTATTTGATGCCCAGGGAAACTTGCGCAGACACTTTAATATCTTTGTAAATGGCGTTCACATCCGTGACTTAAGCGGTATGGAGACCCATTTAAAGGAAGATGACAAGGTAATTTTGATGGCTTCAGCGGCAGGTGGGTGATTTTCTATTGACAAATTAGGTAAGATAAGTAAAATAACGCACATCTAACTGGAAACTTATGAAAACATTTCACTATTACTTGAACTGCTTGTGTCTATCGCGGGGCTCGTAGCCGCCGCCTGAGATAGACCTTTCCGCAGTCAACGGAATCAGACGGTAGGACGACCCCCGCTTGCAAACTTTTTGCATAGTGTGTGGCGTTTGTTCGCCGTCTTTTTATTTGTCCGTTGACTGCTTTTATTTTAAGAGACTTCATGACTTTATTAGACTTTCGATTAACTGAATCAAATACGATTGCACTGGACAGCCTGGCTGCTCACGTAGGAAATACTCCTCTTTTACCGCTTCGGCGCTTGACCTCGGGCCTGTCGCCTCGAGTCCAAGTATTTGCCAAAGCTGAATGGTTTAACCCAGGTGGGTCTGTCAAAGATCGCCCTGCGTTGAATATTATTCAAACCGCCATCCTTAACGGTGACTTGGGCAATGGCAAACGCCTGCTCGACTCTACCTCTGGAAACATGGGAATTTCATACGCAACCTTTGGTGCGGCTTTGGGGATTCCTGTCACTTTGGCGTTGCCAGCCAGCGCCAGCCCCGAACGAATTTCCATTCTCAAAGCACTTGGTGCAGAATTAATTCTCACTGATCCTCTGGAAGGTTCAGATGGTGCGATTCTTAAAGCGCGCGAACTTGTCGCTGAACATCCAGATTTATATTGGTATGCAAATCAATACAACAACCCTGCAAACCCGC
Organism: Anaerolineales bacterium; assembly: GCA_046328925.1. Taxonomy (GTDB): domain Bacteria; phylum Chloroflexota; class Anaerolineae; order Anaerolineales; family Villigracilaceae; genus Villigracilis. The sequence continues at coordinate 59,750 of JAXLVT010000011.1, forward strand.
AGGCTCATTATCTATCTACAGGTCCTGAGATTTTTCTCCAGACCAATGAGCAGGTGACTCATTTTGTCACTGGGTTGGGTACGTCAGGTACATTGATGGGAACAGGAAAGTACTTGCGTGAGCAACTTCCGCATGTAAAGATTTTGGCCTTCCAGCCTGATGCTCCTTTCCATGGTTTGGAAGGGCTGAAGCATATGCCTAGTGCGATTAAGCCTGGGGTGTATGACGAGTCGTTCGCGGGCACACCGCTCGAGGTTAAGACTGAGGCGGCGCATGAGATGGTGCTCCGCTTGTCGCGTGAGGAAGGTCTCTTTGTGGGCATCTCATCTGGGGCGGCTGCTGTGGCTGCGCTTCAAGTGGCAAGCGAATTGGAAGAAGGGGTGGTTGTGACCTTATTCCCCGATGCGGGCTATAAATATTTGAGCGATAAATCACTCTGGGAGAGTAAGTAATGTTGGCTGTTCCAAATCATTTGGTTGAAAAAATTAATGCACATGTAGAAGAAGCCTACCCTGAAGAGGGAGCTGGCTTTTTACTGGGTGTGGAAGGTGAAGTGCAGGAAATCTTATCGTTGCCAAATGCGCGTGAAGATGAAGCACGTCATAATCGGTTTTTGTTTACACCTGAAGATTATCTAAAGGCTGAGCTAAAAGCGGACAGTCTTGGTTTGAGCTTGATCGGAGTCTTTCATTCTCATCCTGATTGTCCGAACGTTCCTTCTGAGTATGACCGTGAATGGGCACAACCATTTTTCTCATACATTATCAGCCGCGTGGATCAGGGCAAAGTGGTCAGTCACCGCTCGTGGAGATTGGTGGAAGACCGCTCGAAGTACGATGAAGAAGAAATAAAAATTTCATAATCATTTCGGCGGCGAGAAATACATCTGAGACGCCAGAAAAAACAGGACATTAATATGACATCGCAAACCTTACAAAAAGTAGATCACTCTATCTTAAAGACAAATCAATTATTTATTATCGCGTTGAATTTGATCGCGTTCATTTTTAACCTTCCAATTCTTGCTGCATTCGTTGCGTTGGTAATGGGGATTGGGTCCGCTTTGAAGACTCCTGGTTTTGGAATCATCTATAAGTCTATTCTTAAGCCGCGTGGTTGGATGAAGTCCGATGTGTTGGATGACAATCCCGAACCACATCGTTTTTCGCAAATCGTTGGTTTTGTGTTTATGGCGGCTGGTTCAACCGCTTTGTTCCTTGGTTCCTCCGTTTTGGGTTGGACTCTTGTTTGGATTGTGATTGCGTTGGCATCTTTGAATGCCTTCGGCGGGTTTTGTGTTGGTTGTGCCGTGTATTATTGGCTGGCGAGATTTAATGTGCCAGGCTTTGGCAAGCAACCACCAGCGGGGACTTTCCCCGGTATGAAACCCAAAGCAGGAGCATCTGTATGAGTTCAGAAATCCTGTTGCGTTTCGTTCTTGCAATTGGTATTATAGTTTTAGGCTTGAGTGTATATTGGCTTTTGAATCAACACTTGCTTTCCCGCGCAAGAAATAACTTCAATGCTTTGTTGAATCCTTTGCCGAACAAGCCAACCATTGTGTATTTCACCACGCCAGATTGTGCTCCGTGCAAGACAGTTCAACGTCCTGCGCTTGAGAAGTTGATGAATCAATTAGGTGAGAAATTGCATGTTGTGGAAATTGACGCCACCGAACACCCCGACCTTGCAAAGACTTGGGGTGTGATGAGCGTGCCGACGACATTTTTGCTGAATTCACGCGGGGAGGCTCGCTATGTTAATAATGGCGTGGCTCGCGTTGAAAAGTTGATGGAACAAATACAAACTTTGTAAATAAATTAGCCATTAGGGAAAACGTTAAAGTCCTCAAGATTTTCCTTTGTGCCCTTGGTGTCCTTCGTGGTTAATGTTTTTAAATAATTTTTAGGAGACTCTTTACATGCCCGTTTTACGAATTCCAACTCCGCTGCGTGCCTACACCAGTGGACAAGCCGAAGTGACTGTGACTGGTTCGAACATTTCCGAAGCGCTGACAGACCTCACCAATCAATATCCAACAATCAAGCCGCATTTGTTCAATGACGGTGGAGAACTACGCCCGTTTGTGAATTTATTTGTCGGCGAGCACAACATCAAGGATTTGCAGGGAGTAAACACTCCCGTCAAGGATGGGGAGAAGATCATGCTTATCCCATCAATTGCAGGAGGGTAAGATGCTGCCTGAATTAAATCATGAGGAAATTTTACGGTATTCACGTCACTTGTTGATTCCAGAAGTGGGGCTGGAAGGTCAACGCAAGCTGAAGAATTCGTCTGCATTGATTGTTGGTACGGGCGGACTGGGCTCTCCTGTTTCACTGTATATGGCGGCGGCGGGCGTGGGGCGGATTGGTCTCGTTGACTATGATGTAGTTGACTCTTCAAATCTGCAACGCCAGATTATTCACGGCACATCCACCATTGGCAAGTTAAAGGTGGAAAGCGCAAAAGCCAAATTGCTGGATTTGAATCCCGACATTCAAGTGGATGTATACAACGAACCGTATACTTCTGAAAATGCTCTGCGTATTGCCAAAGATTATGACATCATCCTGGATGGAACTGATAATTTCCCGACTCGTTACTTGACCAATGATGTGGCTGTCTTTCTCGGCAAGCCAAATGTGTACGCTTCCATCTTTCGCTTTGATGGACAGGTGAGCGTGTTTTACGCCAAGGAAGGTCCATGCTATCGTTGTCTCTTTCCTGAACCGCCTCCTCCTGGACTTGTTCCTTCGTGTGCAGAAGGTGGTGTGCTCGGTGTGTTGCCTGGCACCATCGGAACGCTTCAAGCTACCGAAGCATTGAAGGTGCTCCTCGGCATTGGCGACCCGTTGATTGGTCGTTTGCTGTTGTATAACGCTCTTGACATGTCCTTCGACTTTGTCAAGCTCAAGAAGAATCCCAACTGCCGCGTGTGCGGACCGAACGCTGATATCAAGGAATTGATCGATTACGAAGAATTTTGCGGTGTTCCTGGTCACGACCATGAAGATGGTGATGCTGGTTCAGAATTGGATATCACCGCCAAAGAACTTGCAGAACGCGTGAAGACCAGTAATTTCAAATTATTGGATGTGCGCGAACCGCATGAATTGGAAATCTCTGCTTTGCCGAATGCGGTCAATATTCCGCTCGGTCAATTGGCAGGACGCTTGACTGAATTAGATAGCGCCGAAGACATGGTGGTCTTCTGCAAGGGCGGCACCCGTTCCATGCGAGCCATCGAATTGCTTTCCAGCGCAGGTTTCAAGAAGTTGAAAAACCTCAAAGGCGGAATCAACTCTTGGGCCAAGGAAGTCGATACCAAGCTTCCGATTTATTAATTAATATTGTAGGGGCGCGATACATCGCGCCTCTACGCTTTTAAAGAGGATTTATGAAAAGAGTACTTATTCTCGGTGGCGGGTTTGGCGGAATTGCCGCCGCTCACCGTTTGAAACAAAAACTTGGCAATGAAGTGGAAGTCATCCTTGTAGATCGCCGCCCGTATTTCATGGTGGGGTTTCGCAAGAGTTGGGCGCTGGTGGGCGAGAGTCCGCTGGAAGAAGGGCAAAGGCCGATTGGAAGCTTGAGCAAAATTGGGGTAGACGTGAGGCGCGCGACGATTGACGCGATTCATCCTCAAGAGAAAGCTGCTACGATCAACGGAGAAAGAATCCAAGTGGATGCATTAATCGTCGCATTGGGTTCAGAGTTATTCCCTCAAGCGGTTGAAGGTTTTAAGGAACACGCCTTCAATGTATATGACCCTGAAGATATTCCACGTGCGGAAAAGGCTGTGGCTGAATTCAAAGGTGGGCGTGTGGTGATTGGAATTTTTGGCGCGCCGTATAAATGCTCGCCCGCACCGTATGAGATGGCTATTCTGTTGAATGAAAAGTTCAAAGCGCGCGGTGTGAAAGCCACATTGGAAGTGTTTTCACCGCAGCCTAAGTCATTGCCGATTTTGGAACAGGAAAGTTGTGACTCGTTTGAAAGCCGACTTGAAGAACACGCCATCAAGTTTCACCCGAATCTCAAGGCCAAATCCATTGAGGCAGGCAAGGTGATTTTTGACAACAAGCAGATTGAATATGACTTGTTGCTGGGCGTGCCGCCACACAAAGCGCCAACGATTTTAAAAGACTCAGGTTTGCTGGGAGCATCTGGCTGGATTGAAATTAATCCACGCACCACGGAAACTTCCTTTGAAGGTGTGTACGCCGTTGGGGATGTGACTCAAGTTATCTTAGCCAACAAGAAACCCTTGCCCAAGGCAGGTCTGTTTGCCGAGTTGATGGGGGAAACTGCTGCCGAAAGAATCGCTTCTGTATTTTCTGGCGAAACTCCCGAAGCGACCTTTAGCGGTGAAGGCGGTTGTTACCTGGAAGTGGGCAATGGTCAGGCTTTGATGGTGAAAGGCAGTTTCCTCGCTGAGCCTGAACCGATTGTGAGTTTGACTCCATCTTCAAAACAATATTTCAACGAGAAGATAAAGTTTGAAACCGACCGTTTGGAAAAGTGGTTTGGAGAATAGTAAATAGAAGCTCTCATCAGATTTGATGGGAGCTTTTGGATGAATTCGGTTTGTTAGAATCAAACTATAGGGGGAATCAAACCTATTGTTCGCCGATTTATCCCCCATAGACTATTCACTTTTCATCTCTTCCTTCTCACTGGTAAAATTACATCCAACCAAGGAGAGCGAATGATTGAATTATCCGAATCCAAAGAGAGAAGAGTCTTCAATAACGTCCTCGGTGCCATGGGGAATACACCGTTGGTCAAATTGGAACGCATTGGCAAAGATTTGCCCGTTCCGCTATATGCCAAACTGGAATTTATGAATCCAGGTGGCTCAGTCAAAGACCGTGTGGGGGCCAATATTATTGAACAAGCCGAGAAGCGCGGAGACATTAAACCTGGCGGCACCATTGTCGAGGCTACCTCTGGCAATACAGGCGTTGGCCTTGCCATCGCCGCAGCTTTGAAGGGCTATAAGACCATCTTTGTCATGCCCGATAAGATGAGCAATGAAAAGATTTTATTGTTGCGTGCTTATGGCGCAAAAGTGGTCATCACCCCAACCGCGGTGGGACCTGATGATCCGCGCTCTTATTATGAAGTGGCCAAGAAGTTTGCACGCGAAACTCCCAACGCCATTTTGGCGAATCAATATCACAACCCTGATAATCCAAAGACTCACGAGATAAGTACAGGTCCCGAGTTGTGGGAACAAACCGAAGGCAAGTTGACCGATGTCATCATCGGCATTGGTACGGGTGGGACCATTTCAGGTGTGGGACGCTATCTCAAATCTAAAAATCCAAACATCCAAATTGTCGGTGTCGATATTGAAGGTTCGATCCTCACAGAGATTTGGCAGAACAAAGGCAAGATTCCACCTGGGGCCTATCCCAAGACTTATAAAGTGGAAGGCATCGGCGAAGATTTCCTACCCTCGGCCATGGATATCACTGTGGTCGATGCCATTGAACGCGCAGGTGATCGCGAATCATTTTTGTGGGCGCGTCAGCTGGTTCGACAAGAAGGGATTTTTGCGGGCGGTTCTTCAGGGTCTGCGATTGCAGGTGCGCTCAAGTATTGTCGCAAACTGCCTGCAGGTCGCATCCCCGTAGTGATTCTGCCTGATTCAGGTTCACGGTATCTTTCAAAATTCTATGATGATAAGTGGATGCGCGAATTTGGATTCCTCTCCATGGAATTTGGAGAAACGGCTCTGGGCGACCTTTTGATTGCCAAGCCCAACAAAGCATTAATCACCGCCACGCTGGGTGACTCGATTCGCAAGGTTGTATCAGTGATGCACCAAAATGGAGTATCGCAGATGCCAGTGGTCAGTGCAGATGGAGCGTTGGCTGGTTTAATCGAAGAAGTCGATTTGCTCAATCACATGCTTGAAAAGCATGAACATAGCAATGATGAGAAAATCGATCCGCTGGTTCAAAATGCAGGAGCGGTCTTCGCACCTGAAACTCCGCTCGAAGAAGCCATGCCATCCCTAACCGCAGGGTATGCCCTCATTCTTGTCGAGAATTCCAAACCCGTCGGTATTCTTACCAAGATCGATGTGTTGGATTACGTGGCTGGCAAGATTTAGGTTTCCTCATTCTAATTTCATGCATCTTCCATAGCGAGGACTATAATTAATTAAAAATAATTAAAAAAGGAGTCGTATATGGACATTGGGATTCTTGGAACAGGAATTGTAGGTCAGACCATTGGCAATCGTTTGTTGGAACTTGGTCATAATGTCAAAATGGGATCTCGTTTAGCGAATAATGAATCCGCTCGTGCCTGGACCAAAGTAGCTGGCAAACAAGCTTCACACGGCACCTACACAGAAGTAGCGGCCTTTGGTGAACTTCTTTTTAATTGCACTGCAGGGCGTGGGACTCTCTCCGCGTTGGAGTTTGCTCATACATCTGACCTTAACAACAAAGTATTGATTGATGTGGCGAATCCTTTGGATTTTTCACGCGGTTTTCCTCCCACGTTGACGGTCAGCAACACCGATCTGCTCGGTGAACAGATTCAGCGTGCACATCCCTTGTTGCGAGTGGTCAAAGCCTTGAATACCATGAACGTTGATGTCATGGTTCATCCTGACCGAATTCGCGGTCAACATGATGTTTTCATTTGTGGAAATGACGCTTTAGCCAAGTCCACGGTTGCAAAACTGCTGTCTGAGTTTGGCTGGGAATCTATTATTGATCTTGGCGATATCACCAACGCGCGGGGCATGGAAATGGCCCTGCCATTGTGGATTTCTCTGCAGAAGAAATTAGGAACGAACATCTTCAATTTCAAAGTAGCCAGGTAAATGCTCTGAGTTTAAAAACAGCCCCAAGTACCTTGGGGTTGTTTTTATTTCCCTCTTGATTTAGAACATGCGTTCTGATACAATGTCGAAAAGGTCAGCATGGGCTGACCAACCTTACAACTGGAGGATGAGATGGATTTTAGTTCTATTAATTGGTTGGCTGTAGTGGCTTGTGTCATTGCGAGCATGGTGGTCGGTGGAATTTGGTTTGGCCCAAAAACCTTTTTCCCTGTATGGTGGAAGGCCGTTGGCAAATCGGAAAATGACACCCCAGGCGGCGCAAGCATGGGCATGGTGTGGGGCGGAACCGTAGCCGCTTCATTTGTTCAGGCCGTCTTTATGTCTCTCGTGGTCAATGCCATGGGGAGCATGTCTGGTGGTGCCACTCTTGGTTCTGGCGCCATGACAGGCTTTTTGATTTGGTTGGGCTTCGTGGCTACTTCCAGCCTCACTAACAAATTATTTGCCGATCGTTTAAAGGCTTGGGTGCTTGAACAAGGCAGTCACTTAATCACTTTTGTGGTGATGGGTGCAATTGTCGGTGCATGGCACTAAGATAGATTTTAAAATAAAAAAGCGGACAGCATCAGTGCTGTCCGCTTTTTGGTTAATGTTTACTTTACAAAATTTCCAGTGCGTAAATCGTTGATGGCTTGCTGAATTTCTTCCACTGTATTCATGACGAAGGGTCCATAAGGAACGATGGGCTCCTTGAACGGTGCGCCTGCGATGAGCATAAAGCGGACGCCCGCATCGCTCTTAACTTCAATTTGATCGCCATCATCGTTGAACACTACCATGCCGACAGATTCCACAACCTCGTTGGAGAATTCGCCCGTGCCTTCAAATACATAGGCCAGAGTGGTGTGTCCGCTGGGGACGGGGTGAATGAATTTCGAGCCAGGAGCCAACTTCACGTCCATGTAGAGAGGCGAAGCGGCAATTTCTGTCACAGGTCCGCGGACTCCGTTCACTTCTCCTGCGACGAGTCGAATGGTGGATCCATCTTTTTCCACGGTAGGAATGGTGGAGGAGTTCACTTCTTGATAGCGCGGTTGGCTCATCTTTTGAGCAGCAGGGAGGTTTACCCAAAGTTGGAAACCATAGATGTTTCCGCTGGCGCTACGGCGGGGCATCTCTTCGTGCAAAATGCCGCGACCCGAAGTCATCCACTGTACATCACCTGGGCCGATTTCACCTGAGTTTCCAAGGCTATCGCGGTGAGATGTGACTCCATCAAGCATATAGGTGACGGTTTCAATGCCGCGGTGAGGATGCATGGGGAAGCCGCGTAAGGGACCTTCCAGTGGATTGTTGAATGCGAAATGATCAAAGAGCAAAAATGGATCTTGCTCATTGCTCGGACGTGGGGAAATGGAGCGACGCAATAAAACGCCTGCACCTTCCATCACGAGTTGTGGTTCAATAATGTGAGAAATGGTTCTGTTTGTCATATCGTGTAGATGATTTGTGTTTTGAAAGACTTACGAGTTTGAAATATTAGAGATATATATTATTTTTTGCTGGTGAGGTCTCTTGGAATTAAATTCTTTCCACCGACCCATGCACCAACCGCCGTCCCTGCTACGGAAGCGAGGAAGCAAACCAAAACCCCAAACTCAAATTTGCTGGCTGTTAATACATCCAAAAGGGGAGTGTGAGTAGTGTCAAATGCCAAGCGCATGGAATCAGGAATAAAGGCACCTGCTATCGCTCCAATCAATGCGCCAAAAGCCATGCCTGTATAAGCTCCCATGCTGACCCCGCCAGTTGTGCCAGCCGTGCGAACGGTCAACCAGCCTGTGGAGGCCCCAGTCACAATGCCAAGGATAAGACCCGCAATGGCACAGTTAATCATGACAGGCTGTGAGGTAGTAATAAGGCCTGCAGTTGCGCCAAGGATGGTTCCAGCAATTGCGCCGATTAAACCACCAAAAAGAATACTTTTTTGCATCATACGATTCATTATATAACTTCCTTTTCTAAAATTAATGCGAGAGGTCTACGACTCGCGTTAGGATTTTTGTCGTTTCAGGTTCTTCTACCCAATGGGGTTGATATGTATAGTAGTTGATGTTGATGGGTAGCAATTGTGTACTTTCCAATTGTGAGCCACGGAAGGTGACTTGTACCACCAGCCCTTCTCTGCGAAAACTCTGGCCTTGGTCGAAAACAAAATTTCCCAGTGCATAATACACAGTTCCATTGGAGAAAGATTCTTTCGGCTGGATGATATGCGGATGATTTCCGATAATCAATGTGGCGCCTGCATTGATAAATTCCTGCGCCCATTGTCTTTGAATCGCATCAGGCTGAGAGGAATATTCCGTGCCCCAATGGGGGAGAACAATCACCACATCCGCAATGGATTTGGCGGCAACGATATCCGCTTTGATTTGTTCAATGTATTCTTGCGATACAGGCGCTACCCCTGGTTCTGTTTCAGATGCCCAAACTTTTTCATTGATTTGGTCAATGCCGAGGAAGGCAAAACGGATTCCGCGCTTCTCAATGATGACAGGCTGGCGAGCTTCCCCTAAATTTTTCCCTCCACCGACAGGTTGAATGCCGACCTGTGTCAACGAGTTGAGAGTGTCAAAGAACGATTTATTTTCACAATAGAATCCTTCTTCGCCGCAGTCTTTGACATGATTGGTGGCGATGGTAATGACATCAAACCCAGCGAATTGCAATCCTTGAACCATTTCTGTGGGACCAATCAAATTCATGCTGCTGGGGCAAGCCTGTGGGGCAGAGACATTAGAAATGCTCCCATCCAGGCTTCCGATTGTAATATCTGCAGAGCGTAAGGTGTCAGCTACAAATTGAAATGGGTAGGTATAGTCACTGGCTTGAATGGATGCTTTTGCAATACAACGGCCAAGGTTTATGTCCCCTGTGAATATCAAACTGATGTTTTCGTCTGGTGAGCTTGCAAGAGTAGATGTCGGCAAAAGATTTGGCGTTGCTGTAAGAGCAATTTCTGTCTTTGTGACTGGCAGGGAAAATTTTGATTCTTGAATTGAGTAAAATTCTACAGCCGCTGAGAATAACACCAGCAATAAAATAGGTTTGATGCTTTTTGAAATTCTCATGGCTTTTGAAGAGATACTGTTTGGAATTGGTTAATAGTTTCGAAGTCAGGAGCAACTTCAAGGTTGAGTGAGAAGCGAGCTTCTTTTTTTCGAGAAGCTGTTTAACAAGGTGAGTCCAAATGCACTGGTAAGGCCGATGAGCAAACCTCCAATCCAAATCGCTTGAGGGAAAAATTTGTCATTCAAAAATCCACCAATCAGTGGAGCACATGTGCGCGCAAGACCCCATGCCAACCAATATACACTCATATATCTACCACGGAGATCTGCGGGAGCAATATCTGCAACATATTTGCTGGCAGTTGGCACGATAATCAATTCACCAAAAGTTAGGATAATCATACTCAAGAGAAATCCTGAGAAGCCTGTCATGAATGCCACGCTGCCAACACCGAGGGCATATGCCAACATGCCAATTGCTGTGACTGGCAATGTTTTGTATTTTCGTGTGATTTGTGTAATGGGATATTGAATAAACACACACATAATGGCATTGGTTGTGGGAATCCATCCGTACATGGCTTCTGGGACGTTGAAATTTAACTTTGCATATACTGGCATAAGAATCCAAAGCATGGTTGGCGCTGTTAAACCTACCGCGACCAGTGAGACGAATGCCATATAGCCTTTATCGCTAAAGACATTCAAGTATCCATTTGACATGTTTCGCTTCTCAGTTGCTGATAACTGTTCGGCTAAAGAAATATTATGTGACTCACTTTGAGCAGTGTGCAGAGTTTCCTTTGCCATGAAAAAAAGCAACAAGCTGTAAAAAAGAAAACCTATGGAGGCGCAGTAAAACGCAAGATTATAAGAAGTGGATGCGAGAAAACCTCCGACCGCGGGACCAATTGCAAAAGCAGAGTTGTTGGCAATGCGATTGATGGCATACGCATCGGTGCGTTGCTCAGATGGAATCATATCCGCCAGCATGGCATCTGCGCCCACTTGATAGAGCGGATTGGAGAGACCGATGAATACCATCAGAATTACAAAGTGCGGATACGTTTCCGCACGCATTAGGAAAAAGTAAGCAATACCGTTTACAAAAAGGCTGAAAACCATCACGACTTTTCGCCCGATTTTATCTGCAAGAGTTCCCGCCAAAAACGAAGCCAGCAACCCTGTCCCTGCGTTGATTGAAATCAAGGTGGCTACGGTGCTAAGGGGAAGGTGTAATTTTCCGCTGGCATAAATTAGCAGGAAAGGCCAAATCATGCTTCCTCCTGCTGTGCTGATGACAACGCCAGTAATCATCAGCCAATACTGCCGTGGATATTGACTGTAGAGAAGTTTAAGTTTGGAAACCATAGGGAGGGCTAGTTTAACATAAAAGAGCTGGGCAGTTTACCCAGCTCTTTTATAGTTGTTTATACAGAAAATGTGGAACGTTTAAGGGTTTTCTATTTTATAAAGTGTGTATTGAGAGTTGTCGTATACATGCTCAAATGCCAGGTTTTGACTTGATCGCCCCAGATAATAATTAATTCCATATTGTTGGACTATGTTTCGTATGTGAGCCTCATCGAGCTTGTAGAAATTAGTTTGAAGTTCTGTCGTGTCCTCAAATCCATTTTGTGTAGGGGCAAGGTTGTTATTGCAGAGAATGATTCTCTTGTACCATTCGAGTATATCTGGTGCAGATTGGGGAGAATGTTTCCATGAAACAAAAATTGCCCTTTGTGCATAGACGTAAAAATCTTCCATGGTAGGGTCAATGAGAAACACAGCTTGTTGGGGGGTGTTTTTAGAAATCCATTGCAATGCTGAAAGTCTTGGGTCTGTGTTGGAAGTATGAAAATCCTTAACTTCTTTTTGTATACGGAATAGGTATACTAGTATCGAAAATATTGTTATAAGGACTATAAATTTTGGAACGATTTGTTTTGCAACGGTTTGTAATCGAACCTGTATTTGACTTGAAAGAATTGGCAATGTGAAATTGCCTTCTTCGAAGGAAGCTATGAATAAGGCAATTAATACATAGCTCATAAACATAATTATTACATCTGGAAATCTAAACCAGTAAAATCGAAGAAGCGATATTTTTCCGAGTTCATAAATAGTTAATCCAGTAAGAAACAGCAGGGTACTGCCAAGGCTGTAAGCAGCGACAAATCGAATTGATTTCGATTTCCCCGCAAAGTACATAAACAGAAATAACCAAATTGCAAGGATTAGGATGAGTTTCCAGAGATTTCCATCCCATGTTGAAGGTAGCACGTGATGCGGAACACGGTACTTAACGTAAATATCCCACGCTTTGGCTGAATTTATATTACCTTTTGGTAATAGCTGCTCAATAATTGCTTTTAGGCCAAAAAAGCTGGTGATGAAAAAAGGCCATGAATTAACTGCATATTGTCGCCATCCTGACCACCACTCTTTATTTAGAAGTATGGCAATGCCTAAGCAGAATAAAGCATATATGCCTACCAGAACGTGAAATGTAAGGGCTGCTCCTGCAAATGCAAATCCCAACAAATACTGTTTACGGAAGAAAAGCGAGAAGGAAAGAAGAATAAAAGCATATGCAATTGTTTTTGTTTCGACCCCACCAATCATCCACTCTCCAGCGACAACAGAGTGTTGAAACATAAAAAGTGTTAAGACAAAAAATCCCAGGGAGAAGTTCAACTTTAGTGCTTTAAAGAAAAAATACAAGGCAATTGCAAATAACAAATATTCCAATAAGCGACCAATATATGCTCCGTTTTCAAACCCTACCCAGGAGATGAAATTGCCAAGAAGTAAATTGAAAAGATAACGATAGTCAATGCTTAGATTTAAATACCAATCCTTCGGAAGCCAGTTATGGATGGCAGTTTGCCTGGCATAAGGTAATACGTCAAACTCGTTTTCAATAAACTGCAAGGAAAAATTAGTTATTATCATAAATAACCAAAAAAGAAAAATTTTGCCTGCTTCTAAAATGAAATCATTTTGTTTCGGTTGACTTGTATTCGATTGAGTTTTCATTTGTTTTTCCCAACTTGTCTTCATTGAATGATGTTTCTAGTTGTTCTAATTATGGAAGGCTTATTTGAAAATAAAGCCATTTATGTTCGTTGCCAGAAGGAAACACGATATCAATGGTATTGCTTAAAGGGGTTCCTGTTCTGGGGACTGAAAGTCCAAACCCTGAATATTCCACTTCATTACCTTCTAAATCCAATGTGATGGGATCTTCAGTGATTTGTCCATCTTCATTCATCGGGAACAGATTTCCAGAAGAGGTAATTAGGTAAAAGTTTTCTTCTTTATCTTGGAAAATGCGACTGTAATAGCCCGCACTTTGTGGAAGCTCTTCATCGAAGAGAATCTCTCCGCTGGGCGAAACGATTCGATGTCTGGATTGGGAAGCGCCGTTTGTTGTCGCTCCCATTTTCCAATAGAGGATGTGCATCCTGCCTTTTGTATCTAAATAGGCATCCATTTGTGCGTCTAGTAGCACATTTGCATATTGTTCAGTGGGCCTTTCTTCTGCAAAAGATAATTGTGTCATTGGTTGAGTGGAAATATCTTTTGTTTGCCAATATCCAAAGGCATTAAAAACATAATCAAATGCATCTGCTGGCTTTTGATAGCCAAGTGCTTCCCAGCGAACATCACGAGTGGATACCAAAGAAAGCTGGCCATTGGGAGCAGGAAAAACATAGGTGTAACAATATCGATAGTCTAAAGAAGAAACTTGGCTTGTCCATTGATTTGTGATTGGTTGCAAGCATGACCAATAAAACTCGCCTCTTTCGCTTTCACCACCGTTGCTGGCAAGGATACATAAATCTCCTTGAGAATCTATGCCTGCTGAACTGTAAGGCCAATTTCCTGTGGGTAAGTTGGGAATTACTTCCGAAGTCATTTCTATCTTGTTTTCGGATGGTTTCCCTGACCAAAGTGTCCCGACCCCGCCAGGCCAACCGACGATGTAAAGAGTTCCATTAGGAGCGGCAAGGAGATTGACAGGTTCGCGCCCTGATTCTCCTTGCGCAAGGACTAACCATGTTCCGTCAGTTTGGCGTTTTACCAACCGCCATTCTCTATTGAGGTAACCACCACCTTCGACCGTGTAGGCAGTGAAAATGCCATCTTGGGTATGGACAATTCTAGTTTGGTGTCCACCCCAAATGTTGCCGCCATCTCCAGTGGCGGCATTGTCTGTAATGAGTTCTATTTTGGATTGGTGAAACGATTGTTTCGTTGGGGTAGTGATTAAGGAAGGCGGAAGTGGAGTACTGTTTGTAGTTGTGGGCGAATTTGTTATTTGTGTTTCTTGATTCGTTTGGAATACGGGAGTACAAGCAGACAAAATAATAAAAAAAGGGAAGAGAACTTTTGAATAGATGGATTTCATTAATTCTTGGAATGAAAAATTATTTATGCTTTTCGTAGGTCTTGATGACATCTGAAGACAAAAAGACTGCATTGCAGAAACGCAAGCGAGGTTTTCCAGACCATTCAAGGGCTTGACCATAAATTCCAAAAAGAAAATAATCTTTTGATTCGAGGTACGCTTTTAAGTCCTCAAATGAAGCATGGGATTTATTGAAGGGAGACATCCCCGCTTCAACCTGAATGAAGGAAACTTTATGGGCTTCAAGCATTGCATTTCCACCTTTTAAGACATTTAAGTCATATCCTTCAGTATCTATCTTGAGAAAATCAATATGATCAATGTTGTGATTGGCACAAAACGTATCTAGTGTTTCAACTTCTACAATTTCATTATTGGTTTTACCTAAGGTGGCTGTGTTGGCTCTGTTTAGCAACGAGTTCTCCACGCTGGAAGGTTGAAGAATTATTTTTACCCGTTCCTGAATTGCCCCAAGTGCCAATTGATGGAATTGAACATTATGAAATTTTTTAAGATTATTTTGGAGTTCTCCAAAAGTTGCACGAATTGGCTCAAAACATACAATTTGTGCAGTGGGATATCGACGAATATATTCTTTGGAAGATTGGCCTACATTAGCGCCAACATCAAAAATCACACTCATCCGATACCCGCGGGCTTTTCTTCTTATATCACTGAGTATATTGATTCCGTGTGGAAGAAATCGATAGAAATATAAGTCTATAAAAAACCATGCTATCGTCTTGACCACCTCTTTTATCTTTGATTTAACTTTTCTGTACATGATAGCCTCCATGAAATATAAGCCCCTATTTTATGCGAAAATCGAAAAAAGGCCATGTTTTGAACAAAAGAAGTTTAACTTTTGGTTGGTGTAAGGATTTTTGTTTTCTAAATTCCCCCCTTGTTTCTTCGTAATTCCTCCTTGGTTTAGAGGAATTGATTTCTTATTAACACGACCATTTGTGATGGACTGATTGACATACGTTGATTTTCAGGTGGAAGGATATGTTGAGGTGCGCCATCAACTATTTTATACGCATCTATATACCCTCGATCTGAAACCAACTTGAATAAATTTTTCTCTACCTCTAGGTGGGCAACCCATCCCATAGACCAAAATTCTAAGGAAACAATAGTTGCCGTTTCAGACAGTGCTTGCATAATTTCATTTAGTTCGGGAGGAGGCGGTTTTACAAGGCTACTCATTAGAACTTTCAATATGTAAATTTACGAGTACAGGTATTTTTTTAGGGCAGCTATTTTTGCCTTTTGAAAGTCTTGAATGATTGATAGCTCAGGAGCAAACCTGTCAAAGCCGTGAAATGCGCCTGGCACAACCATGAGTTCACACTCGACACCACATTCCTTTAATTTTTGTGCATAGGCCACATCTTCATCGTGAAAAATGTCCAGTGTTCCTACCCCAATCCAGGCGGGGGGGAAACCTGAAAGGTCTGTGCGGCGAGCAGGGACCGAATAATCAGGAACATCTTCTGCTCCACATTTTCTCCCAAGATAAGATTCCCAGCCAAATTGATTGCTACTTTGTGACCAGGTTACATTATGACTATCATCAATATCTGTACGGAGAACAGTTCGATCATCTAGCATTGGATAAACTAACAGTTGAAAAGCAAGCTTGATTTTTTGCCGAGCCTGCGTGAGTTGAGTGAGAGCCGCGGCTAATCCACCTCCTGCACTCTCACCGCCAATGGCGAGGCGATTTATATCAACGCCAAGTTCCTGTGCGTGTGATATGACCCATTGCATGGCAAGATCTCCGTCTTCCAATCCCGCGGGGAAAGGATGTTTGGGGGCAAGGCGATAATTTACTGAAATGACCGAAATGCCCAATTCACGCACAAATTGGATGCAGTTCGTATCATCCATTTCAGGGTTTCCTATAACATATCCACCGCCGTGAAACCAAATCAATACAGGTGTGGGTGAGGTGATTGATTTTGGTTGGTACATTCGTATGCGAAGCTTGGGTTGATTCTCCTGTCTTTGAATCAATATATTTTCAGTATAAATGTCTTTGGGCGTCTTGGGCGCGGGGACGATAGATAAGATGAAATTGATAAGCCAAACCGATACTCGATTAAATTTGATCTTCGGGCTTTTTTAGCAAGTTGCTGGAGTTCAGGATGAATTTTTGAAGAAGTGTTGTTCATTTGACCCTTTTAAATCAGAGGTTGAAGTCGTCGCAGAATATGGAACTATTAAGGTTTCTCCATACTTAGAGGAGATAGTCTAACTTATTATAAAAAGAAATTCCCCAAACGCATCAGCCAACTTGGGGAGATTAACTCTATTGTTATCTTTAAGATATACCACATGCTCGGCACTCAAATCAGCGTGGACTTCGCTTCCAAGCAGAAAAATCTCATAAGGTTATACTTAAGCCGTTTCCTTAGGCTGACGGCTTTTAGATCGGCTTTAAGATAACTACTCGCCGTTTACCTACTTGAAATTGCTCAACACGTTGAAAATCTTTGTGTGCTACTTTTTGCTGCTTATCAGAAATTATAGCCACTATACTGGATGGGGAGAGGATTTCAATCAATGCACTAAGCATTGATGATACTGGGTCTAATAATTCGTTGGGATTTAAACCGTGCCAATGAGAGTGTTGTCCATAAGGAATATCTGTAAAAACAATATCTACAGATTTGGGGTTGATGTTGTTGATCATCGTTTTACTATCTGTTGCACTTGCTTGAAACACTTTGGTAATTAGATC
The DNA here is from genome assembly GCA_046328925.1 of Anaerolineales bacterium. Classification (GTDB taxonomy): domain Bacteria; phylum Chloroflexota; class Anaerolineae; order Anaerolineales; family Villigracilaceae; genus Villigracilis. Next base: position 76,792 of record JAXLVT010000011.1, read on the forward strand.
ACGCTCTTGGCCTAAAGCAGAGATTTTATTTTTCAAGACGTACCCACTTGCTAAAGCATCTTTGTGAGAATCTTTATTGTACAACTCGAACATTTTCGAGATTTCGCTGATGCGTTTATCCAAACCAGCGACGCTAAGCAACCCGAGATTCTGACTTGCCAAAGCGACTGCTTTTTCATCAATGTCTGAACCAATGATTTCTCGAATAGACTCTCCGTGTAAATAAGCCAATACACTTAGATGATAGGCTGCACCACAACAAGGATCGTATAGGGTGCATGGCGTTGAGCTGTTATAAAGTTTTTTCCGACTGGTTATACAACGTTGAAATATTTCACTCGCGAGCCTGACAGGAAAAGCAGGATGTCCCGACAGACTGTAAAATACTCGCCCGCTGGCAAGATCTGAATAGTCTTCTTGTTCTTTTACATGGTTGTATTGCATACGTTTTTATCGATTGCTTAATATGATAAGTATGCAGCTAAGATTGTCTAGCATAACTATCATTCATTATCGTTCAAGCGCACATTCAAGGGGATTGTTAGGATTGTAATACACGGCTACTTGACTGCCAGCAGGATATTTGTTAACTATTTCTTGAGCATAGTCATCAGACATAATAGTAATAAATTGGTCACTAATTTTGATGTTTTGACTCTGATATGTTTTTCCATTCGCTTGAAATTGATATGTGACAACAGGATAGTTTGTGTATGAGGCGTGTTTTCCTCCTCCGCGACGAAGTTCTGTTACAGAAGTAAGAATAGTACCAGTTGTATTAACCCAATTTTGAGCAGCTTGACGATATTTTTTGCTTTTCTGAGAAAGAAAGTATATATACACCCCAACACCAACTAAGATAATGATAGGTAATAAACTGGCGCAAACAATGATTAAGATGGTTTGAAGATTTGATTGTATCAGTGACAAAATATCCATTGGGTTTTCCTCTCATTCTAATTAGAAGATACATTTTGACAATAAGAAGTAATACTAATGATGCGTGCTTTGTTGTGTTGTTGCTTCAAATCAAGCCCGTTTCCAAGCTGTTGCCAGACTATAAAACTGTTGCAATCATATAGCGGAAGCTATTCCCTATATGATATCCGCCTGAACTCGTTTTGAAAGGCGCAAGCGCTTTCAAGATGGTATCGCGTACCACATCTTCGCCATTGATTTCTATGGCCCGTATCGCTGGGCCCGATGATAGCAAACCTCGCAACGCGGTCTGCTCGTCACGATAAACCATTGGACATGCGACGGTTTTTACGGTTGTAGGGGTCATTCCTGCGTTGATGGCGAGGGCTTCTAACGCTCCATCAGCCGAAAGCGCAAATGGCCCCGGAGCACCTGGTGGGGGTGGGGGCAGTATTGATCCCAGTGCTTTAATATAAGCAGTGGATTCATTTTCTTCCGGTTTGTCAAAAACAGCAATTACAACTGTTCCAGTCCGTGATACACGGCATGCTTCTTGTAGCGCCTTCACAGGTTTGGCCGCAAATTGAAACGAACTAAAGCCTGTTACCACATCAAATGTTTGATTGGCATAGGGTAATTCTTCCATTTCCCCTGTTCGGAAATCACCATTTTGTACGCGCTCACGTGCAATTGCTAAAAGGAGCTCGGATGCATCCAATCCACTAACTTGCGCACCGCGTTTTGCTGCCATCTCGCAAAATATGCCTGACCCACACCCAATATCCAAAATGGATGTGCCTGTGGTCACGGCGGTTTCTTGTAAAACCGTCTCAAAGATTGGCACAGCCACACCTTCCTGTACCTCCGCCCAATCTTTGGCACGTACTCCCCAAATTTGTCCCTGCTTACTGGCTGTACCCATAAATTCTCTCCTTGTAAAAGCTGATTTTATTGTTCAATATCTCAGTTGTTAGTCAAAGCCACCTATTCAGAAGACTGCTTGCCTAGTTAGGATGTAAACTGTTTCCAGTTGCCTTCAGAGATGACCTCGACGGCTCCATCGACGACCTTGATGGCAGTCTGTTCATCGATGGCATACGAAGGAATGCCGATATCTGCGGCCCACCGCTCTGCATCAGCTAGGGTGTTTGTGTGGAAAGCATCTAGGTGCGGGAAAATTGAGAAGTTTACAACTCCCAGAGTGTGGTCGTCAGGTGCGGACGGCCACTCAACGAAGTACGTTCCGATTCGAGGAGTCATCACCATGCTTCCAGCACTCACGCCCACCCAGACCTTGTCGGGCAATGAAGGTAGCAGATCGGCTAGTCCAGATTTCCGCATCCAATGGCACAGATATGTGGCGTCGCCGCCGTCAACCAGGAGCACGTCAGCTTCTTGGACCCAGGGCATCCAGCGCTCTGCACCAATGGTGGGCAGTGCGGTGAGTTCTAAGACACCGAGCGATGCCCAACCCAAGCCAGACAGATAACGGAATTCGGGACCCGCGGCTATGAAGTTTCGCACTGATGTTGGGCCGCACATTGGATGCCCCCATTGTGCAGTTGGGATGCAAAGGGCGTGACACTCGGCGATGGGCTTACCTAGCAAATCAAGCAGAGCGTTGCGGATGCTGTTGTTGGTGATGCCACCCGATGTGAGTAGTAATTTCATGATTCTTTTTCTTAACAATTGAATGAAAGCCGCTGGTGTGCGCTTTGTTGGGCATGTTTGCAAGTCTCAAACTTGATTGCGGCAAGGCAATCACAAATCATAGTCCATGAATACGACAACGGGTATTAATTCTTGCGGGAAATTGGGCGGTGCTGTTACTCTTTTAAAACCCAACTCCTCATACATTCTGTGAGCGTGCGTCATGGAAACGTGACTATCAAGCACAACCTGCTTGTATCCGATAGTACGTGCCTCCTCCAGTAAAGCCTTTCCCAAATGCCAGCCAATTCTTTTTCCTCGAAAATTATGGCTGACATACATTCGTTTGAGTTCACCAATTTGATTGGTCACTTCTTTCAATGCAACGCATCCCGCAGGCTGTTCATCAATCGTTGCAAGCAACAATCGTCCCATTGGAGGTGCATAGATTCCTGGAAGGCTACTGATTTCAGCTTCCCAACCCTGAAATGTGGGATCGGTTTCAGAACCAGGCACGAGGGCAAAAAACCATGCGAGATAATCCCGCATGAGTTGCTGTACGGCAGCGATTTGCTTTGGGTTTTCAATTTGGTTGATTGATAACATAGTTCACCTCTCAAGTTTATTGTATCAACATAAATAACATCAAAAATTTAAAGTGCTTCTGCCAGAATTAGGAGAACAATGTTTAGATGGAATTGAGCGCCTAACCCTTTGCATTGACCTGCGCTGGGGGAGGGACGGCGAATCCGTCCAGTCAGAAAAATGATAAAGCGTAGGAAACTGACTGAGATTTGCGCACGCGAAGCGTCCTAGCGTCAGGTGCATTATCCTGGTGATTGTCCAGGGCGCTGTGTTCGGCGGCTTTCTGGCGGAGTGATTTTATTATAATAAACCAGACCCAAACCAGAACAAATAAAAAATAATTGCAATAACACCTGTAATGAACCAGCCAGTATTATAAAATGGCGTAACAGGTTCAAGAGGAGTGTTTGGTTTTGGATACCCAACTGCAAATCCAAGCCACACCATTAAAAATGTGCCGCCAAAAGTCGCTAATGCTCCTGTAAATGTATAAACACTTACTCCAAGACCAATGATTGTTGCTAAAACATTGACGGTTCCACCCAATAAATAGGGAAAAAGTGTGAGGGTGAAAGCACGTTTTCGACGATCTATATCTTTTCCAATAAATTCATCAATCGTCTGTGCAGCATAGAAAAATGTACCGAGCGATGTAATTGCCCCAAGTAAGGTGAGACCTGCCATCCAAATAGTTTGTGAAGGAAGCCCTACTGCTGCATCATGCCAATCACCAATCGGCGCAAAGGTAATAAGTAGATAACCAAAACCTTTGAATAAATTGATGTGACCAAGCAACCAAAGAAAGAATCGCAGGTTTGCTGATTTTATTGACATGGAACGTAAATACCAAAGTGCCAAAACGCCTGCAATAACATTTGCTACAGTTCCGCCCGAAGCAATCACTCTAGATCCCAATATTGAAACTCCAAGTGAGTCGTATTGCAAATTAGTATTGGTTACTTGGGTAATTTTTGCGCCAAGCAATAAAGCAAGTCCACCATGCCCCATGCCTTCATGGATAATCTGTGCAAGCAAGTAAGCGATAATGGTAATTGAAGCGAGAATGATATTGCTAATTTTTTTGTTCGCTTTAATTTCGGGTTGTGTAATTATCATAGTATCCACTCTTTTTGTTGTTGTGATTCGGGTCGAGACCTACCACCCAACCCTATGCATTGACTTACGCTGGGGCAGAGACGGCGCAGCCATCCAGCGAGAAAAATGCTTGGGCCGAGTCTTCCCCTTTAGGAGACGTGTACCCGAAGCGTAGCAAGTAGTATCTTGACTTTCAAGACAGTTGCTGCACGCTTTGTTGGGCGGGTTTTGCAGAGCGTTTTTGAATTTAAACTTCATGCTGCTGTTAAGACCACGCGGATGTGAATGTTTTTGTGCTCCTGGAAAAGGTTTTTTGCCAATCAAACCTTTTAACAATTGAGTTTGTACATTCGATGGAATTTAATTTTTCCGTGTCGACCAAATCCAGAGGCGGCCAAGACCAGGGATAATATAGAGATGTACAAGTGCGGATAGAGCGGCAACAATAGAGCCAATAAGAGTGGGCAATACTGCGCCGAATGTAAAAGTCATTCCCAAGACGAATCCTAATAGGCACTCGGCGCGATAGATCGGTAATATTAAAGCAAGCAGTAGCATACCAAAGAACAAATAGGATGTAATGTTTTCATTGCCGTTCGTGAAAAAGAAAGATAGCAGAATGCCGAAAATTAGCGAGGCAACACCCCCAACCACGATACTTGCCAGCACCCGTGACTTTGAGTCTTTCCCATTAGATTGAAAATCAATTCTTTTTTGAATACTGCCAGCAAGAAACCAGGCTAGAATTGGAAGCAAAAGTAGCCCCCACCAATTTGAAATTGCAGGCATTTCCTTCATGGCCAAAAAATGATGGCTCTTGATACCATCGTGGAGTTGTTCCCAAGCAAGATGTGTCATTTCCCAAAATACAACAAATGCGACAAGATAAAGTTGCAATCGTGGTGTCAGTTTTTCGAACATATCGTTCTCCTTAGTTTGTAAAATAGAATGCAATATTGAAAGTTTACGTCTATATGTCCTAAAAGTTGCACGCGCCCAACAGTTTGCGTTACCTGCGCTGGAGCAGGGACTTCGAAGCCATCCAGCGAGAAAAATGCTTGCCTTAGATCCTGAACTGGTGCGCGCTTTGTTGGGTGTGTTATTGTAGAAGTTTTCCTAAAAGAAAGAGTTGTAATCTTCATTTTGAATAATCGGCATAACTCATTGGTTTTGCTCCTGCTGCCCGTTCTACAAGATGGTAAATCAGGTAATCAAAATATTTCCATTCTTGAAATTCCAAATTGTGTTGTTCATCAAGAAAAACGTCAACGGCGAATTTTCTTTCCCCAATTTCTCCAACAACGACTTCATTATAACCATCAACTCGTATGAAAGGATTCCCTTGCGCTGATGTCATGATGAAAGCACGCTCACGGACTTGTGGTGCGTCATTCCAGTTTATTTCTTTTACAAGAGGGTTATTTTTAGCAAAATATTTATCAACTACTAAGCTTACAGGGTCTTCGGAAGGTATCAAGGCAGTTACTGGATAATCTAATAAAACTTCTACATCACGAAATGAAATTTCTTTTCCCGAAATTAAAACTAACCCTGCTCCAGAACGTAACTTGGTAGCAATTACATTTACATCGGGTATTTCGCCATTCAATACGAACACATCTGCTTTTTCAATTTCATCTACTAGGCTGTATCCTGCTCGAATTAGTGCGGCTTTTACATTATTGTCCCCGCCAACATAATAAATATTTCTTTTTGGGGAGTGCGGTAATGGCGCACAGGCAAATAACAGAAGTGAGAATGCAAGAAAGATTCTTTTCATTATAAGTTCAGTGCCCAACGGCATGCGTTACCTGCGCTGGGACAGGGACGGCTTCGCCGTCCAGCCAGAAAAATGTTGAGGCGTAGGAAAATGCTTGTAAACCGCGCAGACTCCCGCCGTCCGCCACATACTTTGTTAGGTGGCGATGATAATTGATTTACTTTGAAATATCAATGAATATCAATTCCAGCACTCCATAATGGACAAGTTAAGCCATTATTTTCATGGATGACAATTCCAACTGTGATCGATTCCCCAGAATCTAAACCATTAAACGTGTTGCTGGGGAGAAGAGTTTTGGGTGTAAGTGAATATGAGGTCTCGCCTGATTTTATATCTGCATAAAAAATATTATAAGTAAAACCTAATACTTGTCCGTTGTAATCACCTTTTTGTATTATCTCAATTCTGTTTGGAAGAAGAACTGTATGCTGCTTACAATACGTTGGTGTCTTCCAGGTTTTATATTCTGATAAATCTAATATGAAACCAGAGCCTGCTTTAATTTCGTATCGCGGGACGATACTATTGTCTCTACTAAATTGAAAATTATGATTGTTATCTACTAAGATAATAGGTAAGTCGTTTGTTAGATTAAAAGAGTTGTTTCCATTATTACCAAGATGATATATCAAGAATAACATGGCAGAAAGTAATGCGACCAAGAGCAGGATTCTGGGTAATTTATTTTTTTTCATTTCTCTTATTGTATTAATCGCATTGACTGTGTTAGCCATCTAACGACATGCGTTACCTGCGCTGGGGCGGGGACATCGAAGCCATCCAGCCAGAAAAATGCTTGGACGGAGTCTTCCCCTTTAGGGGAAGATGTCCGAAGGACAGAAGAGGTCAAGTGCACGCTGTGTTGGGCGCTGGTGTGCCTCAAAGGAACTCCCATCTGACATATTACCGTTTGCCCTGTCGCACTTAAGCTATCTCTTGCTCGTCAATTTCTGCCCACCTGAGGGCGTCTACCCGTTCCCCAAAGGAGAGATATTGGGTGATCTTGCCATTGCGAAAAACGAAGCCGTCAGCAAATCGTCCGCCAACCCAGTCAGCCGAGTCCTGCAAGCGGACCCAAACATGGACGTACACGACAACTTTATCTCCATTCACCAAGAATTTCTCGGGTTGGCAGGTTCCTTCAGCCCAAGTCCCGCGTCCTTTTGTAACGTGCTCTTGCACTTCGGCGATACCACGATAAGCGCCAGCTGTTGGGAAGCCCTCGGGCTCAATGCGCACAATCTGTAGATCAAAATCCTTAGTTATGGACTGCATGTCATTTCGATTGATGGCAGCGTAGAACTGCTCTAGTGTTTCAATTTCGGTACTCATAATAATTCTCCTTGACAGAATAATAGAACATGCTTTCTGTTTCGTCAAGATAAGAACACCATATTTTTCGAACTTACGCGAAGCGCCCAACGGTTTGCGTTACCTGCGCTGGGGCGGGGACGGCGAAGCCGTCCAACCAGAAAAATACAAAGGCGTAGGGAACTGCTTGAGATTGCCGCAGAGTCAAGTGCATGCTGTGTTGGGCGTTTTTATTTTATAAATCTAAGATTGCTAACCTCATATTCTATGGTTCCGCTTGTTGAAGTGTTAGATGAATCTATCCAAAAGTATAGCCACTTAACCTTGCTTACCTTTGAGAAATTCTTTGCTAGCGGAATGTAATAATCTCCGTTATTCACTTTTACTCCCGTTTCTGCCCCATAAGTACTTGAATTCAAGTCAACATAACCATCATCATCGTCTCCGCTGCCCGAAAGTATAAATTGCATTTTAATTTCTGGGTTTACATTAATAGTAAAGGCAACGGCTTGATATTCATTCCTGATAATATCTAATTCTGGGGAGAACTTAAAATAAAGCCCGCCTCCTTTTGTGTTGTCAGGAAACGAAAAAATCTGTTTGTATGCAACCCCAGACTCAAGTCCAGTGACTACTTTTAGTTCATTTGTAATGGCGGACTTTATTTCTTGGCTTACATTATCAGAGGCGTAAAGATAGATTGTAGCTGGGATTTGCTCAATGGGTATTTCTTGATTGGTGATAGCAGGTGTTTCGATAATTGTTAAAGTTTCTGAGGGTTGACTAACTAATGATTGTCTTGCTTCAGCAGTTTGAGTGGCATTGAGTGGGATTGTAATTTGATTTAATCCTGCTTTATAACTTAAAGTAGCACCAATAATACCTACAATAGCAGTTATAACTGCGGGCAAGACTACAGTAAGAATATTTGTTTTATCTTCTTTTTTGCCAGCCATAACTCAACTCCTAAAAATGATAATGGATTTGTTACACACCTACGTCCACCAGCTTGCGTTACTGGCGCTGGGATGAGTGTGCCTCTGCTTGCGAGCAGAAAAAACGAAGGTAGAAAAAATGCTTAAAATATCGCAGAATCCCACAGGTCAGAGACACGGTTTATTCGACGCATTTTTATTTAATTAGGACACCTATCGTACACTTTTACATTATCAAATTCTATATGAATGGTTTGATTAGGTGCTGTCACTCCAGAGCCTAACCTGATTTCTCCTTTTTCGGCAAGAGTGCCACTGTCATTCAGAACAGTTTGATATAGTAATTGGTTGCTTTGTCCATCGTAAACTTCAAGGAAGTTATCTTGCAAGGAGATTTTTATTGTGTGATTGTTTTTGTCACTCCATAAGATGCCTTTTTCAATTGCTCCAATTTGGGATGAATTATTAATTCCTTGAGGGTCGCGAAAAATTGAAGCTGTTCCATTTTCGAAAAATTCGATATAGTAGGCACTGTCTTCGTTATCGTCAAGCGTATATTTGTAAGCTCTAAATACTATTACAATGTCTGTGTTTGGGGAAAAATCTACACCATGTACATCTACGAATAAGCAAAAGTTTTTCTCGTTAATCTCGGGAATTGACACGGAACCAAATGCCCCATCGGCAGCGTCTGTTGAATTCTCTATACGATGATACTTGCCATCGCTAATATATCTTGATAGAATGTATTCTGTAGGGCTGTCATCATTTCCAATTTTCCAGTCTTTTAAGTTGTTATCAAATGAATCTGTGAAAATTAATCTAGGAGGGAGGAATGTTGCAGTAGGTTGAAGAGCCGCAGATTGTGTTAATCTTGCTTCAGCAGTCGAAGTTGCTTCAATTTCCAGTATCGCAACATCCTTGGATGATTTACTTTGAATGTACGCACCGATCAATGTAATGATTGCGACAATTACTAATGCAAAAGAAGATGGCGAATTGAAAACTTTCTTTAAAGATTGCATAAATATACCGTCCTTGTTTTTAATAGTTTTTTTATCGTATGAGAAACGTCCAACATCCCGATGCCTTTACGGGACGCTTTGGTGGGCGGTTTTGCCCATATTTTAATTCCTTGAATTTATATAAATAATTTTTAAAAATCTATGGTATCGCCTTCACGGTGATACCATAGACGATTAAAGACGGTGAGATCATATTGTTGTTTTCTAATGAGGAATCAACAATATCGATTTTCGTTAAAACAGAAGTTTGATATTGTGCTGGAATATCAATTTGTGTCATGTCAATAAAGGCTTTTGCAGATTCGTCACCTCTATATTGACTTTCAGAATAAACATTCATCCAGTTTGATGTCTCAATCAATTCTGTTACAGCATCATAGTCGCTTGTGTTGTCGTAAGCCCAACTCTCTCGAATATTTTGCCCAACTACTATATTGTAGGTAGTTTGTGAGCCATCCAGAAAATATAATCGAATCATCCCAACAATTTGCTTCATGAATGATTTATGAACCCATCCTCCGCTTAATAAGATGTAGATATTTATGGGATGAGATATATTTACTTCCAAACTTCCTGATTTTGGTAATGAATAAAATTGCTCATCCTGTGTATGAAATATATCTTTTGAATCTGAAAGTAAAGTGAAAGGAATACCTTTAAAATCGTAACTACCTGAAGGTGGTGTAGTAAACCCATCGTTTTTATGATTTACTATTGGTTTTATAGATATTGCTGTAAACTGCGGGGCGCTAGCCTCATTAGAAGTGGCTGTTTGCGTAGAATCTATTTGCGTATTTAAAAATGGGATTTTACCAGCAACTATGAGCGTTACAACACCTGTTATTAACGCCGCAATAACTGTACCAAAAAAAGTCCATTTTGCCGCCGCATTTTTATCTTCGTTATCGCCTTTGTCTCTACATTGATATTTCCCTTCTATATGCCAGTGATTTGATTTAACCACCTCAAAACCCTTTTGCATTGACCTACGTTAGCGGAGACGGCGAAGCCGTCTAGCCAGAAAAATGCTAAGGCGTGTGAAACTGCTTGGGATTGCCGCTTGTTGGCTGGCTTTTTGCCTTAAGGCACATTTGCTTTTGTAAATTCTAATCTCTCTTGAACTAAATTTTCAATTCTTTCAACGACACTTTCTGCTTCTTTGCCTAAACCTTTATATGCTTCGGAAATCATTTTGTAATCACGGGCAATTTCACCAGTTTCCCGATTCGCTAAAGCCATAGCCATTAGTTCATCAATTTTTTCAAACTCAACCTTTAAGTCTTTGCTCAAAAATATCCGATTGTATGCCATGAAATTCCGAAATTCTTGCACAGATATTTTTGCGTCTCTCAAGTTGTACCAAAAAATAGTTTTTTGATAAAAATCATTTTTGTCATGGACTGTGGCAAGAAGTTTTTTGTCAGGCTCATTTAGTTTGGTAGTTTTCAGAAACTCATCAAAATTTTCTTGACTCATACGATTAAAGTCAGGATAAAACTGCAGTGGAGAAGTAAGGCTTCCAACATTTCCAAGTGCAGATTGCAATTTGTGCCATAGTTCTGGCAAAACATCTATTTCCTTTTCGTGAATTTTGCTAACTCTGCTCAATAAAATATTTACTTGCTGACGATACTTTTCTAGCTCTTGTTCTTGTGCGTGTTTGAAAGTAACTAATCTTTCTTCAAATTTTGATTCAATCCATTTTTTACCCAAGAACATAAAAACTGCATAAGCCAGCGCAACTGTTCCACCACCGTAAGCAATTATTTTCCCAATGAGAATGTAAATATCATTCATCTTTTATTACCTTATTTTGCAAGAAGCCAGCCAATTAGTGTTTATACGGACAATTCCAACTACTTAAACCATTAACTCATTGCCAATTTCGCCTTCTTATTAAATCCGCCCCAAGCCATGCTGTGCAAAAAGGCTTTGCGGGCGGGCACGGCTTCCACTCGTTTCAGCCATTCGGCTTCGGCGGCTTGGCCTTCGGCCAGGCATTGATTGGTGAAAGCGGCGCGTTCTTTGGCCGAGGCCTTGGCGTTGTGCAATTGCAAAGCGCCTTCGATGAATTTCTTTTCCAGCGCGTCGCGGTCTGCGGCGTAGGTCTTGATTCGCTCTGGATAATTTTCAAGCGTGGCACGGTGTAGTTTTTCGTGAAGCCAGTAGTGTGAAGCATCGGCCTGATGGGTGGGAGCAGGCCCGAGATTAAGGTCAGAGGCGGCGTCCATCCAGAAAGGCTTGAAGAGGCTCGTGCACGGAGCCGAAGAGTTCGTGGCGAAAATCAAAGGGTTGGCTTGGTCCAAATAGGTCACCAACGAAGCCGTGCTCTGGCTCACGCGAATCGGACCGAAGCCCGCATGCATACACACATCCACATCGGTCACGCTGTGCTGCGGGTCAAAATGTTCATCGTTGTGATGACGCAAAGTAGCCATCATCGATTGAATGCTGATTTTTCCCTTTTGCTGGTCGAGGGTAGTAATGGTGGTTTCGCGACGGCTGCGTCCCTTGCCAAAATTGGTGAAAAGAAAATCGGAGTAATCACGCGCCAGGTTGAAAGCGCCAGATGTTTTGGTAAAGCCTTTTTTGATTGCTAAATCCACCAGGCCTGGCGAAGCCATATCGTATTGATTGCCGAGCGTTAAACAATTGGAAATGGAATACACATCGCGCACCTGCCGCGCCGCCCACTGCTTATCCACAGTTTCCAGCACCCAGGCATCATCGGCATTCGCAATCAAAAAGCTGTTGTGATAATAGAGTTCTTCGCCATACGTACAATTTCCACCCTGACCAAATTTTTCCAGCAGATCGATGATGACCTGCACCGCTTCCTTCGGCGCTGTGGCACGCTCCAACGCCGCACGCAGCATATCCATCCCGAGCAGGGCTGGCTTCTTGTTCGCAGGAATCTTCGAGAAGATGGCCTCATTGCCAATCACCAAGCCATGCTCATTGACTCCCATCTCTGCGCCCCACATCCAAAACGGTTTGGAGAGCAACACGGCATGGGTATGTTCCACTTGGGGAATTTCAATGTAGGTGCATTTCAACGCAGACCCCGCCACATGCGTAGCCGCAGGAAAATACACCATCGACTGTCCCTCGTTAGGGGGGCGATCCGAATTTTTTCCAAAGACGGCAATCCCATTGGTAGCGGCAAGTTTTGTAGCGATGAGGGTGTCACACATAATAAAGTCCCTTTTGTGTATGGAAGTTAGTTCAAGTTTTCAAAGTATAGCATAGATGCCGCTTAAAAGATTCCACCACAGAGTTCACAAAGAGCATGGAGCAAACCTTTATAAAAACTCTGTGAACTCCGTGTGCTCTGTGGTTAAAGTTTTTTTATTAAACACTACAAAAAAAACGTCCTATTACAAGATTTCACCACAGAGTTCACAAAGAGCATGGAGCAAACCTTTATAAAAACTCTGTGAACTCCGTGTGCTCTGTGGTTAAAGTTTTTTTATTAAACACTACAAAAAAACCGTCCTATTACAAGATTTCACCACAGAGTTCACAAAGAGCATGGAGCAAACCTTTATAAAAACTCTGTGAACTCCATGTGCTCTGGGGAGCCAAAGCTTTTTTATTAAACACTACAAAAAGCCGTCCTATTAAAAGATTTCGCTACAGAGTTCACAAAGAGCATGGAGCAAACCTTATAAAAACTCTGTGAACTCCGTGTGCTCTAGAAATAAAGCTTTTATTAAACACTACAAAAGCTGTCCTATTAAAAGATTTCACCACAGAGTTCACAAAGAGCACGGAGCAAACCTTATAAAAACTCTGTGAACTCCGTGTGCTCTGTATTAAAGCTTTTTTATTAAATACTGCAAAAAAAGCCGTCCTATCTCAGGACGGCTTTTTTTTATTTCCTTCTCAACCACACCATGTCACCCTGAGAGAGCGTTCTTCGCGAGGATGACATTTTTCAGGCAAGTTCTAACATAACTTGGTGATGTTATTACAATTTCTGGAATACTGATTGTTGCCTTCATCGGTCTCTGTCACTGCATTGGCAGGGTCCACCACAATCTTAACAGTGTTGGATTGTGCAAAGATATTGGGTACCAGCACTACACCTGTGTTGTAGGCTACACTGCCCGCAGGGATGGCTTGTGTGTTGGTCGCTTTCAAGTTTCCATCCACATACACCGAATATTTAAAGTTACCCGAAAGAGTGCCCGTGGCATTGATTACTGTCACAATTTCTCCAGTGGGCGAAAGAGAAATATCTTGCACTGTAATATCACCGATAATCAGAATAATGATGGGTGGGATGGGCACCAACACCAACGGCGTATTTGTGGGGGGAGGAGTCGCTGAAGGTGGCGGGGTAGCCGATGGTGTAAATGTAAGTGTAGCTGTCGGCGGAATTGGCGTAGGAGGCGAAGCGATCACAGCCAAGGTATCAGGAATACAAGATGCCGTGGTCACGCTACCTGCAATCCAGGCATGGCCATTGTCACCGCCTGCAAATTCAATGTACCACCAGGTTCCATCTGTGCTTTTACCAGCCACAGTCGCTACTCCGCCTTGAGGCAAAGCACCTACAACATAATACACAGTCCCTGGGCCGTTGCGTACATTGGCATTGGTATTCGAAGTCACGCTCGGCGTACAAGCGGTTGCCTGTGGCGCGGGCGTAAAACTTGGCGTAGCTGATTCAAGTGGAGCAGCCCCAACGACAGTCGAGGTTGGAGTAGCAGAAAGGGCACTATCGCCAGTGGGGGCTTCTGTGCCTGGGGCTCCGCTCGGTAAGTTACAAGCCAACATGCTGATACAAATTGCTAAAAACGCGGAAACAATCTTTTTATTAGTAAACATCAGTTCTCCTCTGAGGTCGATGGGTACATTATAGGGGCTTCTACTTTGAAATCAACCCCACCGTTTCTCCCATTGAGTAATCAGCATATTCACCCTTAATCGCAAACGTGCATCCGCATTCGCCGATGCCCACAAAGACTTGGCTTTTTGATAAACGTGATCCTCCAGCTTTTCAAAGTCCTCCCATTCTTCATCCATAAATTCCTTCATCTCTGAAGGCGTATCCCAATAATAGAAAAAGGCAAATTCCTTTTCCGCTTTTTTGACATACCATCCCCTGGCTTGGACCTCACGCATGGCTTGAAAGGCGGCTTCATCATCAGCCACCGCAATGGGCAAATCGCTCACTCTCCCCGCTACCTGCCAGCCCGCCGCAGACACCACCTCCACCGACCAGTTAGACTCAACGGGTCGCAGGTCAATCAACATGCCGTTTGGTTTGAGCACTCTTCGAATTTCATCCAGAGCATGAACCATGCTCTCATGTTGCATTCATCAGAGGGACCATGCCAGAATGGCAATATCAAATGTCTCTTTAGAAAATGGAATGTGGCTGGCGCTGGCATTTGCAAAATGTACATTCTTTTGCAAATCGTAGGGCGCATCGGCTCGGGCGATGCGCAAGGCATCGTGGTCAGGGTCAAAGCCAACGGTTAGGGCAGAGCCGCCTGCATACTTCCATGTCAGCCGACCTTCACCACTGCCCACTTCAAGCACACGTTTGTCTTTAAAATCGACAAACGTGTGCAAATATTTTTTCTCGTTGTTTTCAGGATCTTTTTGCAAAGTTTTTTCTGAAGCCCATCAGCTGGCTGATTGACTCTTGGCTTTCTTTACAGAAGTTTGTAGTAATTCTTTCAACACTTTTGCATCTATATCTTTCAAGGCCTTGATGTACAAACATCCACCGCCTCTTTTATATTTGCCAAGCTTGTCGAGCAGGTCTGCATAAGAGTCCAACTCACCTGGGATGTACAAGGTCAGGTTTTGTTTGCGCGGCGAAAAACCAATCATCATCCAATCCAATTCACGTCCGCTGGCATATTTCAGATGAATACTGCCAAACCCAACGATGCTGGGTCCCCACATTTTGGGGTCTGCTTTGGTGACTTGTTTCATCAGCTTGGAAATTTCAAAGCAATCATTTCGAACTTGTTCATCTTTAAGCGCATTTAAAAAATCATCTACACTTGCTTCGGTCTTTTTTGTCTTTAGCTCGGCCATCGGGTTCTCCTTATGATAAAAGTGTCACTTTGCGTGACAACGAAGAATGGATTGTCGAACTAATTTTAGCATATTTGTTCTAGTTTTATAACGTCTTGTAATAGACCTGCGGAGCTTTTCGTTCTACAACTTGTTCAGCCGCAAGCGCCATTCGCAAGAGAGTCGCTTCGTCCCAAGCCTTGCCCATCACTTGCAACCCAATGGGCAATCCTTTTTTAGTATATCCCACAGGGAAGGTGATGGCGGGCAGGCCTGTCATATTGGCGGCTGTCGCGAAGCGCATGATTTCAATCGTAGTGCTCAAATCGGATTCACCATTGGGCAATGCGCCTTGTTTAATTTCTGGGGCTGCAATGCCTGTGGTCGGTGTGAGAATGACATCTACTTTTTGGAAGGCCGCATTGAAATGGTGAATCATGCGCGTACGAATGCGCTGTGCGGTTAAATAATCGGTGGCTGTAAATTGCCTTGCCAATGCCAAGTTGACTCGCACATCCAATCCATGTTGTTGATGATGCTCATCATAGGTGGCATTCATGGCCTGTGCCATTTCACTGGTAATGGTCACGCTGTGGGCAATGCGATTCGCTTCAAGGTTTGGAATCTCAATTTCCACAATCTCACAACCCATGGCTTCATATTCTTTGAGCATGGCTTCACAGGCGGTCACAACTTCACCGTCAGCATGGCGGAACCACGGCCAATACACGCCAAGTTTGAGTCCTTTGAGCGTTAAGTTATCCCAACCTTGCAAAGAGGGCAGTGGTTGATGCAAGGAAGTTGGGTCTTTCACGTCAGGGCCAGCGATTACTGCATAGGTCAATGCGGCATCGGCCACAGAACCAGCAGTCGGTCCAATGTGAGCCACGCTCCAATCTAATGGGGCAGCGCCAAATTCACTGACTCTTGCAAAGGTGGCTTTCAATCCAACCAGTCCACAGAACGAAGCAGGGATGCGAATCGAACCGCCTCCATCTGCGCCAATGGCCACGGGCACAAGTCCTGCTGCCACAGCCGTAGCCGAACCGCTGGAACTGCCTCCCGTAAAATGATTGACCTGATAAGGATTGCGGGTTGTGCCGTGATGCGGATTCAACCCTGTGACGTTGATACCAATTTCATGCATATTGGTTTTACCAATTAGCAAAGCGCCCGCGCTTCGCAATCTCGCCACGACGGTTGAGTCTGCTACGGCGGGTTCTTTGCCAAGAAAAGCAGTTCCCACCGTGGTTGGATAGGGCGTCATATCAATTTCATCTTTGACGGCAACGGGCACACCATCGAACACGCTCAGCGGTTTGCCTGCCTTGATGCGCTCCGTGGATTCACGAGCTTGTCGCATCACTTCTGCGCGATTGACTGCGATGAAAGCCTTGAGCGGAGCATTCCCCGAATCACTGGCTGAAATCGCATCCAACACTTTCTGTGCAACTTCTTCTGGAGTAGTGCTTCCATCGCGATAGGCATTTGCAAAATCAAAGACACTGACGAACTGAAATCCTTTTGTCTTGGATGCTACATGTGGCCATTCTTTTTCAGAGATGGCCGAAGACTCTGTTTGCAATTCCCCAGTAAAGTGAATGGGATGATGCGTGGGTGCTTCGTCAAAGTTTTGTTTTCGTAGCCAATTTACGCCTGCGCTTTCAAAGAGACTCGGCGTCAGCAGTCCACGCAAGGGTCCTTCCACTAGAGATGCAAAGAGTTTCAACATCCCGCCCGCAAGATACGGCAGCTTTACCGATTTGAGATCGTACACATCTTTCATGAGATACCTTGTTTCTTTGTGAAGCACACATTTATTTTGGCGGCAGGCTTAATGCATATTCAATGCCGATCTTAATCCATGCATTGAGTTGCTTGGCGGTTTTATATCCATCAGGTTCTACCAACAACCAGCCCTTCATGGGTTTGCCTCGCAGGGCAAAAGGTTTGGTGTATTTCTTTTTTAAGAAATCAGCCAACTGGGCTGGGTCAACTCGTACAACCAAGTCATCTTTGTACCAACCACATGCCATGTTGCCATGCAATAAGTAGCCGAGTCCACCGAACATATTTTTCTCCACGAAAGGCAGGCCTTGCAACTCAGCGCGGATGCGTTCCGCAACTTTCGCTTTGAGATTGTTCGCCATGCTTATCCAGTTCCGAACTGCCGATCGCCTGCATCGCCCAGCCCTGGAACAATGTAAGCCCGTTCATTTTAAGTGGTCATCAATGGCTGCGAGATAAATATCAATATCAGGGTGCGCAGTTTTGCATGGCTTTCTTTTGATGCTCCTCGGGAGCGCCGATCAAGCCGACAAATTTTATTTTGGTCACGCCCCAGCGTTTGAGAATTTCTGCTGTGGCAGTGGCTGAACCACCCGTGGCAAGCATCGGTTCAAAATCAAGCAGACGGAGACGCGTCCACGGGGAGTTTGTTGTAATACTCACTGGTTTGAGGGTGTGTTCATCACGATACAACCCAATGCCAAACTTCTGCTGATGGCATCAACTCCCAAATTCTTTCCACCATACCAAGCTCCTGTACGCAAAATCGGAATCAATCCGATTTTTTCGCGAATTGATGCGCAGTCATTTTGGTGAGCGGGTTTCAATTTCAACAGGCACGGTTTGCAGGTCTGCTGCGGCTTCATATGCAAGAAGTCCTGCGATCTCTTGAATGAGCTCACGGAACTTCTTGGTTCTGTATTTCTTATCTTCTTAAGGGAAAGTTTATGGGCAACCAGCGGATGTTTGGATTCATACACGTTGGACATTGCATTCTCCTGTGATTTGATATGTTCTGATTATAACTGGAGAAAGGCATCTGGCTTGTCTCTTGACAATCAGGGGAGGTGGATATAAAATAGTAAACACTGTAAACAAAATAAACATATATAACAAACGGATAAGCGATGCCACAAACACGACGTGAAAAATTAAGAGACGCCACACGCGAAGAAATTCTCTCTACCGCCTGGAAGCAAATTGGCGAAGTTGGAGCCGTGGGCCTTTCTCTGCGTGCCATTGCCCGTGAAATGGGAATGACCGCGCCAGGTCTTTATCGCTATTACAAAGACCGCGATGCACTTGTCACTGCATTGTTGATGGATGCTTTCACTTCCTTTACTTCATTTCTTGAAGCAGGACGCGATGCCTTCAAAGAGAGTAATCATGTGGGCCGTTTTCGTGGAATGAGCAAGGCGTACTTCCAGTGGGCGGTACAAAATCCGGCAACGTTATATGCTGTTATTTGGTACGCCTATTCAAGGCTACATGTTCGCTGAAGAATTGGGACCTGTGGCGCAGAAAAGTTTTTGGTACTACATGGCGCGATCGGCGAAGCTCATGCGGCGGAAAACTGAAAGGTGAAGTGTTGTTTTGCGCTTGCTGAACAATCTCAAGGCGCAATATGATGCGTTGCAAAAAATGGGCCGCTCCTATAACGCCACCGTGACTCAATTAGCACTTTCCGTAAAGTATTGTCCATGATGCACGGTGTCACTTTGTATTTATACAATTACTTGGCTGCATTTTTGCAAGGGAATGTTGAATCCTTTGTGGATGTTGAAATTGAAAAAATGATTAAATTTTTGGGGCTGGAATAAGGAGACAAAATGAAAGTATTGGTGGTGGGTGCGGGAATTATTGGCACAATCTTTGGGTGGGCGCTTGCAGAAGGTGGGCATGATGTGACTCATTTTGTGCGTGCTGGCAAAGCTGGAAATTTTCCCAATGGCGCACAAATTGACATGTTGGAAAACCGTAAAGGCAAAAAGAATTTCATTGGCAAGTACGATATTAAACTAACCGAAACTCTTTCCTCAACAGATGGGTATGAAGCGGTGATTGTGCCAACCAAGCCATATCAATTGTTGGAAGTGTTAAAGCAAATTGTGCCGTTGACAGGGGCTGCAGATTATTTACTACTTACGCAAAACTGGAATGGCACTGCTGAAATTGATGCTGTACTCCCGCAGTCAAAATATATTTTTGGAGATGCTCATGCTGGTGGAGTATGGAAAGATGGTTTGCTTATCGCCACAATTATGGATGATATCATTCTCGGTCAAGTGGATGGTGGCCATGGAAGCATCTTGGAAAAGTTCACCAAACTCTTTACAGGCATTCACCTAAAAGTGGTGACTCCTGAAAACATTCTGCACTACATTTGGGTTCAATATGCCATCAACGCAGGCTTGTGGACTGGGTTGGTACGCGTTGGCGATTTACAAAAATTATTAGGGGATAGCGTGAATGGTCCCTTGAGTTTGCTTTCCGTAAAAGAATGTTTGGATGTGGTTTCCAAACGAGGCGTCGATTTAAAGAAATATCCTGAATCTCAAATGTATATGAACACTGGCTCAAAAATCGGTGCCATGATTGCAGGATTTATGGTTCGCATGATGTTTAAGTTTAATCAAAGCGTACAACGTGCGTCCGCTCATGGCTTGGGGGACTCTGTTGAAATTAGCTCAGCTTATTATGCGTTACTACATACAGGGTCTACCTTGGGTGTCGATATGCCAGTAACTCAAAGTTTTCAAGCAGATATCGATGCTTTTGCAAAACAAAATGTACATTAAGTAAAAGAGGAACTTATGAACGGAAATGATGTTATGGCATGGATTTTGCGTTCTCCGTTGCACGGCATGTTAAGCAACGGCATGATGCTGATCACCATCACTGGGCGTAAAACAGGCAAGACTTATACCACTCCTGTTGGGTATTATATGGAAGGTGAAGCAATGTGGGTCATTACCAGCCGTGAAAGAAAATGGTGGCGTAACCTTCAAGGTGGTGCGCAAGTAAACCTGTTGTTAAAGCGCAAACCAGTCACGGGGTTTGCAGAACTTGAATTAGATGAAAGTGCCGTTGAAAAGAGGATGTATGAATATCTTAAACACATCCCGATGGCTGCCAAACAAATGGGTGTTCGCATGGAAAACAATGTCCCCAATGCTGAAGATATTGCGCGAACTGCAAAAAATAGATTGTTCGTCAAAATTAAAATACTTTGATGTTAAATCAAAAAGCTGCGAATGATCTTCGCAGCTTTTTTCTTAAGAAATAAACAAGTTACTTAAATGCAGCCCAAAGACTCGCCGCTACACCGAGCATAGGAACCAAAACCGATATCAATACAATAATCATCACAAAAGCTGTGATGCCACAACTTAACCACATCGTCCAGCGCGTGATGGATTTGGCAGTATTGGCATAACTCGCCATGATGGGCGCAACTTGCACCGCACTATATCCGCTGTTGGGAGTGAATTCATACGTCTGAGCACCAGCTAAAGAGTCAACCACGCGGCGTGCATCTGCTTCGGTGCTGGTGGTCGAGAAGGCCATATACTTTTTGACCGCCTCTTCTTTTTTGCCTTGTTGCGCAAGTTGAACCACTTCAGACCATTGCGCGCCATAACCCATCATTGCGCCCATATCCATACCACTAAAAATGTTTCCACTTTGTGCAGGCTGACCAGGTTCAGGCTTTCTTAAACTTTCAGGGATGACCACTGCGTTTCCACAATACGGGCACTTTGTAGAACTTTCCCCGCCGGATGGATCAATGGGTCCACCACAAGCAGGGCACTTCAATAATTTCATTGTATAACCATCCATAACGCCTCCAATAAAACTTGAATTTTGCTATTATAGTACTGGTGACGGTTTTGCAGGATAGTCCATTCGAGGGATAAAAGCGCTTCATACTCCACCCTGTGCTTGCTTCTGCCTTCGATTGTTTTTTTCTACACTTGAGATACAATCAAAACCAGCCTAGCCCTGAGGAGCAAAGTCCATGCCCGAACAATTTTCTTTTGGCGGTGAGATCGTTTGGAGACCAACTCCTGAGCAAGTTGTACAATCCAATTTGACGAAGTTCATGCAGCTGCATAGCATTCGTGATTATGATGAATTGATGCGACGCTCCACAAGGGAGATTTCCTGGTTTACAGATGCCGTCTTGAAGTTTTTGAACATTCAGTTCTATGCCCCTTATTCTCAAGTGGTGGATGTCTCGGATGGGATTCAATTTCCCAACTGGTGTGTGAATGGGGTGATGAACATTGTCCATAATTGTTTGGATAAATATCAAACTTCTGACGCTAAGAGTCAAGTGGCGATTGCTTTTGAAGGTGAAGAGGGAATTGTAAAATCACTGACCTATCAAGAACTGTACATAGAAGTAAATAAAACCGCAAATGCATTAAAGTCACTGGGGTTGGGGAAAGGTGATGCAATTGGCATTTTCATGCCAATGACTCCAGAAATTGTCATTGCTTTGTTGGCAATTGCCAAAATCGGTGGAATCATTCTGCCTTTATTTTCGGGATATGGTGCTGGTGCAATCGTCTCACGTTTGCAGGATGCAGAGGCGAAAGCGCTCTTCTCTGCTGATGGTTCGTTTCGGCGTGGCAAGGCCGTGGAAATGAAAGCCATCGCAGATGAAGCAGTTGAACAAATCTCGACACTTAGGCATGTGATTGTTTTCAAACGAACAAATCAAGAAATCAAGATGCAAGCAGGGAGAGATCATTGGTGGCATGAGTTAATTGACTCACAATCTGGTGAATGTGAAACCGAAAAGACAAAAGCCGAAAATTCTTTGATGATTATTTACACCTCTGGTACGACAGGCAAACCCAAAGGTGCCTTACATACGCATTGTGGATTCCCTATCAAAGCTGCGCAGGATATGGCTTTTGGGACAGATGTGCATGCAGGCGATACGATCTATTGGATGACGGATATGGGGTGGATGATGGGGCCTTGGTTGGTCTTTGGGAGTTTGCTTTTGGGTGCCACCATGTTTTTGTACGATGGTGCCCCAGATTTCCCTGCGCCGAATCGCTTATGGGAATTTGTTGAGAAACATCATATTAATCAAATGGGTGTTTCGCCAACTTTGATTCGTTCCTTGATTCCGTATGGAGATGAATACTTCAAGAAACACAATTTATCTTCGTTAAAATGTTTTGCGTCCACGGGGGAACCGTGGAATCCAGACCCATGGATGTGGTTATTTGAGAAAGTAGGGGAAGGGAGGCGACCGATTATCAATTATTCAGGGGGCACTGAGATTTCAGGTGGAATCGTAATGGGTAATTTTCTCATGCCGTTAAAACCCTGTGCTTTTTCTGCTGCCTGCCCTGGCATGGATGTAGATGTAGTAGACGAAAATGGTGTTTCTATTCGCAATGCGGTAGGAGAGTTGGTGATTAAGTCCCCATGGATTGGGATGACGCGTGGATTTTGGAAGGATTATCAACGCTATTTGGATGTCTATTGGTCTCGTTGGGAAAATGTCTGGGTCCATGGCGATTTTGCCGCAATTGATGAGGATGGTTTGTGGTACATACTGGGTCGTTCGGATGACACAATTAAAATTGCAGGAAAGCGATTAGGGCCTGCAGAGGTTGAGTCCATTCTGGTGCGCCATGCAGATATTGTGGAAGCAGCCGCAATTGGGGTGCCGCACGATGTCAAAGGGAGTGAACTGGTCCTTTTCGCAGTGACCAGGCCTGGGGTGGAGCGAAGCGCGATTCTTCGTCAACAATTATATGAAATGGTCGTCGCTGAAATGGGCAAACCGCTGTCGCCGAAGGCCATCTTATTGTTTCTGATTTGCCAAAAACACGCAATGCCAAGGTTATGAGGCGTGTGATTCGTGCCGCTTA
Source organism: Anaerolineales bacterium (assembly GCA_046328925.1). Taxonomy (GTDB): domain Bacteria; phylum Chloroflexota; class Anaerolineae; order Anaerolineales; family Villigracilaceae; genus Villigracilis. The sequence goes on from JAXLVT010000011.1 coordinate 99,815, forward strand.
TCTCGGTTTGGCGTTGGGAGATACATCTTCTTTGGTAAATCCGCAAGCTGTAGAGGAAATAAAATCTTTGTTGTAGAAATAAAATCATGTTGCTTGCGCCTTGCAGAAAAACCTGTAAGGCGTTTTTCTTTTATAATACTAAGGACTTGCGTTTGCAGGAAAAGGAGATTGAATGAAAAAAGTTCGTGATGTGATGTTCGCATTAACTTTGATGTTGATAATCACCCTATCTGCTTGTAGTACCAGCACTCCAACTCCCCTGGTAGTGGTTGTGACGGCTACGTCTTTGCCACCTACAGAAGCTCCTGTTGTTCAACCTACTACGGCTCCTGTGGTGGCTCCAGTAGCAGTGGCGGGGCCGCAAAGTGGTGACAAGATCAAGTGGGTGGATGGGAGTACTTTAATTTATGTTCCACCTGGTGAGTTTACGATGGGGAACGATGGCTTCGATGCCCCTGTACATAAAGTAACTTTGGATGGATATTGGATTCAACAAACCAAAGTCACAAACCGTATGTATGCTCAATGTGTTTCTGTGGGTTCTTGTATTACGCCTGCTCAGGAATTGGGCGGTCCCGTTTATAGCAATCCTGAATATGCCAACCATCCAGTGGTGGGCGTCACTTGGGAGCAGTCGCAGAATTACTGTGCTTGGGCATTGGGTCGCTTGCCAAGTGAAGCGGAATGGGAAAAATCGGCTCGCGGGTTGGCAGGAAATGTATTCCCATGGGGAAATGATTATCCAGCCTGTGACTTGGTCAACTCTGGGTATTGTGTGGGTCGTACTACCGAAGTGGATGCAAATCCAGCGGGTGCCAGTTTTTATGGTTTGTATGATATGGCTGGCAACGTCTTTGAGTGGGTGAATGATTGGTATGGCCAAGCTTATTATAAGGATGCTCCAGGAGTCAATCCGCTGGGTCCAGATAGCGGCGAATTTCGCGTCATTCGTGGAAGTTCATTTGAATCTGACCCCGATGCGATTGATCTTTCGCTTCGGCATTACGGCGGATTAACTTATCATAGCCGTGACCTTGGTTTCCGTTGTGCGGTTCCGCAGCCGCAACCGATGGCCCCTTATTGTCAGTTATCTTCTTATATCCCAACGGGTGCGATTGTGTCATCTAATGGATGTCAGGTTCCGAATGCTGCTGTGCATGGTCAATACTGTGCGGCTGGGGATAGCTTTGCCACCGTGGATATTCCAGATGGGGCCATCTATCAAGTCAGTGATAAGTTGAATTGTACTGAAGCTGTGGTGGATGGTCAGCGAAGGTTGACTTGTGTAGGTCCAGAACGACAAGAAACAACAAATGAAATTACAGTATGTAATGCCACTTGTAGCAATTCACCTGATGTTACAGGTGCAGGTCCAACCTGTGATCCAGGTTACACCTTAGACCCTGCAACTGGAATGTGTAATTACACCCCAATCGCAGGTCAACCTACAGTGGCGGGATGTCCTAAAGGATATTCATTGGTTGATCGTGGTGGGCAACAAACCTGTGTGATTGGTGTCGATGCAAATGGTCAATGTCCTTCAGGTTTGTATTACGATAATCTGGCAGGGGCTTGTGTTCCACCAAATGGCGCATCCCAAGCTCCATATGGGCTTGATAATCCAACCTTGGCTACTCAAACGTATGCAGGTTGTGCCACTGGATATTCCTATAACAATACATTCCAGTGTTGTCAGGCTGTGACTGGAAATTCATATCCAGGGTGTGCTCCTGGTTCTACTTTCAATGCGGACCTCGGAGCTTGCTCGCCAGGCGAAGTCAAACTCAGCGGTCCCGGTTGTGTCACGGTGGACGTGACTACACTCAAATGCGCAGATGCGATTGATGTGTGTTCTAAAATTCCTTCGGAGACGCGTTGTATCCATAATGCATATGCATGTCGTTGGAATGAGAGTGCTGGCAAGTGTGAATTGATTAATAAGTAAATTCAAAAAGTCCCCTTCAAATTGAAGGGGACTTTTTGGGGATGTTATGTTGGAAGGTGATGCATATAATGAGCATAATCAATGTTTTGTTGTGAAATTTTATAAAGGAGTAGTATGAGAAGAGTCTTGTTCTTAGTTTCTATTATCACCATATTAAGCATCATTATTGTTGCTTGTGGTGGAAATCCTGGCCCTGGTGCAGCAGGCGTGGATGCCACCCAACCTCCTGCCACTGATGTTCCAGCTGTCAATCCTGCAGCGACTGATGCGCCTGTCGTCCCCATTGATTTGGCTGGTCCTCCCATGGAAGTTGGATCAAAATATACTTATATTGATGGTTCTATTTTGGCCGCAGTCCCGGGTGGAGAATTTCTAATGGGCAACAATAACATGGGAGATAGTCCCGAAAAGAAAGTTACCTTGGGCGACTTTTGGATTTATAGCTCAGAAGTAACCAATGCCCAGTTTGCCTTGTGTGTAAGTACTGGCCAATGTACTGCACCAGACCCCGAGAAGAACCCTAATTTTAGCAACTATCGCTTTACCAATTTGCCTGTGGTTGGTGTAAACTATCAGCAAGCTGCAGACTATTGTAAATTTGTTCACGGCCGCCTTCCTACAGAAGCTGAATGGGAAAAGGCAGCTCGTGGTCCAGATGGCAATGTTTTTCCTTGGGGGGATGCTGCTCCAACCTGTGACTTGTTAAATTTCAATTTTTGTAAGGGGAAATTGGAAGATGTTCAGTCTTATCCATCAGGTGCAAGTTTCTATGGCGTATTTGATATGGCTGGAAATGTTCGCGAATGGGTGGCTGACTGGTATGACTCCAATTACTATACTAATGGCTCTGCAGAAGACCCACTAGGCCCAGATTTGGGAGAAAAACGCTCGATTCGTTCCACAAGTTTTGCGGATGGAGCTGATGCAAGTATCTCTGCTCATCGATACTCATTGAAACCCATTGAAAGTCTTCCCGATCTAGGTTTTCGCTGTGTGGTTGATAATCCTGTAGAACTTGCTCCCATGTGTACACAATTAGCCTCCTATAGTGTTGATATCAATGGTCAGCCATCAAGTTGTGCACCCAAGGTAATTTGTAATGATGTGAATGTTAATCAGGGAATGTCCTGTGTGAAAGCTAATGATCCTTATACAATTGTTCAATTCAGCATGGCTAATAACCCTCCTGATGGTTGGACGCATAACGACCCAACAGGTTGTACACCTTTGGGCGGAGATAAATATGAATGTCATCCTGGTGATGGACCAGATTTAACTGCTCAAGGATCTTGTAGTATTGATAATTCTTGTGGTGAGCCGGGTTGTCCTGCTCATTACAAAAAAGTTGGAGACTCTTGTCAGTGGGATGGTACAGGTACACAAGGAACACAATGTCCCGTGGGTGCTAGTTATGACTCTCTCGGAAAGTGTTGTGTAGCAGATTCTGGCACAGGAACAAATTTCAACCTGTGTCCGGCAGGGTTCTATGAACTCAATGGAGTTTGTGTACCCAACGGTAGCGGACAAATTGACACTGAAACTCAAACGTTACAGTTTGACCAGTGTGCCCCTCCTGAAACGAGTGGAGGTGATGAACCTACCCCTCCTCCTGGGTCATGTATTCCAGTGACATCCTGCCCCATCCGTGGACAAAAATGGGATCCAGCTACTTGTACGTGTCATTAGAATATAAATATTAATAATAAAAAAATGAACCCCATTAAGATGGGGTTCATTTTTTTACTTGAGCTTTTTGATAGATAGATTAAATTTCAGGTTTTTTCTTATACCATTCAGTGGCACGTTGATAAGCAAAGCCAACGCGTAGAGCCCCTGATTCATTCCATGACCTGGAAACAATTTGAAGACCGATTGGCAGGTTTTCAGAGCTAAAGCCACAGGGTACACTTAGTGCAGGAAGCCCGGTCAAATTGAAGGGAGAGGTGAAGCGAGTCAGGACACGTGCTCGTTCTACAGCGTTTTCTCCATCTAGGACAGGTGCAGTGATGGGGGTTGTAGGCAGAATCAAAGAATCATAGGTATCAAAAAGAATTTCCATTTTGCGATAGGTTTCAGCCTGAGTGCGCCTGGCCAAAATATATTCTGTGGACGTGAAGGCGGCACCAGTTTGCAGTCGTTGACGGACATCATCGCCAAACCAATCAGGATGTTCCTTGAGCCTTTCGCGGTGAAATGCTGCACCATCAGACTGTGTCATGAGGGCATTGGCCAAAGCTGCTTCTTTCAGAAAGTCCATATTAACTTCAATGATTTCAGCGCCTTGTTCTTTTAAAACTTGGGCTGCAGCATGAACAGCTTTGAGAACTTCTGGATCACAATCTTCAATAAAACTACCAACTGCTAGCGCAATTTTTCGCCCAGTCATTCCGTCCATTAAGTGACTGGAATAATCACCAGGTAAGGTCTTGATGGAGGCTGGATCCAGTTCATCGTATCCGCCCATTACTTGAAGCATAAGAGCCGCATCTTCAACTTTGCGGGTGATGGGACCAGCGTGATCTAGATTCCACGAGAGCGGAAGGATGCCGCGCAAACTGACACGTCCATAAGTTGGCTTGAGACCAACCACGCCACATAAGGCTGCTGGAATACGAATCGAGCCGCCAGTGTCTGTTCCTAAAGCCGCCATGGACATACCCGTTGCTACTGCAACGGCACTACCGCCCGAGGAACCACCAGGGGTGCGCGTGATATCCCATGGATTTTTGCATGCGCCAAAGTGCGGATTCTTATTTGTAACGCCAAGTGCAATTTCATGAGTATTGGTTTTTCCAATAACTCGCGCACCGGCTTTTTTTATTTTCTGGACAACAAAGGCATCTTCATCAGGAATGCGATCTGCAAAGAATTTTGATCCTGACGTAGAGCGTATACCTTTTGTATCGTACAAATCTTTTACAGCAAGAGGAATACCTAGCAAAGGAAGACTACCTGCTTGTGGAAATTCATCTGCTTCCATTGGAATGACAGTAATGAATGCATTTAGCAGGGGGTTGAGTCTCTCAATTTGGCGGTAACAAGCTGAGATTAAGTCCGAAGCGGGAACTTCCTTGCTCTTAACAAGGTCTCTTTGTTCGTGTAGGGAAAGGGATGCAAGGTTCATGTAAGGTCTAATTATCTTCAAATAGGATATTCCTCCCATAGCCTATCAGTACTGATACAGCCATAATGACTGCGTATTGATAACCCCAACATAGGAGAAAGAATTACAATGAAAAAGACAAACGCTATTTTAATGCTGACTGCTGTTTTTGTGGTGATATTTGCCACAGCATGTGGTACTTCAGCTACCCCCACGGCTGCCCCTGTTGCCGCACAACCTGCCACACTCGTTTTTCCAGATACCGTTGCTTCAGAAACCTATTGTGTTCAAAAAGCTCCATATCAAAATATTTTACTTGATCAAGGTGCTACTTTTGAATCTTTAGACCCGAAGGGTGAATTACAATGTAATGACAGCGGTACGGATGTAGATGGTAAGAATGTCATCACCTGTACCGGTAAGCAACTCTGGACATATGAACTCAAGATCACTACAGCACAAGGCTCAGGTACGATGAAAGTAAATATCGGTGCCTGTCCGATAAAATAAACGGACGAATTATGATTAGTCCCTTGCCATTATTTGGCAAGGGACTTTTGTTTATGAGTTATATATTCTGTATAACTTTACTAATTAGAATAAGCCAACTACTTTCCCGGTCTTCATATCGAGGTCAACATCATAATAGGCAGGGCGGGTGGGTAAGCCAGGCATGGTTCGCATATCTCCAAGGATGGGATATAAGAAGCCTGCGCCAGCTGAAGCACGAATCTCACGGACGCTGATTCGGAAGCCCGTGGGCGCACCTTTCTTGGTTGCATCTGTTGTGAAGGAAAGATGAGTCTTTGCCATACAGATTGGAAGCTTATCAAACCCAAGACGGGTATAACGTGCAATCTGTTCTTCGGCTTCTGGAGTGTAATCTACGCCGTCGGCACGATAAATTTCTTTAGCAATTTTCTCAATCTTTTCTTTGATTGAAATTTCCAAAGGATACAGGAATTGGAAGTTTGTTTTCTTCTCGGCCGCTTTCACTACGGCTTCAGCCAATTTCTTGGCGCCCGCGCCGCCATCAGCCCAGTGTGTGGACACGACTGCATCCATGGCACCAAATCTAAGAGCTGCCTCGCGAATCATTTCTACTTCAGCTTTGGTATCTGTTGCAAAGGAATTTACTGCCACAACAACATTGACGCCAAATTTAATCGCATTTTGAATATGGCGTTCCAAGTTGACCAAACCAGCGCGCAACAATTCGAGGTTTTCATCAGTGTATTCAGGAGCCAATGGCTTTCCAGCCACAACTTTGGGACCGCCGCCATGCATTTTCAAAGCACGGACAGTTGCAACCATGACGACCACTTGCGGAATTAAGCCTGAGTAACGGCACTTGATATCAAAGAATTTTTCCATGCCGATATCAGCACCGAAGCCAGATTCAGTCACTACATAATCAGCTAGTTTGAGTGCGATCTTGTCAGCGATGATGGAGGATTGGCCGTGAGCAATGTTAGCAAACGGTCCAGCATGAACCGTAGCGGCGGTGCCTTCCAAGGTTTGCATCAGGTTAGGCTTGATTGCATCCTTCATCAATACGGTAACAGCACCAGCGATACCGAGATCTTCTACTGTGACAGCTTCACCACTTTTGCTGGTGGCAACTACCATCTTACCGAAGCGTTCGCGCATATCTTCGAGTGAAGTGGTCAGCGCGAGAACAGCCATGATTTCGGAAGCAACTGTGATGTCATAACCAGACATGTGCTCAAAGCCAGCCTCATCTTTACCCATGCCGACTTTTACTTCACGTAAGAAGCGGTCGTTGATGTCAATGACGCGGCGCCAGGTGATGGTCGATTCGTCAATGTCAAGGCGTGCAAAGCGAGAGCGTTCTTCCGTGGTTAAATCATCTGGATTGGTTTTATTAATTCCCAACTTCTTCACACGGCGAAGCATGGTGGAAGAGAATTTACGTTTTCCTTTTTTATCAGGCGGGCATAATGCGTTGAACAACTTTTCATCGTCTTGTTGTTTTTCATGCATGACGCGTGCATCCAAACCAGCAGCGACAAGGTTATGTGCTGCGGTTATGGCATGAATATCACCAGTCAAATGTAAGTTGAAATCTTCCATGGGGATGATTTGTGAATATCCACCACCAGCGGCACCACCTTTGATTCCAAAGGTAGGACCCTGTGAAGGTTGACGAATGGCTGTGACAACTTTCTTTCCGAGGTGAGCGCCGAGGGCTTGTGAAAGACCAACTGTGGTTGTGGTTTTGCCTTCACCAAGTGGGGTGGGAGTAATTGCGGTTACATCAACATAAATGCCGTTGGGGCGATTCTTTAATCTTTCAAGGATTTCCAATTTGATTTTGGCTTTGTAAGGACCATACAATTCCAATTCATTTTCTCGGATGCCTAATTCTTCAGCAACCTGCAAAATGGTCTTGAGTTTTCCCGCCTGTGCAATTTCAATATCCGAAGGAACAGGGCGCAGTAACTTCAACTTTGTTGGTTTAAAAGATGACTTGGCCCTTGCTGGCGCAGCTTTGCGAGCCACAACTTTTTTCGCAGCGGCTTTCGGTTTTGCCTTTACGATCTTCTTAGCGGACTTTGCTTTGGTTGCCATAGACTCTCCTTGGAAATTATATATAATTTTTATTTGTCCTATTATCTTGTTTTTGTACAAAAAAAGCAAGAGTGATTAGTCACTTTTTTTGTCATTAAAATAAAAGTGGATGCATTTGCATCCACTAGTTGACTATACCTTTAGTAGCGTTCCCACATTTTCGCCGTTCAATGCCCTTGTAAGAAAGCCGTTTTCTTCAGCTGAAAATATTTGCGCGGTCAAGCCCTTTGACTTTTGAACCAGCGCCAGCATTTCCTCTACTTTGGCTTTCATTCCGCCGGTGACATCTGTGCTGGCGGAGCCGCTGATACCTGCACGCATCTTTTCATAATCTGACAGTTGAATCTCTTTCACCAACTTTGTTCTCGCTGGAAAATCTTCCCAAACACCTGCTTCAATCCCTGCCAGTAAAATTCGGGTGGGGTGGAAGGGTTCTACGAGAAAAGCAAAGACATCTTCTGTAGAAAGAATGGTTCCGCCTCGCATTTCGTCAAAAGCCACATCCCCTTGAACCACGGGCAGGAGATTTGCATTCAATGCTTTGCGAATGGGTTCAACGTTGTGATGAATGACTTTTCTGTCATTCGAGACCATGGATGCAGATGGGGGAAATGGTAGGGCTGGAATTCCCGCTTCAAGCAGAGATTGAACTACATAGCGATTCAATTCTGCAGCTTGAAAGCGGACTTCTGCAAATCCATACCATTGTTCTTTGGTTTGAACGCCATCACGGGTGCCGTGTTTCTTCGCGGCGACGTGTCCGAAGGAGCCAGATCCATGCCCGAGAATCAGGAGCAGGTTTGGGTTTGAGTCCAGAACCGCTTTGATTTCACGAGATAACTCTGCCAGCTTGTCGAGTCTGGGGGTATAGGGGGTGTCCTTGTCTGTAATCAAGGAACCACCGAGCTTGAGGAAGATGATTTCTTTTGTCATGAGCCTGTTTTACCACAGAATTTTTACCGTATGTTACGTAGTTTTCAGCATGCTATAATCTTGTATATGGATATACATTCAACAGTTATTGTTTTAGCGTTATTCTCAGTCATCGGTGCATATTTTGCATTGCGTGCATCTATTAAAAATATGCAGACTGCTCGCAAAGTGTCTTTTTATAGTTTGCGTCGTAGGCAAAATATGGCGGCATTGCAATTGCTCTCGTTGTTTTTGCCTTTGGTGGGGTTTGCTTTTTGGCTTCCATCGTATGGTGAACCTTTTGTATATGTATATTATCCGCCATCACTAACCCCGTCTCTTACTCCTACCATTACGTTGACTCCAACGATTACGGTCACGCCGACGATTACCCTAACGCCGACCTTAACCAATACCCCTTCCACAACTGATACGCCGACTGCAACCACCACTCCATTTCTGCCAAATTCTATTCAAGCTCTTTTTACTGGACCAGTAACTCCCAACCCTGAAGCTGTTTTTGGTGCAATTCAATTTTCTCAAAATTTTGATGGTGTGAATGCCATTGATCCACAGACTGTTTTTCAATTACCGATTAATAAAATGTTTGGGGTCTTTGCATACAACAATACCATCCCCGGTGTGCAATGGACAGCGCTTTGGTATCGCAATGGTTATCCTAATATTGTTTGTTACGAGACTCATCCTTGGGATGGGGGAACTGGTGGCGGTGGTGGTTATACAGAATGTGACGCTCCCATCGGTGGGTGGCAACCTGGAAACTACGAAGTGCAGATATTTATGGGCTATGAATGGAAAGTGATTGGACAGTTTACTGTCATGGGAGATCTTACAACACCCACACTTGAAACCACTCCGACCTTGCCACTAATAACAGAGACTCCATCCGTTACACCGACTCCTTGAGAAGGAAATCAAACATGAGCGAAAAAGCATTTCAAGATTTTTATCCAGACCATTTGGCGCACTGTTATGGCTGTGGACGGTTGAACGATTTGGGCCATCAAATTAAAAGCTATTGGGATGGGGAAGAGTCAATTTGCCATTTTCAACCCAAGCCGTATCACATTGCAATTCCTGGATATGTTTATGGAGGATTGTTGGCTTCTTTAGTAGATTGTCACGGGACAGGTACTGCGGCGGCGGCAGGGTATCGTGCAGAAAACCGAGCAATGGATACAGAACCCCCGTTGCGGTATCTTACTGCTTCTTTGCATGTGGATTATTTAAAGCCAACTCCATTGGGGCCAGTATTAGAAGTTCGTGCCAAGGTGAAGGAAGTAAAGGGAAGAAAAATTACCATCGAAGAGTGGATTGTGGTGAATGGAGTTACCACAGTTCGTGGCGAGTTGGTTGCGGTACAGGTGCCAGATCAACTGGTGCAAGAGTTGTTGACACAAAAATAAAAATGAGCGGCTGTGAAACAGCCGCTCATTTTTATTAACCAAAATATTCTCTCATCGGCTTGAAGTAAAAATCTTCCCAGCCTTGTTTATAGTCATCCACCTGGTCTTCGGGCATGGCTGAGTGAATCAGCGTTAGGATTGTCTTTCCTTTTTCTTCTTCTAGGAAAATCTCTACATGTGAATCTTCAGCATCTTCAGGGAATTCGCCAGTCCGCCAAGCTTGGATGATTTTTTTATTTTCTTCCAATTCTACAAACGTTCCCCAAATGTACCCATCCCATGCAGTGAATGCACCATCCACACGACCATCTACTTTCGCGGGACTCCCTGTCATCAGGGTGTGACCTTGGGTGGAGAGCCATGCCTGATAAATGGTTTCGGCTTTCGCAGAAAAGGTTGCGCTGAGGGTGAATTCGTTTTTCATATAGCCCATTCTTTTACTTTGGTGCTGAATTCTTTGGCAATTTGCGCGGCGAGGCTGGCATTGTTCAAGAGCAAAGAAAGATTTGCGTTCAAAGATTTTCCTTGAGTCAATTCACTAATGCGACCCAAGAGAAAAGGAGTTAATTTCTGTCCGTGGATTCCTTGTTGAACGGCTTCTGCGGAGGCTTGAGCAATCATCGGTTCCATTTCGGACTTTGAGATGGCTTCTGCTTCTGGAATTGGATTCGTCACGAGGATGGCACTTTTCATTCCTAAATTCCAGTGGGCTTTGGCAAATTCCACGATTTCTTTGGGAGTATTCAAACGAACGCTCACGCCTAATCCGCTTTCACGGGAATAGAAGGCAGGGAATTCGTCAGTGCCATAGCCAACAACGGGAACGCCCATCGTTTCAAGATATTCGAGGGTGGCGGGTAAATCCAAAATTGCTTTTGCGCCAGCGCAAACTACGATCATTGGCGTGTTTGAAAGAGCATGCAAGTCAGTTGAAATATCAAAGGACGATTCTTTGTGAACGCCGCCAATTCCGCCTGTAGCGAAGACTTTGATGCCTGCCATGTTGGCTGCATACATGGTCCCTGCGACGGTGGTGCCACCGTTTACTTTTTTGACAATGGCCGTGGCGAAGTCACGGTGACTGACTTTCAGCGTGGAGTCTGAATCAGAAAGCCGAATCAGTTCTTCGTCTGAAAGGCCGATGCGGATTTTTCCATCCAAAAGTGCTACCGTGCCAGGCGTTGCACCTTGGTCATGGACTTGCTTTTCCATATTTCGCGCCAATTCTAGATTTTGCGGACGGGGCAGGCCATGTGTGATCACGGTAGATTCGAGTGCAACAATGGGCGCGCCCAAATTGAGCGCGCGAGTGATTTCTTGCGAGAGGGTAAAGTAGGGGTGCTTCATCTATATCCAATGGTTTGTGAGTTGATTGATGTTGTGTAGGGCTTTGTCGATATCGCCCAAGTGTTCAACATTCTTTTTGATAAGTTTTTCGTTTTCAAGAAAATTATCTTTGTTGTTTCTTAAGTTTTCAATATCTCTTTCAATCAGGGCGCGTCCTGAAACTAATTCCTTACGGAACGCTTTCAAAATATCGAGTGCAACACCTGTGGAGTCCATGTTAACTTTTTGGCCCTGTGATTTTATGAAGGAACCTACAATTTGGTTTTGCTTCATAAACTGATCGAGCTCTCTTCCTGAGCCTCTTCGGCCGCCTGCTCGTTCAAAGTTTTGTACGACCACATGTTTGAAAAGTTGTGACACTTCCAACTGAGTGAATTTTTCCTTCTTCTTCTTGATGGCATTTCTTTGATTTGCATTTTCTCGCAGGATGTTGCCGCTTCTGTATGTTTTTCTTGAATAATAGCAGACGGAATTTTCCAGGTGCCAATATCTATCCATTGAAGAGAAATACCCACAGAAGAAGCTTTTTCTTGAAGGGTTCATCATAAAATTGTTGCGTAATTTTGGTACGCGATTCGAAATTTGGCGGACTGACTTCTTTACGTTTGTTGGTCAGCCCCATTTGGCCAGTGACTTCCACTCGCATTTGCGCGATGGTTTGATCGTTATTAAAAGTTTGGTCGATTTCTTTTTGTCCGATGGTGGCCAGAATTTCACTGAGGGTACGCGTGGTGATGAGATTTTCCAACTCAGACATAATCAATGGAATAGCGGTAATGTCCCAAGGATAGGCAATGTTAGATTTTGCATCAGGTTCTGGGGTAATAATTACTTGCTTGTATACAATACTTTCGACCGCTTTGGGTTCAAAGGAAAATGGATCAGGTTGAGCTGTTTCTTCCTGCTGTAGTTTTCTTTCGATGCTAAAGATAGCCTTGATATCATGAGCTTCAATCGGAATCCCATCTTTGGTGCGCGAAGAAATGGATAAATCATTGATGAACTGGTCGCGCAAATTGATGAAGGCGTATTCGCGTTTGCCGGGCTCATCATCTTTGCCGATTTCACGGATACGTTCGAATCGTCCTAACTTCCAGGGATCTTTACGGGGATAAATGACGCCAGGGTCGCCATTTACTTTTTCAAGCAAGGCTGCATTTCCCAAGTGGACGTAAACCTTGCCTGGGCCACCAATCAGAATGATGGATGACTTTTCATCTTCCTCACTAATTTGTCCATCTTTGATGGTGATTTCCTCATATCCATATCCAAAGGCAACTTCTTCCATAAAGCGAACTGCCATGGCTTCATCTTCAAGTTCAAAGACATCTTGAAGATATTGAGCTGCTCGTTTTTTTGCGAGTGCATAGGCTACAGCAAGGATGGGTCCATATTTAAATAATCCCATCCCTGCAATGACCAGCATATGAGTCACTTGTTGAATGCCGTACAGGGAAACCAAAATGGTAAGGCCTGTTAAGAGAAGCCATACCAACAGCCCAACAAAGCTGCGCCATGTGTTGCGGATGTTGACCCCTTCATCGCTCAGGCTGAAGATGCGAGTTGCGATTTCGTCGCGTTGATTGCGTCGAGTATTCATCATTAACCCTGACCTGCCTTTGGCCCGCCATCAGGATTGTTATCCAGAAGCCATTTCCAGATTTCATCAATTTTGCGGAGATCATCTTCCATCTCTGGGTCAGCACTGTGTTGAGTTAACTGTGCATCTTTAATTGGATGGATTAATAACTGCAACAACTTGAATGGGCTTTTTTGAGGCTCAGTGATTTTTGCACGGAACAAAGAAGAAGATATCTTGGCAAATTCTTTGCTGGCTTCTTCTCGTGATGCAGTTTCTGCCAACGCTTCCATTTCCTTAAGTTGAGCCTGTTCTTTCTTGGCGGTGTTTAGCCATTCTGCTTTCCATTGATGAATCAATTGATCTTCCTGTGGTTCTTCAAGGAGTACATTATGAATTTTTACATCAATGACTTGTAGCCCACGAGACTCAAGTTGTTCAAATTCCACACTGCGTAACCATTCTCCGCTTGGCTTGCCGATATCGTCCAACCCGATTACATCTTTTTGTTTCAATCGCATGTTGATCATTTTTTCAATGGTTTGCAATGCGTTGTCATCGGAACTGAAAAGGTCGTTAAGTTTGAACTTGCGAATATAGTCACGCCAAAGATTGACTACGAGGTGAGCAGGTAGATTTTTCCACTCCATGAAAACTTTATTGTCCGACGCTCCCAATTGGATGGCTTCGCCCATAATTGCATTGCGGACGGCTGACGCATCATACCCGTATCTGGATGTGACTCCACTTTCAGAGGGCTTGTTTTCCGCTGAGCGTTTAATACTGAATTTGACACTAATAATGGGGGAGACTTCAAAACCATCTCGAGTCCAGCCACTGGTTTCTTGAACGGGTGAAATCACCAAAGATGGATATAAAGAAAGCTGGTGGTCTTCAATGGGACCGATAAACTGCAATTGAGTACGCAGGTCTACGCTGCCCGCGATGTATTCCCCTTTTTGAGTAAACTTGATTCCAGGGCCTACTGTATCCCTGATTTCGGTATCAGTTTGCAACAAAGCTGCACTGGCTGTGTCCAATACGATGACACCTGCACCGCGCTTCTCTTTTTCCCCTTCATGCATAATGACTTTGCCATTCTTGATGAATAAGGCAGGTCCGCGTTTACCAGGCTCAAACATTTGGACGCGTTCGTAGATCTCCTGCCTTTGTTTGGAGTCCTGAATGGGGAGGATGAATTGTGAGAAAAAGTAGGTAAGGCGGTCAAGGATATAAAACGTGGCTGCAATATCAACCAGAAATAGAAAACCGCTGACAAAATAGTTGATAGGGATGCCAAGGGCGTATAAAACAATGTGCCACACGACGGTGATGGTCAACAGGATGCCAACTGGAGTTTGCAGGAAGGCGCCAATCTCGCTAAAGATTTTTCTCATATTCGGCTGATTCTATATCATAATCTGATAATTTGGGAATGAATTGGCGGAAGCCTTTTATGAATGCCAGATTTGTTGGTACAATGCCTGTATAGAGGAATTTTTCCATGAGACTACACTACATAGAAATGAAAGATGGCCTCCGTTTAATAAAATTAGTAGGACGGCTGGATATAAATGGGGTAAATCAAATTGAATCTACACTGATTGGCCATTGTAATGCTGATAATTTACGGGTAGCCATTGACCTATCCAAAGTAAGTTTCCTTTCTTCCATTGGGATTCCAATGTTGATTAATGCGGCCAGGCTGGTGGGCCGCCGTGGTGGGAAAATTGCATTTATTTCGCCACAGGGAAATGTTGCTTCGGTCTTGGATGTGACAGGAATTTCCAGTATGGTGCCAATTCACCCAGATTTGGAAACTGCGCAAGCAAAAACTTTGGTGGAATCCGCTGTATCGTCCTAGTACTAAAGTAGGATACGAGCCATCTGTTTATGCAAAGTGAATGTAAGGTTAAGGGGATTGAAATTCTTTGCATTCAAAATGCGGTACAGTATATTTATTCTCATGATATTCAATTTGGAATTCAAAGGAGAATGATATGAATTACCGCTTAATGTTCACCATCAATGCCATTGCCGTTGCCTTGTTCGGGGCGGCCTTCGTGATCTTTCCTGACTTCGTGTATCAGCAATTCAATGCTGAGATTTATGTAATCGTCAACTACATATCCCGCTTCTTCGGTGGAACCTTGCTTTTGTTTGCCTGGTTCCTCTGGATGTTGAAGGATATGGCTAATGCCAAGTTGCAAAAGACGATTGCCATTGTGTTGCTAGGGTATTCTGTAATTGGCTTTATTCTAACCATCATGGGAATGAGCCGTTCTTCGATTGGTGTGCTTCGTGTCAACGGCTGGGTCTTGCTTGTGATTTACGGCCTGTTTTCCTTGGTGTACGGTTACATGCTCTTCTTGCAACCTAAAGAACAGAAACAACGAGCTCCAGCCAAAAAGAGCAAAGATTCTTCTCCTTCTGCAAATAACGCAGCATAAGTGATAATAAAAAAGCCGAGACCTAAAAGGGTCTCGGCTTTTTTATTTAAGCAGCACGTTTCTTTGGCGGTTTTCCTTGTGAAGTTATGATTTGCTTTTGTTCTTAGATTCATATTCAGAC